>CAIXSY010000235.1 GCA_903922175.1 uncultured delta proteobacterium | reverse complement strand
GACCAAGGCTCCATTGCTAACTTAAACTTCGCCGTAGACTTGGCCTTGAACTTCTGCTTGGCCGTGGCCTTTCCTTCTTTGACCTGAGCATGCCTATCAGTCGAATTCCAAGAATATGGTGAATGGGCCATGGCCATGCGGAAGTTCAAGGCCAAGTTCAAGTGTAAAATGCAACTCATCTAGCCCACGTTTCAAGGGCCAAGGAATCCAAGGAATCTAGCCCCTACTATTTGTCTCAGGCACCGCGCGGAATTAGCCTTAACCAACCGAAGTAAAAAACTCGATCGTCCCCAGGCACAAATTTCTTGCTTAGTTTCTTCCTGTGGTGTAGACTAGTTTGTAATGCAAACCAGTTTGGAAAGACTAGTCTGAGGAGTCGCCTATGAGTCCGGAACAGCAGGAAGTACAGAGTACGCTATGTGATATTCGTGAGATGCGCCGTGCGATCGAGCGTGTCGAGAAGCAGGGCAGTGGCGCGATGCTGAGCGTTTCGAGCCTGCGCCTACAGCGCTTGATTCTGATACTCATGGCCGGGCTGGTTGCCGGACTGACCATGTTCGAACTTGTCGTCCAACCCTCGATCACCGACATGGTTTTTGTGACGCACTATTCATCGATATTACGCTATATCGGCGTGATCACGATATTCATCTTTCTGGCGGCGCTGGCCGTCGTGCTCTACCTCATGCTTTGGCGCGCGGCGCAGCAGCAGGGTGAATCCTTTGACGCCTATCTCTCGCGCCATTTCGCCTATCTCAAAAGTATGTCTTTTGTATCCGACCTGTTCGTAAAGTTTGCTGCAGTGGCCGTGGCCATTCTTGCACGTCGGCCCGATTGGGTGGCCCCCCTCCTGGTGATCTGCACGGGGGACTACCTTGTGCAGGGTCGATTCTTCGTTTTGCCACTGCGGTTGGGGATGGTTCTTGGCGTGGTCTATCTGATGCTGGGAACGGCGATCTTGGTGTGGTTGTCGGGGGTTTTGATCTATGCCTTTGTTCCATTTCTAGTGGCAACGCTGCTCTCGTTAGGCTACGTGGAGTATCTGCTACGTAAACTTAAAACTTCAGCCACGGACGAGGGGTGAGGGCGCAGTGACAGCTAATCTTGAACTCAACCCACTGCTTTCAGATCGCTCGCGCCTGCTGATCATGGCGCTGCTAGCCGCAGCCCCGGCGCCTGTCGATTTTACGACACTTTGCGAGGAGTTGAAGATGACCAAGGGGAACCTCTCATCGCATATGCGGCGCTTAGAGGAGTCGGGGATGGTGCGCGTGGAGAAGGCTTTTGTTGATCGAAAGCCGCTCACCACCTACTGCTGCACGAAGCAGGGAAGGACCGAGGTGAAAAGCTACCTAAATCAGGTGGAGAAATTGTTAAAGCAGATTTAGTAGGCATGTTGTAGGGGGTTGTATGAGGTATTTGGCTCTATTCTGTACGTTTTTAGGTTGGTTTTATATTCTCTTTGTGGGCACAGATCTCGGCATCGGCGTGGGGACTGCGGCCTTTTGTCTCCTGCTTATCCTTGGCACGGGTGCTGTACTGCGGCAGCACGCTATCGTTCGTGGCTGGCTTGCGGGTGCTGAGATAATTTTGATTACACTACTGGCTCTTGTCCCAGCTTTTGCCACGAATGCACTTGTCCTTAACGTCTGTGGCTGGAGTTTGGCTGGCTGGCTGCTGGTACGCGGAGTGCAAGCGTCAGTCGACCAGGATCTTCCGCGTACGCCGGGTGTATTCTTCGCCGCCCTGCCTCAGTTTTTGCGTGCCTTGGTGCTGCGCTATGTAGAGGTGCTGCGTGATGCACTTCGTTCACTATCTCGATTTCTTGGCGAGGATGTGCTGCGCGGGGTGGCGCTGGCGATATTTCCACTGATAATTTTTCATCTCCTCTTTTCGCGTGTGAACGAGGATTACGCCGCTTTTATGAGCGTCGTGATCAAAGAGATATTTGATCCAGAAACCTGGCGCATCTTTATACAAAGCCTTCTTAGCGGCGCATTCTTCTACACTTTTTTTACGAGCCGGACATCAGCCGAACGTGTAACGGCACTACTTCAGATTGAGCGCCGGCGTGCGCTGGCGGTGATGCTCGTCCCGGTGCTCGTGCTTTTTGGACTATTTGCCCTCTTTCAACTCAATGCGCTTATCGCAGCCTCGGGTCTTACCGTCTTTAAGGCGCTCTCACTCTACGTACAGCGTGGTTTCTGGGAGTTGATCAGCGCCGCCTCCCTCGGTGGGGCGCTCTGGCTATATGTGCGTTATGGCGGAACTGATCTCTCCACCAAAACTTCACTTCGCGCTCTGCTCGGGGTGTTTTTGCTCACCCTCCTAGCCTGTGTGGTCTTTACGCTGCACAAGCTCGGTCTGCTTCAAGCGCTCTATGGTTTAAAAGATCAGCGTATCTTTGCCACGGCGGCAGCGCTCCTCATCGGAGGTGCACTTGTGCTCGGTGGTTTTGTTCTGCGCGAACGCTTGAGTTACGAGCGCGCATGGAGAGTAGGCACGTTTGCCTACCTGATAACGGTAGTCGCACTTGGTTATCTGAATATCGATCTCCTTGTCACGCGCCTGCATCCGATCCACTTTTATGTTAAGGGCGAGTCGGTCAAGGATTACTCGTACCTCCTCGGCAATTCTGTGGACAACCTTTCCGCCTGGGAGGAGCTGATGCTCGAGGGAATGCAGCGTGGCATCCCCGTAGCAGAGGGCTATTACTGGGGGAATTATGAGCCGCTCTGCCGCCGTGAGCGTGAAACGGGTGTGGCTCGGGTCTACCTGCGTCGTCAGCATGCTCGGCTGATGGCTGCGTACAGCGCTTCGACCGACCATCTGCGTGACTACGGACGTTTTAATCTGCGCGAGTATGCGGCGTACCATTGGTTACTAAGCCACGCCGAGCTAACGAAAAGATTTTTCGCATTTGTCGAGGCCAACTGCACCCAAGGTCGAGGTGATGGGTGATCACGCGGCGCCTGTTTCTCGCAGGCCTCTTTGCTGCCGGTGCAGGGGCAGCGCTGCAATACGCACGCGCCCTTGAACCGTCGTGGCTTGAGCTGCAACGGCATCGTCTCGTTTTGGGCAGCGGTGGAAAACCACCGCTTCGTCTTCTCCAGCTTGGCGATCTGCACTACTCGGCGGATACCTCGATTGAGCACATCGATGAAGCGATAACCCTTGGATTGGCTCAGGCGCCAGACCTGATTGCGCTCGTGGGCGACTACATAAGCCGGCGCCCGCCGGATGCGCAGCGCCTTGTAGAGAGTCTACGACGATTGTCGAGCAGTGCGCCGACCTTCGCCGTGATGGGCAATCACGATGGTGGGCAGTGGGTAGCCCAGTTTGGCGGCTACCACGACTCAGCGCCGATGCAGGACCTATTGCGCCAAGCTGGCATTAGCATATTGCATAATGCAGCAACCGAGTTCGAGTTAGGGAGGCACAAATTGACGCTCGTTGGTCTCGGTGATACCTGGGCAGGGGAGTGCTCTCCGCTGCGAGCCTTTGCCAAGCCGATGCCGGAGGATGCGCCTGTTGTCGTGCTCTCGCATAATCCAGACAGCAAGTCGCTTCTTCGCTTGCAGCGTTGGGACCTTATGCTTTGTGGGCACACTCACGGCGGACAGGTGGTAATTCCAGAGCTTGGCTGGGCTCCGTTTGCCCCGGTCGAGGATCGGCGTTACTTGGCGGGAGTGCGCCCCTGGGGCGATCGTTTAATCTGTGTCACCAAAGGTGTCGGCAGTGGCCCCGCACTGCGCTTCAACTGCCGTCCGGAGGTGACGATGTTGGAGATTGCATAAGCTGGACTCGGCTGTGTTCGCGCGGCTACGTACTGGGCAGGAGGAAATGCTCTTCAAGATACCGAATAGCGACATCGATTGGGCCGCTTTCAATGCAGTGAGTAGCTGCCTCCCGAATCGCTGGTTTAGATGGTGCTATGGCCACACCGAGACCGGCAGCGCGGAGCATCGGAATATCTGCCGAGCCGTCGCCGAATACGGCCACAGATGAGGCTGGAATGCGCATATCGCCAAGAATTTGTTCGAGGATTTGGCCCTTTCCGTCCTCTCGTACATGAATGACGGCTTTGCCTAAACAAACTCCTGAGGCGAAAGCTGCATCGAATTATTCCAAGCAGTTACTCGGCGACTTGTCCTACGACGCACTTGCCGCAGCCCGTCTCGCCATAGCATCGGCCGCAAGGCCGAGCGACGGCGGAAGGCAAGGCGTAGGAGGAAGGATTACCGAAGTTTGAATTGCCGGACCGGCACTAAGTATGTCAGACTGTTTGAAAATTACCAAAAGCCGTATTGCGGTACGGTTTAAAAACCAGCCATAATTAACTCATGAAAAAAAAGCATGCTCTCAAGCTTCGCAAACTTACCATTATGGTGCCTGAAGAGCTCCTCGACCAAGCGTTACGTGAAAGTGGAGAGGGTATTGCTGCGACCGTTCAAAATGGTCTTCGACTTATATGTGCGCAGAATGCATATAAGAAATTAGCTCGAATGAGAGGAAAGGTAAGATACACACTTTCTGTTGACGAGCTACGGGAAGAGTAAAGTTTTTTATTTTTTTATGATTGCAATTGACACCTCGGCATTGGTGAGTTTTTTTCATGACTGCAAAAGTCCCGCGGCGGATGCGGTCGAGCTTGCCTTGGAGCAAGGTTACGGCATCTTACCACCGGTGGTATTATCTGAGATGTTATCCGATCATCGATTATCTAAAGAGGTGTGCAACTTGCTGATAAGCTTGCCTTCACTCCCACTGCTAAAAAACTATTGGGAACGAGTGGGGTATTTGCGAGCGTCCATATTAAGAAGAGGGCTAAAAGCTCGACTTGCGGATACCATGATCGCTCAATTCTGCATTGACCATGCGTTGCCACTTATTACTGCTGATGCTGACTACAAGCACTTCCAAAGATATGGTCATTTAAAGTTAGAGAGCCTGGTTTAATGAAATTAGGATAAGCCCAGCTGTTTCATCGGTGCCGCCGTTGCTGACAAAGACAATTTCGGCGGTAAACGATTTAGTGTAAATACTTTTGGTAACACTGCTCGCAATAGACTGTCTTATTTCTCTCAGGAGCGCTCGTCGTGCGAATTTTTTCCGCGCATTTCGCGCATCGTGCGTCCAGCAACTTTCGAGGACTACGCGCAAGCATGCGTTGAGCGAAACGGATATCGGGATGAAGAATGGGAAGCGGAATTTCCATTCGTCGATAGAGACTAAGCTCGTGCACCGTAATTCTAAACGGTCGTCCCGATTGTTCACACAGGATCGGCGTCTCTAAAATACCATCGGTGACTTCTCGTATCGAATCGTTCACCTCTGTTCCGTTCACGGGAGCAGAAGCATCGGCAACTGGTGATTTAAACTCACTCCACGAGAATCCTCTCTGAGTTGCCGTCCGTTGAGAAAGCGGAAAATAATCATTGGCCGCTGTTTCATGGTATCCAAAGGGGGAAAGCGAAGAGGGGAAGAACTCTCCGTATTCCCCGGTTCGTTTCATGTGCTCAATAACTTCATGCATGAGTTTGTTGTATTCTATTTTTGAATATCACCACGATCTCTTCCTTCGTTTTGCAAAATGTAAAAAAACACGACCAACGCGCCAGCAAGTGAGCCTAAAATGAAAAGCGGCATGACGATTGGACCCTGGGTTTTAAAAACCTGCCCGATCGTCCAGCTGACAGCAAGTCCTCCGACCCCGGCGCCGAATAATATCCAGCTCGCTGTTTTTCCGCTCAGGCGTAGCGTTTGTCCGGCGAAGGCCATCATCGAGGGGAAGATTGAGGCCAGGCAGATACCGAGGGCCGCGGTTCCGACCCAGAGAGCGGTGCGAGACTCCGGATAGGCCAAGACAATGGCGATGCTAATCAGGCTGCCGCCAAGGTCGGCGTAGATGATCCGGCGTATCGATGCCCAGGTAGATACCCAGATGCCCAAAAGGCGGCTAGCGGTAAAAAATCCCCAATAGGTTGAGGTAAGATAGGCGGCATTAGCCTCGGTTTCTAGCTTCGATGAGATGGCATAGGTTGAAAGCCACGTGCCATAGCCGATCTCGGCGCCTACATAGAGAAAGAAAAAAAGTGAGATTAGCCCTACGACCAAAAGGTTATTATCCGAGCTGTCGTTGACATGCACGACCGCTTGCGGAGTTAAGCTGGGCAAGATCCAAAACCACAAAGCGATCGGCAGAGTTGCCAAGCCGATTATCCAGTAGCTCCAGTGGATGTCACCACTTGCCGCGATACCAAGGCCTACCATAATGGGCGCCACCACGGCGCCGATCCCAAAACAGAAGTGCAGTCCATTCATGTACGGGCCTGAGCGCGAGCCGTGGGTCCAGGTGAGAAGGGTATTCGAGCCAACATCAACTACCCCTTGCGCTAATCCCTGAACAAAAAGGGCCAGCGTCAGGAGAGTGAGCGTCGACATTGAAGGAATAAGAGCGCTGCTAAGACCAAGCACCAAGAGCATGATCGCCAAAATGCGGTGCCCGGGGAGCTTATCGAATAGACTCCCGCCACGCCAAAGGCCCAATAGATAGCCTAGGCAGTTGAGCATGAAGATAGCGCTCAACTTATCGAGCCGCGTCTGCAGGTGCTCGACGAGAGCTGGTAAGGTCGGTCCAAGTATGGCGTAGGTGGATCCAAGAATAAGAAAGGAGAGGTAGTAGGCGCTTGTGCTGCGTAGTGGGTGAGAGGAGGGCCGTGCTTCGGTGGTCAAACTAAATCTCCGTTTACCCTAAATTTCGCATGACGGAGGTCTGGATACAATATGGTGGCCTGCTATACTCCCTCTATGGAATCTCTCGCCTGCCAGCACCTCAGTTCTGTCGATCCTCAGATGCTCCATCTCATAGAAAGCATCGGAGCGCTCGACTTTGCGCCGCGCTCGCGGCGTTCGCTCTTCGAGTCCTTGGTCTCCGCCGTAGCCCATCAGCAGCTTCATGCCACTGCAGCGCAGAGTATCTTGCGGCGATTCTGCGCCCTGTTTCCCGGTAAACGTTTCCCCATCGCTGCCGAGGTGCTACGTAAGCGGCATGCCACACTGCGTAAGGTTGGCTTCTCCGAGGCTAAGGCGCTGGCGATCCGTGACATCGCCCAAAAGACCGTCGACGGGGTCGTGCCCTCGGCGCGTCTTATCGTGACACTCTCCGATGATGAGATAATCGAACGCTTAACGCAGATTCGCGGTGTCGGGCGCTGGACGGTGGAGATGCTGCTGATCTTTCAGCTTGGCCGTCCGGATGTATTTCCGGCTGATGATTTCGGCGTGCGTCTGGGATACAAGGTGGTCTTTGGGGCACACCGCGAGCTTAAGCCAAAACAGTTTCGTGAGTATGCCGAGCGCTGGGCGCCATATCGCACCTACGCTGCGCTTTATTTTTGGCGAGCGGCTGACCGGGCCAAGGGGGAGTAGGCTCTCTCCTAATAGATTTTCCCCAAGAAGCACCGCTCGCAGTATATCGCCTCTGGCCGCTCAGGCCCATAGGTCGACTGCAGCTCAGTCTGGCATCCGGCGCAGCGGCGAGTCCACAGTTTTCGTGGGTTACGTAAGGCATTTCTCAGGCGGTGGCGCTCGTCGGGGTGCAGGTGTGAAAGTGCCAGTCTCTGCTCACGGCAGAACTTGAGCTCCTCCTTGGCGATCTTAAAGGGGCGCTTGGTTGCTTCGCACTCGATGGTCCATTCGAGGATCTCATCGCTATAGTGCGCTGGGTCACGAGGAAGGTCGCTTCCTTTAACCAGGCGCTTAACCTGCGGGTTTCTGTTGTAGTCGCTCCAATTAAATCCCTGACGTAGGGCCTCGTTGCGGGAAAGGGGGAAATCCTCCTGCGCCAGCGTCTCGTTGTAACCGAAGGGGGAGAGGGCAGAGGGGAAAAACTCGCCCCACTCGCCGGTCTCGCGCATGTGCGACACAAGCTTGCGGCACAGTTTGCCGTACTCTTCGCGTGAATAGGACTTATTTAAGATGCAGTACTCGGCGTGGGTAAGGCCGGTACAGCCGAAACAGTCGTGAACGCCGTTAAAGCAGTCCTGACAGTAGAATAGATCGTGGCAAAACCAGATCAGGCTTGAAAACATACAGTGAGTACTGGTGTAATTAACGCACTCATAGGAGTACTCGGTATTATTTTTGCCGGCGTAGCTTAGGTCCATGCACGCTTTAACCTCGTTGATGTCGGTGAGGTAGCGGCCGTCCTCGGAGTCACGCACGTCAAATCCGGCTTGAATATTCTTGCAATTGACGAGGTAGTCACCAGAGCAATCCTGGGTGTTGATACCTTGGTAGTACTTGTGCGGGCTTAGGCGGTAGAGGTCGTCAATTCGGCGTGTAATCGATGCCGCCGCTTGTGCGCCGCTTCTCAGATCGGCAAGAAGGAACCGTAGGCGTGCGTTGTACTCATCTTTACTTAGCTGCTCGTTAAAGAGGCAGTACTGCTTATTGTTGAGGTTGATACAGCCGAAGCAGTCGCTGCAGCCGATACAGTTTCTTAGGTAGTAGGCATCGTGGCAGTGCTTGCAGCTCTGTGAGTAAAATAACCGATAACAGCCGACGATGCTGACACAGTGCATGCACAGTTCGCAGTCGTTGGCGTGCGTTACGTCCATGCAGTCGCGGCAATTGACCAACAGCTTGCCATATAAGCAGTGTTCGCTGTTTTCACCCCAGCCAAGGACGAGGTAGCAATCCTTGCAGTTGACGACATAATTGACGAAGTCACAGTTTTCGTTGCCACTTCCGATTAAGGCCTGCTTGGGGACGGTTTCATAGAGATCTTTAAACTGATCAAAAAAAGGACGCGAGAAGTCGATCTCTCGTCCGTAGTCGAGCGGGCTCCACTCAGCGCTCCACCAGAGCTTGTTGCTATAGACCGTGTGGGGTTTGTCGGGCGAGAAAATCGAGATCAGCTTCTCGCCGCTTCGGCTGCAGCTACGCTGGTATAGCTTGCGCTCGTTTCGAAAGGTGAGCCTGCGGCGGCAGCGACAATCCGGGCAGAGCCGGGGAGCGGGAAGGTGTGCGGCTTCGCTGTCGAATGTCGGGGCGATACGCTCATAAAAGGCTAGGTCGGCGTCGCTTACCGAAAAGAGGGTGGAACATCTGAGGCAGGTTTTTTCCATAGAGTTGGCTCCTGGGTTACTCAGAGATTAGTTCTTTTTACAGGCGAAGTCTGCTTTTTGTTCACAAAAGCCGACTTGTGAACCGATAGTTCCCAGGGGTACTGTTAGGTGAAGCTTAACCCTAGTGCCGCGACCGGAAAGTTTTTTCACTTAGCCTTGAGCTCCCGCTTGGCCGTGGCCTTGCTTTCTTCGACCTCGACTTTGACGTTTAAGCCTAAATCTAAGGGGATTTGGCCAAGGCCGAGCGGGAGCTCAAGGCTAAGTTCAAGAGAAAGACATTAGTTTTAAGGGAGAAAACTTTCCGGTCGAACCACTAGCGAGGGAACGTTCGGCTGCATTCGGCCCTGAGCGAGGGAGCTTGCGACCGAGTCGAAGGGAGCTCTCACGTCGAAGCCTCCTTCGCCATTGAGAGATAATGGATCTTCTTTATGCTTCTTCAACTAAGTACTACTCTCGAAGAGCTGATCGTTAAGTATCTCGCCGCCACTCCCTGGGTTGGCGCCGCCTGGTTGCAGCAGGCGATCGCTCGCGACTACAAGCCCTACACTCGTCGAGGGGTGTATAAGGAGCTCTCTAAGCTTGAGCGCGAAGGGATCGTGGTAAAGGTCAAGAATAGTTATAGCCTGCGCCTCGCCTGGGTGATGAACCTGGTCTCATTTGTCGGTGACATGTACGATGTCTACCTCGATCCCTCATTGCTTAAGACACTTCTACTCAAGGGCGGAGAGAAGATTACCTGGCGTTTTAGCAGTCTCGCCAAGATGGATATGGCATGGACGCAGCTGATGCTCGGTATGCACCGTGCCTGCCCGGGAAAGGCTATGTGCGTCTGGTGTCCGCATCAGTGGTTCGATTTTTCTCACGGCGAGCGCAACCGCCAGTTTATTAAAGCCAACGATATCGCCGCCAACCGTCGCTTCCATATTATCGGTGGCAGCACCTATCTCGATCGGCTTGGGGGTGCGGGGCAGCCGAAGATCGGCGTTTATTCCTATGCCGAGGGGCCGTTTGAAGATCTACGTAACACCTACTATACCCTGATCGGTGACTATGTGATTTGCGTCAAACTTGACACAGTCACGACCCGGAAGATTGAAGAGCTCTTTAGTCGTGTGAAAACGGCACGGGATATTAATCCGCAGGAGATGGGGCAGATCTTCGGCGCGAGGGTGAACGCCAAGCTTACCTTGGAGATCAACCCGCGAAGGGCAGCGGAGCTGAAGAGGAAGTTCGCCCGCTTTTTCGGGCTGAAAATTGAGGAGATTGGTTAGCATCTTTCGCGTTAAAATAGGCTATTTCTGCTAATGTGGTGCGTATAGTGTTCATTTGCCACCCAGAACGTGCTGAGTGCTTACAAAAAAGCATGTTTAATTCAACTTTATCGTGTCGTCATACTAAACCATGTGTTCTTTGACCTCGCCGCTTTAATATGAGATCCTAGAGTTAGTTTTTATGGAATTGTAAGAACAGCATTAAGAACACCATGTGGGACAAGCTTAAAGAGGTCGAGCAGCGTTACGAGGAACTGGGTCGCGAGCTATCGTCGCCTGAGGTGGTAAGCGATCGTGTGCGCTTTAGGAAGTCCTCAAAAGAGCACAAGGACTTGCAAGAGCTTGTCGCTACCTATCGTGCATATAATAAGGCCAAGGAGGAGTTCGAGGGCAGTAAAGAGATCGTTGCTGCCGCAAAGGACCCGGAGCTGGTCGAGATGGCCAAAGAAGAGGTGCGTTTGCTCGAACGCGAGCTGGGGGGGCTCACCGAGCGTCTTACCTTGCTGCTTTTACCCAAAGATCCGAATGACGACAAGAATGTCATCCTTGAAATTCGGGCTGGTACCGGTGGTGATGAAGCCAGTATCTTTGCCGGCGATCTGTTCCGCATGTATACACGTTACGTCCAGCCGCGCGGCTGGAAGATGGAGATCCTTTCGATCAGTGATGGACCGGCGGGCGGGGTTAAGGAGGTAATCGCTTTAGTGACTGGGCAGGGTGCTTTTAGTCGCCTTAAGTACGAACGCGGTGTGCACCGTGTGCAGCGTGTGCCTGAAACTGAGCAGATGGGGCGCATTCATACCTCGACGGCGACCGTGGCGGTATTGCCTGAAGCCGAGGATGTCGAGATCGACATTCAGGAGAAAGATCTACGTATCGACGTTTACCGCGCCGGGGGCCCCGGTGGGCAGAGCGTTAACACGACTGATTCCGCCGTCCGCATGACGCATCTGCCGACGGGCATCGTAGTCGCCATGCAAGATGAAAAATCACAACATAAGAACCGAGACAAGGCTTTGCGTGTGTTGAAAGCGCGACTACTTGAACATAAGCAGTCAGAGCAGGATAAGCAGCGCCAAGATGAACGTCGAAGCCAGGTCGGCTCCGGCGAGCGTGCCGAGAAGATCCGCACCTACAACTACCCGCAATCGCGTTTGACCGATCATCGAATTGGGCTCTCGCTGTACAACCTACAGACCGTCATTGACGGAGACCTTGACGCGGTAATAGATCCGCTGATCACTCACTACCAGGCCGAAGCGCTTAAAGATGGCACATCCCTCGGCCCAAAAACGGGGCAGTAATACCTTGAGCTCTTACGCTGAGCTACTCAACGAAGGTGGGGCTGCACTGCAGGTGGCGTCCCCGAGCCCTCGGCTTGATGCCGCACTCCTCTTGGCGTACGCCGCTGGGTTTACCAGAGTCCAGCTTATTGTACGTTCCAAGGATCCAGCGGCAGCCGATGTGGTGGCATTGTATCGTGCGCTAATCGCTCGCCGAAGCCAAAGCGAGCCTGTCGCCTATATTACGGCTGAAAAAGAGTTTTGGGGATTGCCCTTTAAGGTAACGCCAGCCGTGCTTATCCCGCGCCCCGAAACAGAGCTGCTTGTCGAACAGGCGCTTGAGATTATCGATGAGCGCCAGGACGTGTCGATCCTGGAGCTTGGCACCGGCTCAGGCTGTATCCCCGTTGCTCTTGTGCGTGAGCTGACGAAGCAGAAAAACAGCTTCGTCTGCACCGCCGTTGATAGCAGTGCCGAAGCGTTGCACGTTGCTGAAGAGAATGCTTCGCGTCACAAGGTAACCGCCAAAATTAAGTTTGTGCCGAGCGATTGGTTCTCGGCGCTTGCGCCCGATCAGCTGTTTGATCTAATCATTTCCAACCCACCCTATATCGCAGATACTGATACGAACGTCTCGCCTGAGACCCGTTTTGAGCCGAATCAGGCGCTCTATAGCGGTGCTGAGGGACTCGATGCCATAAAGAAGATTCTTCTCGAAGCGCCCCTCCATCTTTGCCCCGAGGGCGATGTCCTGATCGAGATCGGGTCCGGACAGCAGCAGGCGCTCGAGGAGTTCTATCAGCAGAATCTAGTGAACACGTACCGCTCGATTACCTTTTTGCCTGATCTGGCAGGAAGGGTGCGGGTGTTGTGGGTGAAGCGGTAGGGGCGCCCCATCCACTAGATTCCTTGATCCTTGAAACGTGTACTAGATGAGTTGCATTTTCGAAGCGAGATTCTAGCCAAACACATTTGAAATTTGGGAGATCCCGACAGCTTTTGATGAAATGCGAGCGTTGGATACATTTTGGACAAACCTCCGGTTTGACTGTGTTTCTTTGAATGTGTTTGGCTATGT
>CAIXSY010000234.1 GCA_903922175.1 uncultured delta proteobacterium | reverse complement strand
CCTCAAAATTCACTAGTCGGCGCTATTATAGCGTGCCTCTTTCGGGCTTAACCTCGAAATTGGCCACGTATACTACTCTACTATTTCACTTATTTCTCCCGTCCTATCGCGCTTTCGCTGTTTCCGGACAGGCTCTAGGTACTTCAAGCATGTTAGCCTCCTCTCGTCGCGGAGGGAGTTCGGGGAGTCGCGGCGTTAGAGCACGGACCCGCCGGAAATAAGGGTTTGAAGTCCGTCGAACTGTTTGGATACCTTGGCTTTTTTTCTCAGAGACGGCGCGCGCAGGCCCTGAAGGAAGCGCGGCGCTCCCTTCGGCTTACGCTCAGGGCCGCGCACACCCCGCCATCCCACGTGGACCATATTCGAACACTGCCCTCCCGAATTCAAGATTGAATGGCCGTGTGCAAAGATATTTCATCGAATCAGGAAGCACAGAAAATATTAGCGATGTTGAGAGGAAAGTAGGGACGCTACTCATGCTCGAAGTTTCCCAAAATCAGGATCTTCCGCCTTGGTTAGATCGTAAGAAGTTTGAAGGTTAATCCAAAGCTCGGCGTCCGTGCCAAGCGCGCGGGCTAGTTTTTTTGCCATGACGGCTGAGATTCCACGCTTGCCACGGCAAATAAGGTTAATCACTCCCGGCTCAACTTTGATATGTCTTGCGAGCTGGGACTGTGAAATGCCGCGTTCTGAAAGAATTTGATCAAGGAACTCTCCGGGATGTATTGTGTTAGGAAGCATAGGTTGTACCTTTAATGATAATCAACAATTTCCACGTCGTAAGCCTGTCCATCTGCAAATGAAAAGCAGATTCGATATTGATCGTTAATTCTTATACTCCATAGACCTTTTCTGTCTCCTTTAAGTGCTTCTAGCTTAAGACCCGGCCATGCTCGTAAGCTATCAAGTGTTCTTGTGTTATCGAGGAAGATTAGTTTCTTATAAGCGTTATAATGAAGTTCGCCAGGCAGGATCTTTGTAGTTCGCTTAGATTTTCTTCCGTGAGCGATCTCCTCGGTGTTCTTATCTTTAAAGGTTTTAATCGCCATTATTATAACTATACAGTATAGGTGTATAGATTGCAACCCAGTAATCCCATCAGAGGGTAGTTACGAGAAACCAAAGGGAAAAAGCAGAGCCCCGGAAAAGCAACCTGGACTCGCTCCCTTCGACTTGCTTTTTCTCTCACTTGCTTTCTCTCTCATGGACGGCGCGCGCAGTCCATGAAGGAAAAAGCAAGCTAGGGTCAATCCAGTACTAGGAAGGCAGGGACGCTACTCATGCTCGAAGTTTCCCAAAATCAGAATCCTCCGCCTTGGTTAGATCGTAAGAAGTTTGAAGGTTAATCCAAAGCTCGGCGTCAAGCTGTTCGTTTCCCCGGAGTTACTCGCCCAACGATTCTCCTGCACTTTGTTGTGTATTGACATGTGTATCAAATGGTGTATTATTTATCTATGAGAACTAATATAGAACTCGACGCTGAAAAAGTGAGGGAGGCGGCAAGCCTCAGTGGTATCAAGACGAAGCGGAAATTAATTGATGAGGCACTTTCGGCTTTTATTAAGCTGCACAAGCGGAAATCGTTGCTCGATTTAGCCGGGAAAATTAAATTTAGCAAAGGCTATGATTACAAGTCAATGAGAGGTTAGATGATCTATGATCGTAGTCGATACCTCTGTCTTAATAGATTTCTTGCGTGGAAAGAGCACGAAGAAGGCTTTGATCTTTAGGCGAATAGAAGAAAAGGGCATTCCGTTTTCTATCCCGCTTATGTGCGCTCAGGAATTACTTCAAGGAGCCCGTGATGGAAAAGACTATAATTCCCTAAGATCATATCTAATCACTCAGGATTTACTAATCCCCAAAGATCCGGTCACCACTCATTTCGAGGCTGCGCGAATCTATTTCGATTGCCGGCGAAAAGGAATAACTCCGCGCAGTACTATAGACTGTATTATCGTGCAACTCGTCATTGAAAATAACGGAGAACTTTTGCATTCCGATAAAGACTTCGAAGAAATTGCCGTGGTAAGGAAATTTCTTCGAGTTGAGAGCTAATCCGCACGGCTACGACAACTTAAACCCCACTAGCGTTAGCCTCCGTGAAAGGCGAAAAGTCGCTGCCTTCCCCTCTGCTTGATTAACTACCTATTACTGTTATACTTCTTGAGAGTTACCATGTCGTCTAGCGACAAAACTTTTGCTCCAGAGATAGGTCATACGATCCGGGCGAACCCGTATAACGTGGGTAACATAATGAACCCGTCAAACTTAGCTAACGGTAGATCGCCTCAGCGTCCGGCCAAACCTTTGGCGGGGGAGTATTTCTCCATTAACAGATCTCTACTTGCGCTTAGTGGACTAACTCTTCTGCTAGGGATGTATTTTAATCCCTCTTGTACAAAGAAAAATGGCGCTGACCCTGCGGACGCCGGTAGGGAGGGCGGCGCGCCGGAAACTTTATTACCTCATACATCTGCACGTACCCGCAGTGATGTCGTTAGCGTTGGCTCGTGGCAGCCCTCTCGCGCTAAAAATAAGACGGCAGGTGGAGAAGAGTTGGCTGCTGTTGCTTTCCCAGCCATAATCCATACCTACGAGACTTTCGGACAGGCAATAGTTAGCAGCTTCGGCAATATAGTAGGCGCCTATAATGCGTTTGATGGCGCCGCAGATTTGTGTAGGAGAACGCTTGGGCAGGGAGGTTCAGGGATAGTTGCAGGTGAAAACGAGATTGCTGACCTGCGACAAAGCCTCTTAACCAGCTTAGAGGAGATCGCTAGGCAGTGTATGGCGGCCGGTAGTAGCCTCGAAATAAAGTTTAATGATGATCCCCAAAGAGTGTTCGGTCTTTATGGTGCGAATGAGGGCCGGGGGCTATCTGACTATGAGCAGCTCTTTCTGCATTTATCCAAGGCAGGTGAGTTATGCCGCGAAGTTGCAAAACAATACAGGGAGGCCGCGCCTGGGCTTGGCGTAGCTTTTGACGGGGATCAGGTATCAGGCATGCCGGGGACGCTCTATGATCAGCTTATGCAAGCCACAACTTCGCAGGTGCTATTGGAAGCGTTGAGAGCGGTTAATAGTACTCTAGAAACGCAGCAAAGCGGGCTGCTTGAGCTTAGCCTTGATTTGGATGCTGTCGTTCCGCAGGAGATCCCTTGGGCGTCGTCCCAGGTCAGCCGCGAACTTTTTGAGGTAAGGGGTGTTGCAGGGATGGTGCCCCATGCTCTTACGAATTTCGTTACCGGAGAAGCCGAGATGCGTAATCAAAGGATAGAGAGCCCAGATTACCATAACTTTTTAATGTGGACCGAGTATGCCTTATTTAAGCAAAAGAAGCCTTGAGGCTAAATTGCGACCACGTTCACGCTAACGAAGAGATCCACGAGCAATGCAGAAAACAGTAAAGTTGCTTACTTAGAACGTCGAAGATCCTTTAGGCTATGTGTGAATTATCTTTTTAGCATTCCCCTACTGATGAATACAGTAGGGGCGAGATCGACTAAGTTTGACGTGCTGCTTTTTGAGGAAGGTGCGTATGTTGCGAGCCATGTGGTTAAATAGATTTATTGGCGTTTCCTTGATGCTTGGTCTGGTTGCTCTGGGCCCCGCCCCACTCTTGGCAGGCCCAGTAATGGTCGAGATTCAAACGGAGAATGTTAAGCTTACGGACTTGGCTGGAGCTACTAAGCTCGTGGTACCGTCCTCATGCGTGACCCAGAAATTTCTTGATGATTATTTTGGCGGCTGCTCAGAGAGCTATGACGCCTACTGTGCTAGAGTAATTCCCTGCGCTCAGGGACATATGCAGGCGACTATATTGAATGATAAATTATCCGATGTGATCGACAGTATTAATAGCGTTGATTCACAGATTGCGAGACTGCAGGAAACCCTCAAATACATAGCGGACAATGGCTTCTCAGGAACTAATTTGAACGGCTTTAAATTGATCGGCATCCCGGCTGGCGAGATGCTAACGAACACGCACCACTCGGCGGTGGGCATGACGGCCAGCTGCGTTACGGATCCAACGTTAACACATCCGATTGCCGATTTGGTTGCCGTGGTGGGGACATCCAGCGATTATACCAATCCACATTTTGATCTTACGCCTCTGAGTGCGCTCACAGAGCTGAAAGGGCTAATTGACAGCTTGGAGAAGATAAAAAAGATTATTGAGGGTGGAATTGGGATAACCGATGTTAGAAAGATCAAGCAAATAGCAGCGCTCACGGCGAATGCTGAAAAGGTCATCTCTTCAAGCTTTATACCGGTAGTAGATAAACGCCACGACGAATACAATTATGCAGGGATTGTTTTTTCATGGAGGGAGGGTAAACGGGTACAGAAGCGATTCCCGTCGGCTGTAAGGGTTCTTCTCAAGGCTCTTTTTAAACTTGATGTTCCCGAATACGTCACTTGCATGGATCTTGGAATCGAAATTGGATTAAATGGGGAGGTGGATGGCAAGACCTATAAAGAAGGTATTTATGGAGCGAATTTCCCGGCGCTCGTGCCAGAGCAGATAATTTTTAAGATAGTAAAGAATTCGATCTCGTCACATCTGCAAGCCTATGAAAAATTAAAGCTTGGGCTTTTAGAAACCAAGGAAGGTATAGAGGCGCAACTGGCTGATCTTAGGGCAAAAAGTTTTGGCTGTGACTAGCCTGGGTTTAGTTACCGAGGATAATTGGGAGCAATGATGCGAAAGCCAGTTTTTCAATTGTGATCTGAGCGGTTGGGGGCATTAGGATATTATGAAAATCAATAAGTTCTATAACTATCGAAAGAGTATCGAGTGTCGTTTGGGTAGGACTGCAGCCGTATGTGCACTGACACTGGGATTGACGCTGGCCCTTATGCTGCCTGCCGTTGATGCACCTGCTCAAATTATAGTGTTGCCGAATGCTGAGGTGCCAGATTGGTTGGCAGTTCGTGATGACGGGACCGGTCCGCAGGCTACTGGTATCGGCGCTGCCTTTACAGATGCAAGAACGATGAGAATATCGTGGCAGACCAACGTTCCTACGATTTCGATAGTCGAATATGCTACGAATGCTCAGTTCAAAGCTGATGATACCTACCACTTCTCGAGCTACCAGGAGAATACAACACCGGAGTCTCTTCACGTTGCGACGCTGGTCAATCTTATTCCGGGAGAGACCTATTATTATCGAATTCGATCGATTGATAAGGATTTAGTCGAGACGATCTCGTCGGTCAGTAGCTTAGCTCCTGCGGTTGGCACCCCGCTTCCGTCATCCGTTATAGCGGTCAGCCCTCAACAGGGATCTGTTGTTGATGCCACCGAAACCTTCAGTTGGAATGCCGTCGCTGGCGCCACCTCGTATCGGGCTTGTCTCGGTTCAAAGATCGGAGCTGCGGATATTTATTCCTGTGTGGACGGGGTGGCTACCAGTGTTACTATAGAAAATATACCTACCGACGGACGTGATCTTTTCCTCCGCCTATCATATCAGCTTGGTGCAAGCTGGAATTCTGTGGATTTTCCCTACAAAGCTAAGTTATTGGATGACGCCACTACTCTGCCTACTCTCTCGTTCACCGCCGCGCCGAATCCAGTTTCGTGCGGTAGTGCCGCAAAGTTAAATTGGTCTAGTACCAAGGCTGTTGGCTGCGCTGCTTTCGGTGGGTGGACTGGAGTAAAGCCCATTAACGGATTCGCTAGCACGGGTGCAATCCTGTCGCAGAAGGTGTTCACACTTACCTGCTCTAATAATGTCGGTGACGTGAGCAAGAGCCTGGTGATCCGTTGCGTGAATATCTCGACTTCTAGTGCTGCTGCCTATCTGCCGTATTGATAGGCGCCAAGCGGGCCTTGCCGCCTTGCGCATTGCTTTGTTGGCTGCTTTTTCGAGGGACGGCGCGCGCCGTCCCTGTGAGAAAAAGCAGGAGAGAAAGCAGAGGCTCGCCTACTTCTTCCTTTCGCGGGTTTCGCGTCCTATTTTGCGCCCTTCGCGTAGCTGTTTTTTCTGCTCGGTTATCCCCTGTATTATCAATCTGTTACCATCCGTGAATGGATGCGCGTCCCTCACGGTGGAAAGCTAATCTGAATAATATCAGCATGTTACGCTTAACATTATGAAGCCCTACCGCCGTTGACTCTTAAGTCACATCGAGCGTGAATTGGGTCATAACAGAGGAGCACACTTTAAGATGTGGTTCCTTTGATATGTCTAATGCCTGTGGAACAGAGTCAATAAAAAAGATACCTGAGTCTGACTGGTACATCTTTCAACGTTGGCAAGGTGAGGGGCAAAGTGGGGGACGCCCCACAACGGATAAGCCTAGCATCAGTCTCGACGAGCTACTGAGTGCTAAAAGAAAGATCGCCGAAGTTCTAAAGAGGGAAAGCACTGAGGACAATTTAGCCTTGCTGCAGGAGGCGGGGGGCACAGCGCAGCTGGAAGTGCTCGCTAATGGCTATGATGTTTCTAAGCTGGGGGTGGTTCCGCTGCTGCTGGCCATAGCGGATGATTTATCATCGAGGAGCGATGGGTACCTAAAGTCTCCATCCGCATTAGTAGAGTTCTGCCGGGTCGCTGAGCGATTAGCTGGGCGGTTGACTCATCACCCAAAACTTTGGGGTATTATTGAAGAAAACGCACTCGCAGTAGCACAGAGGGGGGAGTTGGCTCCTCTCGTTATGATCCTAAGGGCGCATCATAAGTTGCTAGGCTCGTTTGCCCAAACAGATACCATCCCGTATGCCCTCATGGAAGTGGGCTTTGCGCGAAAGGCGCTTCAGGCAACCGGAGGTGGGGATATGTTCTCCTTTCGCGGAGCCGATTCATCGGGCCCAGCTGCCCAAGTTCAGGGCCGTTTAGTTGATTACTGGTTAGAGCGTGATTTCCGAGATAAGTGCCAGCCGGCCAGCATTGATCGACTTGCAAATTGCTTCCTACGGCTTGAATGTGGCACCGGATACATGACTGTTCCTGATCTGTTGCCCATAGACGCCCTCAAGGATTGCAGTCAGCATCTGCTGGGCGCTCTAATAATTTGGTGCGCCGATTGTCGGCTTTGTTTAGACGGACATTTCACTTCTCAACTCGTCAATTCTCTGACTATAAGCTTAAAGCATGCCCCCAACGAGCTTTCCAACAAAGAGCTGGAGCAGGTCCTCTTGGGACTGATCAGCTTGAGAATTAAGAAAAATTGGCTTCCCCGTGCGGAGGCGGCCGGAGCATTCGGCGAGGTGCTAGAGAGGCGCCTCTCCACATGCTATAGCAATGATAGAACTAGTTTGCCGCGCCTTCTTAGGAATACTTTTTTGACCCTAGCCGCTTTAAATCACCGCTACGCTAGATCTGAGATTTTCCCCATGTTAGGTAGCCTTGTCCTACATACGAATGAGCCCCCCTGCAGCTTTCTTGCCACTCTTTCAGCTAGCGCGCAGGTAGATCTTTTACGTAACTTTGAGCGCATGCGCTTTTACCAATGCCTTGTTTATAAAGAGCTGGGGGCATATACAAGAGGATTCTTGGATAAAACACGCAACGGGCTGCAAGACGGCGAGATTGCTGGGGTTCTTTTAGCGACACTTTCTCTTTTCTCCTCGATGCGACACCCCGACGATCTGCTTTTTAGTGAGACTCGAAGGTGGCTTTCCTCAGCTGAGAATTCGAGGACTTTTTCTCCCGCGAGGTGGTGTCGATTTTCACGTCATGTATCTCGCTTTGCAGGCCCACTAGAGGAGCGCCAAGCGCTATATCAGTTAGCGGCATCTGAGCTGTCGAAGAACCCCGTTGATTTTGATTACGATCGTCCGGAAACACTCTCCCTTCTTTGCGATTTACGCCACGCGGCGATTATATTGGGGCAGGCTGAACCTAAAGGTTGGGAAGCGCACATAGCCGATGCCGTCGAGAGATCTCTAAAAACCCTGCCACACGTAGCGGCAATCGAGTATGGATTAACCAACCCACGGAGTCTTATAGAAAAACGTGTAGAGGCGGCACTATTGCACTTAGGCGGGACATCCAAGGATATTAGCGAAATAAAGTTGTCAGCAAATGTTCAGGCCATGCGACCGGATTTCTCCTTTACGTGGGGAGGTCGGCTGATAATCCTCGAAGTGGGGATTGCAGAAAACCATTTAGTGCAGGGCTATGATGGGATCTCCTATTTAAACGGGGTGGGGATGGCCACGGCAATTTTGGCGCAGAGATGCACAACTCCAGGGCACTACCTTTTTGTTACGAAGGCGTCATTTCCACGTTACTCAAGTGTGGAGGCTGATGCCCAAATATTATTCGAGATCGTTGGGCATTTTGTGGCTGGTATTGAAACTACGCCAACTCATGCTGCAATTAAAGATCGTGGCCGGATGATTTTAGAAAAGTTGCCCGAGTGGGCAGCGCCGGGCGGCTAAAGCATCTACGGAAGACCTATGTCGAGGCCTTGCCTCCAATGCGCTACTATCCTGATAAGACAAAGTTACCTCTTTCACCAAGAATTTCTTTGCACTACTCTTATTGTCTATCCAGTACAGCCTGCGTTAGGATATCTTTGCATGGCCTAAAAATGAGGCCCTGAAGTGTCGTTGTTTACAGAGGAAAGACTATGAATCTTCACGAATACCAATCAAAAGAGCTGATGGCTTCCTACGGGCTGCCGCTGCTTCGCGGTTATCTGTGCTATAGCGCCGGTGAGGTTGAGTCCGCCGCCGATCGCTTAGGGGCGGGACTTTGCGTTATCAAAGCACAGGTGCATGCCGGTGGACGCGGCAAGGCGGGTGGGGTCAAGCTTGCTAAGACTTCGGCGGAGGCTCGGACTATTGCGGAGAAGATGATCGGCATGCGTCTGGTGACGCCGCAGACGGGGGCCCAGGGAAAACTGGTGCGCAAAGTTTATGTCGAAGCCGGTTGCAATATCGATAAGGAGTACTATATCAGCCTACTCCTCGATCGTGCGCGACGCTGTATCTCGATCGTAGCTTCGAGTGCGGGAGGGATGGATATCGAGCAGGTGGCGCACACCGCCCCGGAGAAGATCGTGCGTGTGGCGATCGATCCCAAGGTGGGGTATCAGACTTTTAACGGATTAAACCTCGGATTTAAGCTTGGTTTCGATCTTGAGAGGTCGCGTCTTCTCTCGGCCCTCATGCACAAGCTCTACCGTGTTTTTGTCGAAAAAGACCTTTCGCTAATCGAGGTCAATCCGCTGGTATTGACGAAAGAGGGGACTTTCGTCGTCCTCGATGCCAAGTGCACGATCGACGATAACGCGCTTTTCCGGCAGCCGGCGCTGCAGGCGTTGCTTGACTATGATGAGCAGGATCCCAAGGATCTAAGCGCGGCTAAGTTTGGGCTAAGCTATGTCGCTCTCGACGGCAATATCGGTTGCATGGTGAATGGGGCTGGGTTGGCGATGGCGACGATGGATATTATTAAGTCTTTCGGCGGTGAACCGGCTAATTTCCTCGACGTCGGCGGTGGCGCTTCCAAGGAGACCGTTACCGAGGCTTTTAAGATTCTTCTCTCCGACTCCAAGGTGAAGGGGATTCTGGTGAACATCTTCGGTGGAATCATGAAGTGCGATGTGATCGCCGCAGGCATCGTCGCCGCGGCCAAGGATCTGGGAGTAACGGTTCCGCTGGTGGTGCGGTTACAGGGGACGAATGTGGATAAAGGACGTGAGATTCTCTCGCAGTCTGGATTGCGGATAGTTGCGGCAGATACGATGGATGATGCTGGTCGAAAAATTGTGGAGGCAGTTGCCAAATGAGTGTTCTTGTCAATAAAGATACCAAAGTTATAACTCAGGGGATGACGGGGAAAACGGGAGCTTTTCACACCAAGACGTGCCGTGAATACGGCTCTCGCATGGTGGCTGGCGTGGTCCCAGGCAAAGCCGGGCAGGAGTTTGAGGGGATTCCACTATTCAATACGGTGGAAGATGCTAAGCAGGCTACCGGTGCCACGGTAAGTGTGATCTATGTGCCACCGCCGTTTGCTGCGGACGCGATTATGGAGGCTGCTGAGGCGGATCTTGACCTCGTGGTCTGCATTACTGAGGGGATTCCCATCCTTGACATGCTCAAGGTCAATTCGTTCATGCAGGGGCGGCGCACGCGGCTGCTTGGGCCTAATTGTCCTGGAGTTATCACGCCTGGTGAGTGCAAGATCGGGATTATGCCTGGACATATCCATATGCCGGGACCGGTGGGAGTGGTTTCACGAAGCGGCACATTGACCTATGAGTCGGTGTTTCAGCTCACTCAGCTTGGAATTGGGCAGTCCACCTGTATCGGTATCGGGGGGGACCCGCTCAACGGCACAAATTTCATTGACTGCTTGCAGCTGTTTAATGATGATAAGGCGACCACGGCGGTCGTGCTTATCGGAGAGATCGGCGGATCCGCCGAGGAAGAGGCTGCCTGCTGGATCGCGAGTAATATGAAGAAGCCCGTGGTCGGTTTTGTAGCAGGAGCTACCGCTCCAGCCGGGCGACGTATGGGGCATGCCGGTGCCATTATTAGCGGCGGCTCGGGGACGGCGGAGTCAAAGTTTGCCGCGTTCGAAAAAGCCGGAGTTCACGTTGTGCGCTCACCGGCTGATATCGGGCGTAAGATTAAAGAGGTGATGGCGATCCGTTAGCGCTCCAGAATGCCCTGAACCTATGCTCAAGCGCGGACTCTTCCGCCGCAAGCAATCCTGCGTGAGTAAGATAAATTGCTGGGGAAATGTCTTTTGTGGTCAGATATTATTCGAGCAACTGTATAGGTTGCTTAATTCGTAAGTATATCCGAGAGGAAGATCTAGCGAGGCTTCGCCTCAGACCGACGAGTGTTAAACCGACCCTGCTCGCTATCTGCCTTCTGTAATCTGCTTTCAGAGATCTGCTTTCCGCTGACTGCATCTGATGCAGCTGCAGCTTTCGGCCGCAGCCTACGGCCTTAGCCGTAACTCCTGATGAGGCAATAGACGTTAGCGG
>CAIXSY010000233.1 GCA_903922175.1 uncultured delta proteobacterium | reverse complement strand
GTGGTGGGGCCCAGCACTATCCCCTCCGTGTAACTCCGTGAGACCTCGGTGGATCTCCGTGTGAAACATAGCGCTTATTGCGCATCTTCCAATGGCGCTGGCTAGATACTCGAAATGTTCCTCAAATCAACCAGTGATATCGACCACGTTCACGACCACGACCACGCTCACGAATTATTAAGCTACCCGGACTTAATGAGCAATTACACTACCACCGCTATGTCTTAAAAAACAACCGGCACCCAGCGACGCAGAGAATTTATGAGAAATAGATGTCGAAAGCTTTCGATCTCCGAGAGCTTAAGAACGCGCTCTGCGATCTCTCCCCGCTCCAAAAGCACACGCCGAAAAACGCCACCAAGAAGCCCACTACGAAGCGGTGGAGTATAAAGCCGTCCGTCGATTTCAGCAACAACATTGGCGATCGTGCTCTCGGTGATCTCTGCGCGCTCATTCCAGAGGATAACATCATCAACGCCGGGCTCGTCGCGGAGCGCCTGCTCATATATTCGACGCGCCGTAGTCTTATGGTAGAGGAAGCTGTCGGCGGAGTTAACCGCCGTGCGGGCGATGCGCACACGCCACGGTAAAAGCTTGTCACCAGGCGCAAAGACGTGCGCCTCAACGCGTGCGCGACCTCTCCGATTAACAAGCAGGCGCACCCGCGCAGTCTCCCAGCTCCCCTCTTGCAAAGACCGCTCTTGCTGGCCGAGGAGGCTCGAAATAGCATCTGCCGCAATAGGCACAGCGAAGTATTCAGCCGAAGCAATCAGACGCTGCAGATGCTCTGCAAGAAGAAGATACCCGCTTTTTCGCTCCCATAGAATGCTCTCGAGAAGATCGAACTGTAATACCTCCTCCTCGATCACCTTGGCCTTAAGCAGACACTCGGCATACTCAGCGTCGGCATCTGAATCCCAAACAACACCGCTGCCGACACTGTAGCTTGCCGTAGAGGCGTTTACATCAATCGTCACCGTGCGAATCGCTACACTAAACTCAGCTTGGCGACCAGGGCCAAGGACTCCTATCGCCCCCGTATAGAAGCCACGAGGGGCAGGCTCCACCGAGGCGATAACCTCCATCGTTTTTACCTTAGGAGCCCCCGTGACCGAGGCGCACGGGAAGAGCGCAGCCAAAACCTCCGTCATGCTCGCCCGGCTTTGAGCTTCGATACTCGATGTCATCTGCAGGAGAGTCGGATGGCGTTCGACGGCAAAAAGCACCGGCACGGACACCGAATCAGGAGTGGCGATGCGCCCCAAATCATGGCGCAGCATATCGACGACCATTACATTCTCGGCGCACTCCTTCTCAGAGCGTTGCAGCGTCTCAATCCTCTGGTTATCCTCGGCCAACGTTCGACCACGAGCTGAGGTTCCCTTCATCGGGCTGGCATAGAGACGGTCTTTCGAGAGACGAAAAAAAAGTTCAGGAGAGACGGAACAGAGCGCCAGACCCGCATGCTCGATATACGCCGAAAAACACGTCGGCTGGCGCCGCAGAAGCTCAGCAAAGAACGCCTGCGGGTCCCCGTCGAATCTGCTCGTAAAGGGAAAGGTAACATTTACTTGGTAGGTGTCCCCACGACGGATGTGATCTTTGATCTTCTCGAAGCGCTGGCGATACTGCGCTACTTCGAGAAGAGGTTGCCACTCTCCCAGCTTGTAGCCTTGCCCCTCTGTCACCTTGGCAGGAGGGACATCTCGCCAGGAATCAAAAACGCCAAAGAGGAGAAGCGGAATATTCGAGCTCCTTTGAACTTGGAGCGCAGGATCGAAAGCCGGGGCAGCTTCGTAGGCAAGGACCCCAACAACAAACGCCCCCTGCATCGCCTCCCGTTCCAGCTCCTGCAAGCAGGGCATCACCCGATCGAGATCTTGTGTGACGACAACCCGCCTCGGCGCCTCAAAAAGCCGCAGAGAGTTTCGTTCTGGGTCGTCGCCCCAAAGTATCGCACGCATAAAAAGCCCCACCCTGATATGGAGTATACACATCAGCAGGCAGTCGAGCGAATCTGCCTTCAACAAGCTGTGATCAGCTTTCTGCTGCCTGCGTCAGCTGCCGCAGCCTGTCACGCCATGGCTTCGGCCGCAAGGCCGTGTGAAGGGAAACGCATTGGCCTTAGGCACGGTCATCGCGGTATTATTTGTGCCCGCTATTTCCCTCAAGGACGGCGAGCGCGTTCCCTGAGAAAAACAGTGGTGGAAAAACAGTGGCGGGATTAATATTTCTTCGCGACCTTCGTTCCTTCGCGTTAAATTAAAATTCGTGTTTTATCAGGTAATTATGCCGAACATTCTTACGCCCTACGGCGGAAGACCCAAATTTGCATAGCCTGGTCAGTTTGGTAGTCTAGTCAC
The DNA here is from genome assembly GCA_903922175.1 of uncultured delta proteobacterium. GTDB lineage: Bacteria > Bdellovibrionota_C > UBA2361 > UBA2361 > CAIXSY01 > CAIXSY01. Next base: position 11,645 of record CAIXSY010000233.1, on the reverse strand, counting down.
CACTATGCCAATTCCGTCTGCTCCCCAGTTAGGTATCGGAGCTACTACCATTCATTCCTCGGTTAGTCCGCTACGCAACAGTTGTGCAACACCTCCCGCTATACGCTATACTACCTATCTGCCGGACGATGCCTCAGATGTAGAGACCGTCGCCTTAATGACAACCAATCCGGTGCGAGCTCTTGTTAATGCAGCCGCATACCTACAGAGAAAATACCTATCAATTCATAGCTTGCCCGAGACCGACCCTGTAGTTCAGAAGCTAAGGAAACTGCTTGCCGTTCGCAATATAGGAGAATTAAAATCGAATAAGAGAGTTAATGAGTGGTTCCCTTCTGGCAACGATCAAACACGGATCTATATTCGCCCCCCCTCCACCCTCTCCGCTATCAATAACGTAGACCTTATTCCATACTATTTGAAGGGGCAGGCCTTCGAGCAGCTCGTAGGGGTGGCCCTAGCACTGAAATTCCCAGCCGCTACTCCACGACCTCAATACTGTTTACGAATCGAGAGCCGATGGGCAGGCATGCGGATCGATTTTAAGGTTCGAGATTGGTTTATAGAAGCGAAGTGGGGCCACCATGCCGAAGACATACAAAAAGCCATAGCACTGCAGCAGGGTCTGGTCGAAAGGAATCGGTGCGATAGTGATTATCCTAAGTACCAGATGATCGTCGCCGAAAAAGATGATCGAGTTGGGAATAAAGCTACAACCCTTAAAGAATTTGCCGAATCCCATTTCGGCGTACTTGACCCGGTGTTGGGACTTATCAAACGTACCGCCGAGGAGGCGTCGCAAAATGTACCTCAATCCCAGAAACTCGAATATTTACGACTGCTGCGCGACTATCTGTATACCGTGCGAATTAAGCTATGTATGGCCAACATTAGTGCTGCTCAACGCTCCTCCTTGTGCAAAGATCTACTCAGTGACATCGAGCATCGCAGCCATGACGATATTATGGCATCTATTATACGAGTCTTTGTCCCCCGACAAGCAACATTTTTCTTCAACGGGAGATACCACTACGGCTTTGTTGCCGAATGTGCGGGGAAGAAAGCCGAAATCCTAACGAGAGCAGATTTGCCTCATTAAATTTTTTTGTAACTACTCGCCCGATCGTCAAGCTGTGCGTATATTCTTAACAAAATGACCATTTCTAAAACCGATGACGCTGACGTCCAAGGTCTAACGCCGGGCTCCGAGGAGCACCGTCGAGTCGACGTCTGACGTCGACGTTTTACTTCCGGCGTCAGCGTTAGCCGATGAGGGGCGAGCAGTTACATTTTTTTTAGAGGTAACTACTCAGCGATACCAGAAGGAGTACCTTTATCGCGTATCTTACAGAGAGACCCACTGAAACATGTTGCGCGCAGTGCCTGCGCCAAGAAGACGGTGCACGAATTGCATTTGGCTACTTCTTCAAAATAAATTTCTCGATGGCGTAAGCCAAACCATCCTCAGTCACCGAAGTGGTCACGAAATCGGCCTCCTCTTGCACCTTCAAACTGGCATTTCCCATGGCCACACGGATACGCGCCAAATCAAACATAGGGACGTCACCATATGAATCACAAACGACCATCGTGTGGCTTGTGTCAGTCGATATCAAGATGGCGCATATTTGCATACGCCTGTTCGAGTGTGCAGAACTGCCCCTCATCCACCGGTTCGCCGTTCAAAAGTTTAGCATACGCCGCCGCCATGAACTTGACGGAGCCAGAGACGATCGACTTGCCGATCTTAATGTTGGCCAGAGGATCTGGAACTTCAACCGTCTGCAGGGGCTGCTCATTGGAGTAACTGACCTGGAGCCCCTTGCTATCTGAATATAACACTATGCCTGTAGTTCCGAAGATCTGAATTTCAAAGTCCTTGTAACCTTGGCATTGCTCTGCGCCATAAAAGCCAGCGCCAAGGTCTGTCCAAAATTCGTACCGATGATGCCTACGTTTATCATGGATTGGTCATGGGAAACTTAAATTACACCTGAATATAGTACAGATATGAGCGTTTGCCAATTTCAAGACTTCCGCAGAATCCGTACGTAGAAAACACCTGCTACGCGCAGCTGCTCAATAAGCGTGGGCGATTTTTGATCTTCCTGGGAGCGCGGACGTCCGCGCTCCCAGGTGCCCACACTTATTGAGCAATTACCATAGCGCAACCAATCGTGGCCAAAAGATAAGCACCCCCACCACGACCGCTCCAATCGCGCTTAGCAGCACAGCTCCTGCAGCAACGTCTTTGGCCTTCTCTACCAGCGGATGAAATTGAGGCGAGGCCACGTCACAAAGAAATTCAAATGCGGTATTTAATGCCTCGGCTGTCCAAACAGCAGCGACCATTACTACGATGGCGCACCATTCGCTAGCGGAGAGGTGGCAAATACCCCCTGCAATGACGACGAGTATCGTGGCTATGGCATGGACCCACGCATTATGCTGAGAAAAGAGCATCGTGCGTAACCCCCGAAATGCATAGCGGAAGCTTCGAAGACGAGCGGTGAATGTAAAGGCTGGTTTATGGGTCATATTTCGAAGGAAAGGTAACATATTTAGAAACTTCTTGCCCATTTGTTGCACAAAAGCAGTCGAGCAAATAAGTGGGCAAGAAGTTTCTACCCCCGGCGGGACAACATAGCCAAACACAAAGAAACACAGTCAAACCGGCTTGTCCTACGTAGCACTTGCCGCGCTTGTCCCCCGTAGCTCCGGCCGCAGCCTGTCTCGCCATAGCTTCGGCCGCGAGGCCGAGCGAAGGCGGAAGGCCGGGCGAAGGGGGAAGGCAATGCGAAGTAGGGAGGTTTGTCCAAACTGTATTTAATGCTCGCATTTCATCAAACGCTGTCGGGATTTTCCAAATTTCAAATGTGTTTGGCTAGTTTTTGCTATTCAGCGTATCACCACTTGGGCCCCCTGAACGCCAGTATGGACTGAGACTTCTTTCCCCACTCTGCATAGGTTTCTAAATGATTATCCAATGAGTCTCTACGATCTGATCTTTTGAGAATAACCTTCTCTTGCGAAATAATCTGATTGTTATCTACCGCCTCTAGATGAACCAGCTCTCCTTCGATCGAGTCCGTCTTTAGCTTTCCTTCAAATTTAAACAAGTCGTGTGATGGTATATCACGGTGAACTTTACAGGAGTGAAGCCCCACCGTGAGCTTCGCCTTAAAACTAAGAGCGCCGTTCTTTGGATCGTACTGCACATCGTCGAGTTGCCCGACCGGAGTGTCACCGGCTAAACCTTCTGAATGGAAGAAATGTCCGAATACTTTGTCACCAGCGCGCCATAACTCTGCCTCATTACCATATTGATGCTCCTCCGTAAATCGCATATTCGAGAAGCTCCCTATACTTTGGATTTTCAGATCGGGATCAATTACTTGTGCATTAATGGTACGAGATAGCGTTAGAACCGCAAATCCAATAAGAACGACAGATAATTTCATGATGCGCCACCGGTCAAGTATTACGTTACCAAAATCCCTCTGAGCCTGATATTCACGATATCGAATGATATCAACCCTGTCATCTCTATTCAAATACAACCATTGCCATTTCCTAGCTTTAGCAAAGGGCTCTAGTTCGGGGGAGCTGGGAGTTCCTGGACGCACAACTGCAAAAGGAAGCCAGCACCCCGCGCCCGCGCGGAGTGCTTTTAGTTGTAATCCAGCGTCTTCCACGCCGCTTCGCGCTTGTCTTTTAAGCGATCCTCGACAATCTCGTGCAGCACGACCCGACCAAGGCGAGCATAGATCTCGTCAATCGGGGTGTTCTTTCCATCGGGGAATAGGGGATCCATAAAATCAGGGTGAAAGCGCATCATGTGCTCTAAAACGGCGCGATCGTGCTCCGATTTGGCGAGAATCGACCAGATATTCCTGCCGACGAATCCGAACTCAGCCATGCCCCACTCGAGTAGCTTTTGTACATAATGCCCAGCAGTGAGCAGCTCTTCCGGCGCCGGTGGACGCTCGAATTGGTACGATCCCCCTGAGTTGCGCATACGGTCGGCTACGCCCACCAGATTAGCAACCAGTTGTGGATGACAGTGGGGCGATAAAATCTTGCGCTCGAGCGCCGAATCCAGATACGTCATCCGCACCGGATGGACGCGACGCAGGAGTGCTTCATCAAGCTTTCTATTCCAGTTCTTAGTGAAAACTATCAGAAGGTTTTCCGGGTCGGCATCGATCGGTGGACGAGATTCAAGCCAGATACGCGCATCCTGAATCGGACCAAGAAAGAACGTGTCAATTGCCCCATCCGGCTTGTCGAGTTCGTCGATCAGCATCAGGGTCGGCTTGGTCTGTGATTGTAAATAGGCACGAGAAAGCACGCCCAAGTTCATCAGCTCCTGCGCGTCAACATTACCACCCTTTCCCGCCATAGCATTAACCATGGCCAGGGTAGAGGGGGACTCAATCAGATTTTGTGTTGGTATCCCCTTATAGCAGCTTAAGCAGAGCAACTCAGCGCCGGCGATTTTGGCCAAGCTTTTGGCCATAAAGCTCTTACCGCAGCCCGATGGCCCCTCAAGCAAAAGAGCACGAGTTTTCTGAGTCGGGGTATTGAACAGCAGTGCCAGCTGCACAGCCAGATAGTGATAGCACTGGTAGCCGACGACCTCGAGCTTCGCCGTCAACTCCTGCGGTGTTCCAAGATTTCGCCAGCCTGGATTCTCAACTACCAGGTCAGAAACGAACTGCGTGTTGATGAACTTCCCGCCCTCTTTGCGCGTGGGCTCAAGTGTCCCAGCTTCTTTGGCATGGAAATGAGAATTTGTCTTCGGGGTGCTAAGCTCAGCCTGGCGCGGCGTCGGCACATAGTCCAAGCGTGCCAGCTGCTCCTGCTCGGTCGTGCTCGACGCGGTCCCGGCGCTGCGATCTTCTATCCCAACTTCGAGTGCTTGAAGATCGAGGTTCGACGAAGCATCGCCATCACCCTCAGCTGCCTTGCGAGGAAAACCTGAATCAGACTTGGCCATAGAGCCTCACCAAAGATGAAAACTATAACTACATTAAGATGTTACAGAACAACCGACGGTGCATCCATGCCCTATATTCTGTTATGCTAGGCATTTGTGAAAGTGTAGCTTAATTCCACAGAATATTATGTAATAGTTACAGGCCGTTAGTCACAAGCGATGTATCTGCTCCATAACCCCGGGTAGATACTCGCCCCCTCATCAAGCTGTGCGTATATCCTTAACAAACTGACCATTTTAGAACCGATGACGCTGACGTCCAAGTTTGACGTCAACGTTAGCCGATTAGGGGCGAGCAGTTACACCCCGGGATTATTGAGCCATCCCCAAATCGGAGCGCTCTCCCCTACCCGTTGGTACGATATCTCATTGGGCAAGCAGATTCTCCCCTTTCCCAAAAAGCTATCCGATTCAACCTTTATCGCCCTATCAAGAGCGACCACGACGGCCGTCGGTTGTATCCGTAGCTGCAGCCGAAGCGGGCAGTCAAAACCTGACGGCGGCGAGCTACGTCCCCGTACTCCGATCACTCTTACTTTTATCTTTCTCGTAGTACGAGTAGTAGTAGCGGTTGTAGTAAGCGTAGTCGCCGTTTTGAATATCGACTTCGTTGAGGATGGCACCAAGGAATCGAGCACCGACCCTTTGCAATCTGAGCTTCGCATCACGCACGACTTTTTTCGGCGTCTTGCCTCCCTTTACCACCAAGACAACACCATCGACATAGCGCGAGAGAATCACCGAATCGGCCACGGGCAATACCGGTGGTGAGTCGATCAAAACATAATCGTAGCGTGAGGCGAGCTGGTCAAGAACACTGGCCATCTCCAGCGAGCCGAGTAGCTCTGCCGGATTGGGCGGGATCTTGCCGCTCGGAATAACGGTGATGCGCCGTGCCGCATCGTGAATTTCAACATCCGCCAGTGCCATCTGCCCCGTAAGAACCTCAACCAAGCCCGGGGCGTTCGGGTCAATTCCAAAATGGCGAAAAACGCTCGGGCGTCGTAGATCTGCGTCGACAATAACAACCTGCCCGCCAGAGCTAGCCAAACACGCCGCCAGGTTGACCGAGGACGTAGTCTTGCCCTCCGAGGACTGCGCCGACGAAACAAGAATTGTACGCGGTGGCTCACCTGCCTGAGAAAGGAGCAATGCTGTGCGGATAGTGCGATACGCTTCAGCCGCCAACGACTTGGGATCCTTAAGATAGACGATCGGAGGAGTACTTTTTCCACCTAGCGAGATAATATCCGACGATGTCGCTCCGTCGGGGCCATCATGGGCGAGACGATCGACCGCGTGCGGAGTATCGAGCTGCTCGATAGAGAAAGAAGGAATAACTCCCAAGCTAGGGATCTGCACGATCGCTGCCAACTGCTCAGGCGTGCGCACAGTGTTATCGAGGTAGTTTAATAAAAACGCTAATCCCGCACCCAAAAACAACCCAATGGCGGCACCAAAAAGAAGGAAGAGCTTTTTACGAGGGAATGTCGGGGAGATAGGAATGACCGCGAGGTCAATAATCGAAACATTAGAGGCATTCCCCTCCACGGCAAGCGATGTTTCTTTAATCTGGCGTAGCACATTCTGTAAAAGATCGCGCGACGAGGTTAACTCACGATTGAGAACGTTATACTGCACCTGCCTCTTCGACAACTCAAAAGCCTGGCTCTTTTGCTGCTCGAGCTCATCACGCAAACGTTTCTCCTCCTCAGCAACAGCCATCGCCTTCGCCTTAAGCCCGAATACGATCTGCTTACGCTGCACCTCAATCGATCGCCGCAGCTCTTCTATCTGCGACTTGAGTTGCTTCATCTTGGGATACTGCGGTGTGAACTTTTGTCCCATCTCGCCGTATTCTGATTCGAGTCGAGCGAGATCGGAGCGCATCGTCTGCGTTGACGAATCATCAAACCCCGCCGAGGGTCTCTTCAGCGACGACTCAGCCTCCTTATAGTAATTCTCAGCCTCAATACGCTTGGCTGTTGCCGAGGTAAGCAACACATTCAATTGTGACATCTTCTGCACCGTGATGTTCTCGTCTTTATTCAGCGCCACGATTGAATTGGCCTCAGCATATTCAGTCAACTCACGCTCCAGGTCGGCAACCTTCTCGCGCAGCTCATCGGACTGCGATCTGAGAAACTTCAACCCCCGTGCCTGCTGCTCAATGCGCGTCGTCCGGACCCAGTCGATATAGGACTGCGCGTGCCTATTGGCCATTGCCGCCGTTAGCGCCGCGTCATGGAAGGTGGCACTAATATTAACAATCGAGGTCCGACGCACTGGCTTTATATCAATCGCATCGAGATAGCGCCGAATCTCTCCAAACGTAGCTTTATAGCTCCCCGCCACCGCCTCTGCGGGCTCCTCTCGCTGCTTAGTACCGAACAGACGAGAGATCAGACCAGGATGAGGCTCCCCGCTTATGCCCTTGCGAATCTGCGGATCTGCTAAAATATTATCCGCCAAAGAATAGCTCATCATCTCTTCAATCTGCGTCTCGAGGTAGTTAGTCTCGCGACTCTTCTGTTGAAGCATATCCTCAATCTTGGTGTTACTAAGTATCGGCTCGTACGTCCCGATACGAACCTTGCTTGTCGCCACATACAACGGCGTGGTCGTAAATGAATAGACGAGTGCGAGAAGCACACAGATCGCCGTCGTCGCCGATATTAAAAAACGATATTTAAAGACGACCCGGATATACTCGCGCAGCTCGACTTCACTCCCCTCGTCACCGTTCTGCGTAGCCGATGGTTCACCCGGAAGATAATTCGGTAAGGGACGTATTCTGGTCGTGGGCAACTTCTCATTCATAAAAACACTCTTTTTTCTCAACTGATGCTATGGCATCAAATTAACCGACCCGCCGATTCCAAAGTTAAGAACCCTCGATATCCCTTCGAACGTATCGCGTGATAGCCGCCGTCCGGAGTGTGACGGAACGCGCACGATATCTCCATTGCGCAGGCGCACATCCCTCTCCTCACCACTCGCGATGTGGGATAGGTCCAGGACAAGGTGCACTTTCTTATCCACGCCCAGCTCGCGCACCACTTCCAGCTCATCGACCTTAGCACTATAGGTGATGCCACCAGCTGCCGCCAGCGAACTAAGCAGCGTTGTCGATGGGTTAAGATCATAGGAACCAGGCTTTTCAACCTCGCCTTCGACCATGACCTTACCTGCCTCCGGGACGATGACCATATCACCACCACGAACGGGTATCTCAAGAGGAACTCCGCCACTGGTCCCCAAGACCTGGTCAAGATAAATTTGAATCCCCCCACCACGAGCATCGAGCGCGTCATTGGCGGCTAGGGCCAGTCGCGCACGGGCCTCAACATCATTGGTCGCCCCTACCCCAGAAAATTCCGCAGGAACGAAGTTGAGAAAATTGCCCGCCTTGTCGCTTACCCCTCCCGCCTCTGAAATCAGTTCGAGGACGCTATTCGCTCCCTTCTTCAATGGGATCGTCCCAGGTTTACGTACGGCTCCAACCACGGCTACTTTTTGACTCCCGTACTGCGCCACAAAAACATTCACCTGCGGCTGACGCACAAACATCGACAGTCTCTCAACGAGATCGTCGTGTAGCTCGCTCTCCGTAACCCCCGCAGCCCGCACCGCCCCCACGAGCGGCAAGGTAATAAATCCCGACTGTCTGACCTTGACCGTCACATTGAGTTCGGCCACATCAAAGACATTCAGCTCGACTTCGTCATCCGCGCCGAGACGATAATTGGTATCATGAAAACTACCCACGGCACGCTGCCGGATCAGAGCCACAAGACGATTCTTCTGCTTCTCCTCTTCTGCAAAAAAGAGCTTGCGCTCCTCGTCGCGGGTTGCCATGGGGACGCCCCTCTCCTGCGCCTCTTCAATCTCCACCGAGCGCGGCTTGGTTATCGCCTTGGTCGCACAGGCACACAAAGACCCAAGGCAGATCGCCCCACCGAGCACGACAAAAATGGTCATCCGTTTCAATTCGCGCATAATCCATCCCTTAAGAATCCGCCAAGGTGCTGTCGCAATGCCTACCTAAAAAACATAGCGCAGATCGCTCAAATCAAGCGGATCCGCACAGGTTAACGTAAAACCACGCCTGATGATCATCTGATACTCGCCACATTCCCGTACGACCAGCGTCGCGTCGCCACGACTCTTCTCCACAGCCAGCGGGTCCTTGGTAAACAACGCATCTAAGGTACCAACACGCAGCGCCGTCACCCCCTGACGCGCGTCAGAAAAAGCTCGCAGCGTAATCTGGGCCGCCCCCTCTCGATCAAGGACACCGGAAGAAACGCGCGACAAAACCACCTCACGCCCCGATCGATACTCGCGCAAGCGAAAAGGCCCACTACCGACGAGGTTTGTGCCGTGGCCGAAGTCAACACCAAAGAGCTGCGCACTCTTTTTTTCAAAGATCGGACACTGGGCCAATGCCGCCAGGAGTGTCTTAACTTGTGCCGCATCGGCCATGCCCCTAAGATCGACCCAAGACTGTACCGGGGTAAGAAGCGAGGCACGGGCAGTGCTCGGCGGCGTGCGCACGGATATCTCTACCACCCCAGGCAAACGCCCCTTCTCCCGACAGCGACCAAGTGCGTAGGCAATATCTTCAGCACTAACACTCCTGCCATTCTGAAAATGTGCCTCACGTTGGACGAGCAGTGACAGAGTACGATGGTCGGCACTAGTCACCATCTGCGCTGCCAAGCGCAAACGCAACGACGTTGTCCCCGCTGGAGAGACCTCGATCATAGGCGCAAGCACCGCACTGCGCGCAATCAGCGCCAGTGGGTGCCTCGAATCTAAATACTCTAAGTCCTTAGGGAAATCAGGGACACCGATAGAGACCGATTCGGCCAGCCCAACGAGCGCCACCGCCTCACTCAGCAGCGCGATGACGAGAGTACGACGAAGAAGGCAAAAAGCGCGTTTGACGAAACGAATCACATCCCCTCCTCGACGGCAAGCCGACTGACACCAAAAACTCGCACGAGGCGTGCCAAGGAATTTTTGAATGCGCCACGCCGCTCAGGGCTAGCGAACTGCACCTTCCAATATTTAAACACCGCATGCTTGGGACGCAGGACAAGTAGCGGCGCCCCCGCCACCAAGAAAGAACGCATTTGCAGCTCTTCGGTCAGATCTATCCAGTTTTCATTGTCCGCACTCGCCAGCAGTCGTACATCGGCACGACTCGGCATCTCGGCACCTGTGGCACTGGCCAGCTGCACATACGTCAGCTCCTGCCCATCCGGGACGTAGAATCCAACGCTACGATAAAACTCATCGAAGACCGTCGGCTCGTCGAGCCCCCATCCCGAGAGCGAACTACGCAACGGTCGAGTGTCGCCTTCGAGCGAAGCCCTCAAGATTGTTAGCTCCCGTAACTTCGCACGCTCGCCAAGATATTCAGCTAAATCACGCTGCCGCTGCTGAACCGCAAAACGCGAAAACTCAGTATCGAGGGTAACCCGTGAGGCTTCAGAGCTCTCCGCGCCGAACAGTGAGAGCAGTCGCTGCTGGTGCAACTCGGAGGGGATACGTCCTCGATCATACTCACCGGCAGAGGCCTCCACCGCCTGCACTTCGAGATTACCAAAGGCTCCCCGAAAAGCATTATAGCGGACCAGGTCAATGGTACGGAAGGCGCTCGACCAAACCACCACCTGCGGGAAGCGCGCAGGAACCACGGCACTCACATCACCTTCACTTTCAATCGTTGAGTACACGAAACGCTCCTGCCCGGCGGAAAGTTTGCCACCAAGCTGCAGCATCTGATGCAGAAGCTCTCGCGACCTGGCGGCATTACTGTCCCAATAATACACCAATGCTGCCGCATACAGAACGCGAGTGTCGGTTGGATTACGCTCCAGTGCTAGCTGCGTAACCGCCCCAAAAGCTCCCGTTGTGTAAGGTTCAGAGCAGGCCATTCCACCTAACAATTGACGCAGATTGGCCCAATTGATTAGATAACGCGAATTAAAAGGCTCATGCTTCACCGCCGCCCCGATGGCGGAGAGAGACTGACACAGATATGAGATCTTCTTTTGCGCGTTATCTTCTCCTAGCGCCAGAGAATTATAAACGCGGGCCAGATGCACAAAACTCCGCGTGCGCGGCCAGAGCAGCTGGGTCGCTGCCTGCGCCCGCCCACTCTCCTCCTCGGCCTTGGCGCTAGTTAATCGAGCGGCTGCAACGCCATCGTTAGCAGAATACAGCGTAGACTCCTCCTCCGCACTCCTCGCAGCGAGTGAGGAGCGCAATTCGATGAGCGACGAAAGCGCTGCCCCGCAAAGTACGATAAGCGCTAAAGGAATGGCTATTGAGGAAACTCGCACCTACGGATCTCCAAGGATAACACCGCGAAAGGATTAATAACTTTTGTTTTTAACACACCATACCAGGTTGGCAAAGAGGGTATGTTAAGAAGGACCTTAATAACTAGTTGAACCGACCCGCGCATTCGCGCGGAAGAGAGGGTCGAGCATCCTGTACTCTGCTATCTGAGATCTGCAGTCAGCTATCTACTGTCTGCATCAGATGCAGCTACTGCTGCAGCCGACGGCCTTAGCCGTAACTCCTGATGAGGCAGTAGACGTTAGCGGCCAAAGCGTCAGCTAACTGAACGGCC
>CAIXSY010000232.1 GCA_903922175.1 uncultured delta proteobacterium | reverse complement strand
CGCTTGAGCAAGGATCTTAGTCTTTGTGTTGACAGGAGTGTGCATGTAAGGGGTTATGGGCAATTTGCGTCTTTATGGTGCATAAAATTATGGTCAAAATGCACAATGAATTTCTGTGGCTATCTGTTTCGGTGGTAATTGCTCAATAAGTGTGGGCTGACCGTAATGATTGTTTCACACGAAGATCCACTGAGATCGCACGGAGTTACACAGCGCAGCCTAGCGGCCGCAACCAAAATAGATAGTCCCTACGGCTGCGCTGTGGGGCTCTATGCGAAGCCTTGAATCCTGCTAACGGGGCACAAAGCTTCCCCGCGCAAGTTAATCTATATTTGGTGCCACTAAACCTACTACTAGAGGGGGCCTCTACCTACTACTGGAGAACCTACTACTGGAGGGGGCCTACTACCTACTACCTACTCTACCTAACCTACTACTGGAGGGGGCCTACTTGCTACTGGGCTACTAGCTACTTACTGGAGCTAGCTACTACTGGAGGGGGCCTACTTTTTGGGACATTTTCCAAAGTTAGCGAGGAAGATAGGAAACTTTTCGATTAAAAGCGCGAAACATATGATATGCCAGCGCCACCACGATTTCTTCCACCAGAATATCTCACCTTCGTCACAAGCCGAACTGAGGAAGGCTTACCCTTCGTCTGCACTCTCTACATGGCGCTTATTATTAAAAGTGTTCTCGCTAGGGCTCAAACCCAGTTTAACGTCGTTGTCTGCGGCGTTGCCTTTATGGCAAACCACTTTCACCTGCTCCTTGTAAGCCAAGACCCAGAAACAACCGTACGCTTCGTGGACTGTGTAAAAACAGAATTAGCTCACGCGGTTAACAAGCTTTTGGGCAGACGCAAACGAACTGTCTGGTGCTCTGACTACGACGCCGAGCCCATCATTACCCGCTCATGCGCTATCGCTAAGTTCGTTTACCTCTACACTAACCCCCAGGCAGCTAACCTAGTCGACACCATCGATGAATACCCCGGATTTTCGACTTGGGAGATGTTTTTGGAAGAAGAGCATAAATTTACGGCCCCATGGATAAGGCGCTTTTTCGTAACAGAACTGCCCAAAAAAGCCATAAGCGAGCAGGACGACTTAGCTCTTTGTCAACAGCTACGAGACAAGAGTACTGATTCTCACGAATTTACCCTCTCACCCTTTGCGTGGCTTAAGTGTTTTAGGATCCCCGAAGGCGAGATTCCTCAAATCAAGGAGGAGATTATTCGAGGGGTAAGAGCAGAGGAAGCTAAGCTACGTGCGGAACGCAAGTTCCCTTGTCTTGGAGCCGAGAAGCTTCGCAGGCAGCCAATTGACCTTAAGTATACGCCAAAGAAGTATGGTCGTAAGCAGTGGTGCATTAGTGATGATAAGGACCTTCGAATAGCTTTTATTAATTGGGTCAAGGCTGAGAGAGCAAAAGCTCGAGAAACATATAGGAGATGGCGCAAGGGGGACCGGAGTGCCGAGTATCCACCGGGGATGTTTCCTCCAAGCTTTCCCAAGCTTGCCAATTTGGTCCCCCAAATGTGTTTTCAGCCAATTTAATAGGGCTCTAGGGGAGTAGTGTATCTACTGCTGTCGTTTGGGGCTGGTGGCTTGGTGTACTATATCGATCCCTCGTACTCTGGAGGTTTTGGGGGAACCTCTGTCTCCGTTCCCCTGCGCTCTTTTTCCGCCAGCGGCTTTCCAATTCATTCTATCTCTGGTTTTTTGGTCCATCCCTAGCTGGTTGGTTTTGGGTTGGCTGGAGTAGGCCCCCTCCAGCGCTTCCCCCCTCCAAGCTTGCGATTCACTAACCCTGAGAGGCGAGAATAACCATATATTCACCCCCAGAGAGCAGCCCGCCGAGTACGAGCGTCGACAGAGTTAAGGCAGCTGCTATCGCCAGCTTTTCTTTGAGGCAGTTTCCACGCCAATTCTTGAAAGCCAGTCCCTGGAGAATGAGCAACATGAGAGGGCCTAAAAACACAATAAGAAAGGGTAAAGGCGTTGTCGTTATGGCGTAACAGTCTAGCCATTCTGGAAGATTGGGGAAGCGAAAAATTTCACCAACAACCACGAAAAATAAGATGCAGATAAGTATAAGAAAAGTAGTAAGGATCGGCAGGACCCGACGCTTTGAGGTTGTCGAATAGATAAAGTCCTGTAGTATCGGTAGGAACACCCAGTGCAGATACTGTGCGGCCAATATCCACGGTATCACGAAAATCAAAGCTGTGTCGTTTCTGACCCATGGACGGATGGAGATGGGACAGGGGTTTTCATCAATTATATCCATTGGGTTCAGGTAGGGCCATGCAGTGCATAAAATCAGCACGACAAGAAGAGCAGCCATAGAGATAGAATTTTTACACTTCTCCATTTCAACCTCCCGATAAACCTAGTGACTACCCTCTATGAGGGCCAGAGCCGCGCGCCAGCGCGGCTCTCATCCCTCCGCCTCGCTCGCCAATGACGGTATAACCTCAAGCGGATCGAGTGCCTCCCCGTTGACCCGAACCTCAAGGTGCAAATGTGGCCCCGTTGAGAGCCCGGTACTGCCCACAGTGGCGATAATCTGGCCTGGGTTAACGCGCTGACCGGGTTTGACCCTGAGGACGGAGCAGTGCCCGTAATGAGTCGTGACGCCATTCTTGTGCTGAATGACGACGAGGTTGCCAAACCCAGCGTATGGGTCAGCGAACACGACGAGCCCAGCGCTTAGGGCTCGAATCATCGCTCCTTCTGGGGTGGCTAGATCGAGACCATTATGCTGCCGCGAGAATTTCTTCAAAACTGGGTGGCGACGCATCCCATAATGGCTGGAGACTCGTGGCGCAAGCACGGGGTGTACGTAGGATGATAGTGCACCGCGGGCAATGCCCAAAGCATTGGAGGTTTTGCTTGGTGTGGGGTACGGCAACACGATACCGCTTTGCGGTGCTGCCGCCAACGGATACGGAAAACCTATCAAGCAACCGATAAAACTAGTGAGGACGGTTGCTAATAAGCTTGAACGCCTGCTCTTCGAGACTTGCGTCATAACCCTTTATACGTAAGGTATTGGTCGGACTGGCCTGACTATTCTCCCCGAAGGCAAGCACTTCCGATGAAACCCAGGCGCGAGTTCCATTCGGTGCAATCACACGATACCAGTCGCCGTCGCGAGTCTCAACAGTCAAGCGTGTGCCCTTTGATACGGTCATAAACGGTGAATTGTCTTTTCCTGCGCCAGTTCTTAGATTTGCTTTATCGGCGACTACCGTGCCTATCAGCACGTCTTCAGCCACCCTTGTTTCGGTTTTCTTGACGACTCGCATGGCTACGGGGGCCGCACTCTGAGCAGTCGCTGTCCTGTCAGCTACGGCAATTGGTCCAGCCATTTGAGTAAGGGTCTGCTGATTGCGCGCCTTAAGTTGCCCCGACAATCGCTCTACTTCGGCGTCGGCAATCATTAGCCTATCTCTGGTTTCCTCAAACTCTTTTTGTAGATCCGCTGAGTGAATGCGCACGCTTCTCAGCTGAGCTTCCAACGCGGTATTGCTTTTTTGCAGGTTGGTTATTGTTGACTCGATTGAGCTTGCTACTGCCTTCATCTTTTCGAGGTCTGACGCGCGAAGACTGGCGTGGGAAATATCAGCCTTAGTCTCGGAACTGGCGTCAGGATCCGACTTTTTTGTCGCGACCTTTACCTTCTTAGTATGTTTGGTGTCGGCGGATGCTGAGGCGAGCTCTGCCTTCGGCGCAGCCTCTGGCAGGGTATTAGCCTCCGCAGTTGAACCATCCTCTGTGGCATGTTCATCAGCGGAACTGTCGTCTCCTGGCAGAGCTACCTTAGAGGCAGGATCTGCCCCAAACGAGGTAATCTCGCTATTGTTGGCAAGTGCCCGATCCGCCGTAGCCTCTTCAGTCGCCACAGGGGGCTCAACGGTTTCCATGCTGGTGTCCGGAGCATTTTGTAGTTCGCTAAGGAGCGCGTTCTCCTCGGCAAGCAGTGCCGCACGCCGTTTCTCAAGATCTTCGGGCTTCAGACTAAAGGCGTCTCCCGATCGCGTGCTGAGAGATCCTCCCGCACTGCCTGATGCCTTGGCGGCCAGCAGGTCTTTGCGGATTGCCTCTACATCGACGCCGTTTTCAGCGAGGAGTGATGAGGCACCAAGCATGAAGACTACGGGCGCCAGCGCTGTCATGAGCACGATTTTGATTGTTAGAGAACTTGACCTGTACAACCGATTCTGTTCCATAAACATCTCCACAACTTATATCGTTCCACTGGATGAGGCCGACGAACGCTGGGTCGCCGTATCGCCCGAAGCAGTCACATCATTTACTCCACTCGATGCGGCCGAGGAGCTTCCCGCAAGGGCTCGCTTACGTGATCCTTGGTTGTCATGCTTCTGTACCTTGTCACGCTTGGCCTGTAGCCAGTTCTGCATCTTCTTTGGACTCGGCACCCCCTGGAAAGTAATTTCCACTCCACCGGTGGCAGCGGTTGCGATCTGCACCTCCCCAACATCGAGGATGCGTTCGAGTACACTTTGATCGGTTTCAATACTGCGCACATCTTCGTGGCGCACGTGTGTTATCTGCTGCTTTAGAGAGAGAATTCCATCCCACGATTCAATTCCAAGTTCATCGACAACATAGCGCACATTATAAATACGCCAAGCCACTTCAAGTAGCATAAATGCTGGAACAAGCCACCACAGAGGCAGGGAAAGATAATAGGTAACCCCCAGGAGGGAGAAGAGTTCCCCCGTGATGACGCTTCCCCCGAAGATGTTTGATAACACCGGAGCGACCACGAGAAGCACCACGAACAATACCAGCCGCGGAAGCTCCGAACGCCACACTTTTCGTATGATAACTTTTTCCTTTACCATGCGCCTACCTAAGCCCTAGCTGTTTTTCAATGTCAGCCAAAGTATTGTTGAGCCCCTCCTTGCCGCCAGCAGGATCCTTTTTGGAGCTGTCTTTTCCCATCATCTCATCAAGTAGTTTTTTACGTGTATCGGGGGTGGCCGGTTGTGCGACCGGTCGTGCCTGAGGTTGCGCTGGCGCAGCTGTATCCTCGCCTGTCAGCTCATCCTCAATGGGCTGGCGCACCGAGGCTGGTGCCGAGCTCTTCACTCTTGGTGACGATGAAATCGCGCCACCGGCATAGCGATATGAGCCGAATAGGCCAGCGACAAGAATCAACGTAATCACGTGTGTCGTGTTCTTAAGAGGCGCGACAAAATTTTGCACATTGATAAGGCTCATACGGTACCCTCCGATCAAAACACTAGCGGTTCTTGTTATAGTATCTCCAGCGTCCCTGGCGTATCTCCGTTACTTCCTGATGAGCCGGACGATAATAAATACCATCTGGGTCGAGGCCAGGCGGAACGTCCACGACATCAACCATCGGCTCCTCCCACACATACTGCACCGTTCCCGGTGGAACGGCTGGGCACCCGGGACACGCCACCACATTAGAAGACACCGCCCCTCCGCTTGATTGGCTTGAGCATCCCGCAAGAACAGTTAGCAGCAGTGCTGATGTTATAAAAACTAAGCTTTTAGACGCCATAAGTATACCTCATCTTAAGTTGGACTGTTAAGCGCATTATCCATTAATCCTGAAACAAGTTGAGTAACGACGTCTTTTTCCTCTTCCTTCTGCTCGCCTTCGGCATGGCGGCGTACGGAATTAGCTCCGCCTGGAGCAATCTTGACTATTGCCTCGAATGCTTTGAAGAAATCTCCGCCCGCTTTAAGCAGAATGTCGCTAAAAAGCTGATTGTCATCTCCGTTATTTGTACTTGCCCAGTAGAATGCTGGTTCCAATGGGAGACACAGGGCCGCCTCTCCTATGTCTGAAATCAGGTAGAACTGTGACTCTACCCCCTTAACCGTACGCAATTTTAGGATCACATTCGATTGCTGCGCGGTTAAGTTAAATGCCTGTGCCGTATAATGGAACTTGCTCGGATCTTGGCGCAAGAAAACCTTATGCGCGCTGTTCTGCACAATGGCTTGCCCACCACCGCCGACGTAAAAATCTTCACCTGATTGCGAAGCGGCGATGACGATACCCTTTCTCTTTCGATAGAGTCGGAAGGCGGTTTCAATAGTTCCGGCAGCAGTTTTGCCGATCAAGTCATGGGCCTCGTCAAAAACTAGAATTTTGCGGGCATCGAGCTCCTTGGGATCGTTCATGACGGTGTCAGCCCAGAGCATGGCCACCTTGAGAAAGACCCGTTGTAGGTCGGGGTTTCGGCTGAGGGCCTTCAAATCGAATACAATAAAACGTTCCTTGAGCTTCAGTGAGCCGGGTCGATCAAAGAAGCGCGCATAGGTACCCTCACCGTAGTAGTCACCCATCAGGATGGCGAGTCGCTGGCGGCGCATGGCCGAATCTTCGGTCTCTTCAACCCGCTTAGGCGCGCGCATTACTGATATGATATCGCTTAAGATTATCTCCCTGCGCATCTGGCCACCACGATAGACGCGATGGGCTTCAACGAGGGCCTCAATAACGGCGGCGCGATCGAGGCGCTCGAGTGTGTTCGCTCCCTCAGAAGCCATGTCGATCAGAATGTCGGCGCACATGTCGAGAAGATCTTTGTAATCCTCGTTCTTGATATCGGCTGGGGTCTCGCCTAGGCGGGCGAGGAAGTTCATCGCTGGTGCTTTCGACGGGGTGGCTTCATAGATCCGTCCACCAAAGAGTTTGGCCACCTTCTCGAAGCCGCACGGCTGGCCGGCCATACCCTTGTCAAAGACGAAGGTAATTGGGGCGCGCTCAACCACAGCTCCGTCCGACAATGTTGCGAAATGGCCGCGTTGCATGGTGATCAGTATATAGCACAAGAGATAGCTCTTTCCGGCACCAGACACCCCGCTGATCAGCATATTTGGTGCCACGCTGGAGTCGTAGAGATCGAAGCCAATAAGCTCACGGTTCCATAGGCTGGGTAGGATGAAAAGTGAATTTTGACTCCCTTTCCAGTTGCCCCAAAGTGGAAACAGGCGTACCGCTCGGGAGGACATGAGAACGGTGGTCCATCCCGCGCCATCGGTGGAGGGATCGTAGGCCGCCGGAAGGGAATTGAGCATCATTCCCAGATCCGAGATCTCATGGACCATGCCACGGGCTCCATTTATTTGGGCCAGGGTGGAGAGTGCTTCTGAGGTGGCACGAATGGCCTCGTCCTCGGTTTGGCAGATGAACGTCTGATGTAACCCGGCGCGGACGATCTGAGCTGAGCCGTCATAGAGGTCCTGACGCGCTGAGCGAATTGATCCGATCTGGTGCTGAATCTTTTGGTTTGAGCGACCCAGGTTGGTGCGCTCGCGCATGCCCAACATGCTGTCGAGGCGGTCCAGGCGTTTGAGCTGTGCTTCGAGCGGATCACGTGAAAAGGTCACGCTGAGGATGTTCTCGTATGCCATCGACTGTAGCGGGGTGATCATCAGTGGAAGGCACTGTTTCGGAGGCTTAACCAGGGAGAGGGAGCGGTACACACGCCCATCCTTTTTGATTAAACCGTTCTTCGGATGTTCAACCAGGGTCTCGGATATCTGATTGGAGAGCAGATCCTCAGGATCATACACCGGAACCGGTATCTGTGCCGTGCGTCCATGACGGAATTTGCCGGGACGAGAGCTGCGGCGGTTGAGGAGCGGATAGAGGATATTGATTAAATCTTGAGCGTTGAGGCGGCGGGCGCGCAGCCCGATGTCGGTTAGGCGGTTGGCTTTGCCGTCGACTTCGACTTTGAACTTACTGGCGAACTGGTTGTATTCCGTGCGGCGCATGGAGGCGGTAACGCCAACTTCGCCCTTTATGAGCATGCGGAAGGCGCGCTCAATCTGGTCGAAGATGCCCGACCCCATCCACTTCGGGTCTTGGCGGAAGGCTATAAGGAGCCGCATCTTGCGCGGTCGACGGTGGTAGCTACCCGCTTGCGAGGATCCGCGCATCATACGAATCCAGCGCTGCGCCATCCATCCCGCCGGGCCCTTGCGCGGATAGCCATTAAGCGAGTCACGCAAAAGCTCTTCGGTGTCAAAGGTGGTAATCCAAGAGATCTGCACGCTCACCGTCTGATCCATGGCATCGATCAGCTCCTGAACGTTTTCGCACACCTCGAAGGCCTCGGTATCGGAGGCTTTCGTGATCACGAGTGGGGTGAGCTCCCAAACCGACCAGAGCGAAGCGTCTGAATGTACGAAGAGCTGGTAGTTCTCGTCGTACTTGGCATACGGAAGAAGGCTGTTGAATAACGCCTCATCCTGGTACAGCCGTTCGCGTGTCAGTCGGTTAATGCTCATGCAACCTCTATGATCCCTCAACCGGAAGGTCTTCGGCGGACGTTTCGATATTGTCCGTCGACTCCTTCTTTACGGCTGATGGTGCCTTTTTCTTATAAAAACCCGGTTTTGTTGTCTTCGTGACTACAAGACTTCTGCCGCTGACACGAATTTCGCCATTATCATGGTCGACGATGACATGCATGCCGCTCTTCTTGGCCAGCTCTTCGGCCAGCTCATCGGTCGTGCCTAGCGTATTCAAGCTCACCTTATGCTTACAGTCGGAGCTGCTACAGGTACTTGTATATCGCGACGTTCCGGCGATAACCAGCGCAGCTTCATCTACCGGGGTGTTTTTTAACTCAAGGTGAAAAATCGGCATAATTCGTTCACCGGGACGCTGCGGTAACTCTTTCGACGGAAGCACGTCCGGCGAATTAACCCAGGTGAGACGATTGTACGTTGGCTGAGGCGCCGTCTGACGGTATGAGACGAGATACGCCTTCGGTTTCTTTGCTGGGGTCCACTCCTGCGTTGTCGGGCCACAGGCGCCCAGCAGAGAGCAAAGCGCCATCATGGCGCTGAAGTGAAGGTTCATTTTCGTTTGCGGATCCATTACAGCTGTCCTCGAGTTACTCAGTGTCAGTTACTCAGTATTGTCATTTACTGAGCATTAGCTACTTACTGTTCTCAATCACAAACGGGAAAGCGCTTGCCTGCCCGCCGCCGGACTGGTTGAGCTGCGCTTCATTGTCAAATGCATCGGTAACGGCCCAGTCCTCTTTCTTTACCTTCAAGTAGTAGTAGTGCGAGGGGACAAGGTCGCCGCTTTTGTTCAGATGATCAGGGACCCACATCAAGCGCACGATGGCGGGCCGTATCACCGGGTTTTCCGGCTTGGGGTCGTGTGTGCGCTGGTAATCCCCCATGGCCTGAAGTGCGCTGCGCGCGTTCTCGGCCTTATCCGATGTGCCGGCTCCCGAGAGAGCGTGGTCATTCTTCTCCCCCTGGAGCGCTAGTTCCGTTGGTGGCTCGTAGAAGGGATTCATAAAATTGCCCACCAGGTTGCATGAGCACAGGCTGCACATGACACCGAGGAGCGCCAGTTTAAGAGGGTTATTTTTATTCAGCGACTTCATACGTGTTGCTCCGCTAAATCAATTCATTAATCTACTGATGAGTAACTATCTTCATTCAGCTGGTATGCTTCGATCAGACCAGGAATCTTAAATGAACGTGAGAAGATCGCCGTGCCCTCACGTCCCGAGAGTACCTCGACCATCGGCTGCAGCTTTTGCACGCGCTGCTCGACGATACGGCTCCAGGCCTTAGCTGCCGAAGACAGGCCCTGGCCCGCGGCATACTCCTGCTCACTGCCGGTTAGGCTTATCGTTTGGCCGCCGTAAGCGTTGGACTGGACGCTCATGTTCTTGGCTGAAAGGCCTTCACCGATGCCCGCCAGCATTCCTCCCATACCGGCTGCGGCGATGGCCTTGCCGATAGGATCGATTAACTTTCCCTCCATACCGGCGATGCCATCTTCGCCAACGACCCAGCCATCGATATCAAGCACATTACGTCGGCCATCAGGATAGGCCATGTTGAGTGAGGTAAGCCGAAACAGCGCCCGTGAATCGGTAAGCGAGCCCTGCGCAGCGGCGACGAGGATCGCTTCTCCAACCGGCAGGTTGGAATCGTTTGGACCGCGCACATCAGATACTATTTTAAAGAGTACGGGATAGGGGGTGCCGTCGGTTGATGCATGGACGGCGCCTATGAGTTTGACGCGCACGTGGTCACCGGTCCCAACGATAGCGGTCCTTTGTTGAGCTGGAGCCGGAGGAGGGGCAGGAGCAAAGTCTGGCTTAGCCTTAAATGCTTCAATCGTGCCGCCGTCGGCCCCATTGTTGTATGTCGCCATCCCAGAGTTAGGATCGCCGGGATCTTCCACCGACTCCGCCGATACTGGAGAGCCGGAATTTTGGGATTGCGCTACAGCCATGGCGCGGTCGGCGCTGTTTTTCTCCTCCATACGAGTAAGAACTGTTTTCAGGATCTCCGCCATTCGTGCACTCGCTTCTTCTGCATCTTTTTTGTCACCTTCGCGTGCGTTTTTCATCTCGCTAACCTGAGTCTTGAGGGTGACCACGTCAGTTTTAAAGGCGGTGATTAAGTCGTTAAAACCCTCTTCGGCGCTCGGTGCGCCTGTCTTGGGCGCGGGTTTGACCCTTAACGGCTTTGGAGGCATTGGGCTGCTCGGCTTATGCAGCAAAGCCCATGCCATCGTAATTACGGCAACAAGAATTATAAACTGGTATTTCCTGTCCTTCTTAAGGAGCAGCATCAAATCTTGGAATCTCTGTTTCATACATCCTCCGCTTTCGCGAACCTACACATCATCAACTAGAAACTCTTACTTACGTGCCTTAGTCACAATGTAAACCTTGGTCTTATGTTTTGCGGCGAGCTGCTGCTCAACGTTCATCGGCACCGGGGCGAGTTCCCAATTCCTGGCCGATATCGCGCGCGTACCGTCAACTCGAAATGCCGCCGGATTTATCTTCTGAGTCTGGTCTATGGCGTTGGCAGTATCAAGTACATAGCCCCACAAATTAGGTCCGATGTAGATGCGATCAATAGTGGCGATAAGGGTGCCGTCATTAAGTACCTGCTGGCCGCGATAGGCATCAGACATACGGTAACCGGTGATGCTGGCCTTTCCAAACTCAGCCGCTAGGGCCATCTCGCGCATCAGGCCGCTCACTTGGGAGGGTGGCGCGTAATCAAATTTTCGCTCTTTGTATGGTGCTTCCTCCTCTTCACCGCCGAGGATCGATCCACGGGCGTCGTTGATGTTGACCACGTCGTTGCGTGGTTTGTCGGCGGAGGCTCGCGAAATGCGCACGGCGTAAGACCGGCCATCTTTAAGACGCACGATTATTGCTTCCCCGGCTTCATTGATATTCTCTTTGGCGAAGACAACCAGGTCGTTGTCCTTTGGCTGCAATGAGAGCGTTGAAGCCTTCTTCATGAAGCCGCCATCGATCGCTCCGGGGAACTGAATCTGGGTCGGCTCGCCCGGGGTGACGCGCACAACCACCTCGCCCTTATCGTAGTCGACATCGAGGGCCGAACTCACTGCCGGGGAGAACAATACTGCCCCGCTCA
Source organism: uncultured delta proteobacterium (assembly GCA_903922175.1). GTDB lineage: Bacteria > Bdellovibrionota_C > UBA2361 > UBA2361 > CAIXSY01 > CAIXSY01. The sequence continues at coordinate 39,207 of CAIXSY010000232.1, read as the reverse complement.
GGAGGGTGCTCAAGGCAATGGTGTTATAAATTCTTCTCATGCGATATCTCCTAACCTCAAAACTTATGCCCATTTCTATCTCCCCACTTTCTTCATATCTTTCGGATTTATATTCTCGATGGCGATGTTGGTGGCGACAATGCCGTAGGGATTGAGGACATTTCGCGGTACCGTGGTCATCGTTATCGTGAAGCTTGTTGGAAATGGCGGGATCTCTTTGCCGCCGACGAGCTTAAGACGCTCGCCGTAGATCTGTACGCTGACCTCTCTGCCTGAGGGCGCGCGCTCGATAAAGATCTTACTAGGATCGGCGAAAAACACCTGCGAACGGCTGGTGCTCTCAATCTGCTTAATCTCGGAGCCGAGCATCTCAATTTCGAACCTACTGAGAAGTGGCTCAAGCAGCATCTCTTTGGCCTTACGAAACTGCGTGCGGGCGTTTCCCGAGGTATAGGTGGCGATCAGGTTGACAATGTCCGTAGCTGACTCGATAAATTTCTCATTCGGAATCTCGTTCGCACTATAGACGCCGGGGAGAGGCTGGCGCGGAACGTTTAGGCTAATGTGACGCGTATGCCATAGAACCATCGAGAAGACGACCGCAACCAGTGTTGTTGGAATCTGCAATAGTGCCAGAGAGCGCCACAGAAGCGCCTGATCCTTGTAATTCTCCCACAAGCGGATGGTGTCGGACTCTTTACGAGACTCGATTACCGAGGCATCTTTAACGGCCTCCTTAATCCTTTGGGTTGCTTGAGTCGAATTGAACATATCGCGCCTTACCTACTCTTTAACCTCTTTAACAACCTTGGCTTCCGCTTTGACTGGCCTGGTGCCTATACTTTTCAGTCCGGGTTGGAAACCTCCGAGATCTTCATCCTGCATCTCGCGCTTAGTGCCATCAAACACCAGATCTAGTCCATACCGCCGAAACTTACTGGTTGCTTTCAACTGTCGTACAGGAGCTCCGCTCCAGATCGGCTGTAGGGCTGCCGGGGTAGGGATGCCAGGGGGCTCCACACCGACAGCGGTCATGGCAGCGTTGCGAATACCGCGCTCTTCATCGGGGAAGGTGCGGCGTAGTGCAGCCATGCTAAACACCGTAAACGCTCCAACAAGAAGAAGAAGGGGCATCGATCGAGCCATCTTGTCGGTGAAGATAACCTCCGAACAGATAATAAAAGCCATGAAGCCGCAGACCCACTCAGACAGCTTAGCGCCTGCGAGCATCCAGTCTTCGTTCAGTCCGGGTATAACCTCTCCATTATCCATGCTTAACCGAGCGCTCCTTCTCTCAAAATATCTATCTGAAGTTTCTACTTCCCTGCTTCATTTAAAAGACGAGGATCAGCATTAAATTTAATGCCTCCGCGAGTAGCGCGGGGCTGTGGGTCGATCACCTTTTGCAACTCTTCGGCCCGATCTACAAGCGTACCGCGCCATGCCTTGGAATCCAAAATAGCGTCTGGATTCGCTACCTTATATCCTCTGTCAAACTCATTAACTGCGGCTATAAGAAGCGAGCGAGCGCGTGCATAGTGACCTACGGCCGTGGCCAGCTTCTCGCCAGAGACACGCTCAAGTCCGATGCCAGCGCTTGGCTCGATCGTGGCGGATACCGGGGGGGTGGTGTTGGCAGCACCCGGGGCATCGGCATTAACGGTTGTTACAACAATCAAATTAATAATTAATACTAGATACTTAGCCAATCGCATACACGATACTCCAAAAGAGATTAGTCCTCAAAAAATCGAAATCGGCTCCTATGCATAACTACCGTTATGCAGTGATCTCGTCAAAATGATGCCTAAAACATTTATTAAATATATACAGCTGGTTGGGATGGTTAATTGGCAACTACTCATAAAGCCTGGGTAACTTAATAATTCGCGCTCGTGGTCGTGGTCGAAATGTTCCTCAAATCAACTAGTTACATCGACCACGCTCACGACCACGTTTCCCTATCCACACTTAATGAGCAGTTGCAGCCATCACAACAAAGCCACGCCTAAAGCGCGCACTATACATTAAATCACTCCGCGAAGGGATAGTCGGCAGTAGTCTTAGTTATCTTATAGAACCATGCTTTTATTTATTTTCCATGCTATGCTGTGGCCTGGGTGGCTAAATAATATATAAGAATATCAGTTAGCTATCCTATAAAACTATGGACTATAGTAGACAACGACTCGCAAACGAGGTTCTATCTTGACTTCCTCCATCGCGCAACAGCACCAACAAGAGTTTGCGAGGATGCGGCGCGGGAGCAGGAGCCTACTTAAGATCTCCTTTTTTGGTGCGCTCGTCCTCTTAATCTTGTTTGCTATTTTCGCTGGCGGGGAGGCCGCCGGTCCGCATGGCACTCGGCTGCAGGTTGCACGCCAGACGCTACTCGATTCAGGTGCGCCGTGGGCTTCGGGGATGGTCGAGCAGCAGCAACAGTATCGTGATTGGGTAGTGCGCCACGGGATCTCATCGGAGCTGCGCATCTTTGATAGCATCTCAACAACGGCTTTTCTTAATAGTGCATCCGTCGCTCGTCTCGAAAGCGAGGGGAAGTTTTCGTTCCAGCGCCGTGCCTATCTCTCACTTCAGTTTGCCGTGCTGCGCATCAGCTTTCTTGTGCTCGCTTCGTTGCGCTTATGGATCTTTGTTGTGCTCGGCGCGGTTGTTTGGGCACGACGCTCCCTGCGCGTGCATACTGCCAACGACATACTTGGCGAGACGAGCAACGGCAGGCTCTTTTACTCGGGGATTAAGGTGGGCCTCGATCGAGTGAATGAGCAGGGGCTGCCTGAAAAATTAATCACCGGCTTAGCAACCCTGCAGAGTGCCGAACTGTCGACAACCAAGGGGACCGACTTGGGTAAGGTGCTACACCATTTTGGGGCCGAGACCGAAACCTCTCTCGCTTTGGCTTCGATGATAGTTCATTACGCAGAGGTCCCGGGGTATGTGGCGGCACGTGATGAGACAGCTCTCCTCGATCGAAGTTTTAAAGGAGCGCCTCTCGGTGAGGTCGCAGCGGTCGCGCTGATGAATGCTTTAGAGTTGCAGCGTGAGTATCGTGCGGGACGCGGCATACACGGCGAGCAGGATCTGGCGGTATTTGCCCCTCTCGAGGGTAGCGCTGTGGATAAGCTCGATACCGAGCAGTACGGTGCTTATTTGCAGCGTGCCTTGCAGCGCTGCTTAACACCGACTATGCGTCGCGAATTAGGAGCTATTCCGGTGCAGGATCTGGCTGTCGTCATCCTAGCGATGGAGGCAGGCAAGATTATGGCCTTTGAGAAAGAGGCCGGCAAGTGGGTGCGGCGTTCGAATTTTCCGCAGTTGAGTGCTCGTGCTGTGTTACACTCGGTGGCTGCTTTTGCTCAAGAGTTTAATTCCGATTCGCGAGGGCGTATCCGCCGTGCGCTTATCTATGCATCGCGCAGTAGCGTCTATGCGCCTGTACACTTTCCCGTCGATCTGTCGGATTCAACCAGAGCGCTGCGCCAGTGGACGGAGTTGCTTTTGGCCGGACCGCATGAACTCTCCGCCGTAAGTGACGACGTCGAGTTGTATGGCATCGTCTGTGATGCCCACCAGGCCTGGAATCAGATGTTGCTCGACGCCATTATGACTGGCGCCCCCGAGGTTATTGGGGGCATGTATGCCACTCATGGGAATCTGTTTTTTATGCCGCTGCGCACGGTGCTCATCTTGATGCGTAAGATCGTTAGCCGTCCGATCCTGCAGCGACTTGAGGAGCTCGTGAACCACGTTAGTCAAAAGCAGAAGCTGCAGACGCTCTCCTTTGAGCAGGTCCATGAAGATGGGGGTGCGCATCCGCTGATGACGCACGAGAGATGCGTTACGCCGTTTAGTTTGCTGGAGATTAAGCAGATCGCTGAGCGTCACGGTTTGATGGAGAGTGAGGTGCGGGAATGGTCTGCGCTGCGGGTTGTCTTGAGTTCGTTTGGTTGGATCGCACGCCGAGTCGGGGACTATTCCGTTCCGCCGTGTTCGGTTATCTTCACTGTTTTTAAGGTCGAACCGCTACTCTTTGGAAGTAATGAGGTGGGGATGCTTGGCAAGCCAGCAATGGTGCCCTTTCGCGGTACGCGCCTGGCGCAGAAATGGGGAAAAAATTGGCAAGTTCGTTTTGCCCAGGTCGATCGCGTGACAATGGCTGAAGATGCCCAGGATTTTGGCAAGAAATTGGAGGGATTTGAGGAGGAAATTGTGGATGAGGAGGGGGCTTTGACGTGAGGTTAGTAATGTTGTGGGGACTTGTCGCGTAATTGCTCATTAACCCGGGGGCGACTCTTTACCATAGTCTTGGTTCTGGCCTGCAGTGAGTTTGTCGAACTGTCCTGGCCCTAAATCCTGGTCATGGTCAATTGGTCAATGGTTTCGGCCCAGGACACGACAGGGACTTAAGACCACGACCAGGACTAGTGCTTAATTGATTATTTAACAGGGAGAATTCTTCACCACAGAGTACGCTGAGGCACACAGATGGAAATGCTGTTTTTTAGCCCGCGGTCGATAGGACAAAAGATTTTTCCTCGGCGTACCTCAGCGTACTCTGTGGTGAAAATAATTTCCTTCAATTAATCAACTAAGCACTATGATCAAGGTTCTTTGGCCCGGGGGTTAATGAGCAGTTACTAACAGAGTCTGAGGCCTCGCCTCGTTAGTTTTATGGCAAGAGATTATAAACGAACCGACTTTAATGAGCTGCATCAAGAGGAGCGGCGGCACGCGGTCATGCTTAGCGCACTCACGCTCGTCGGCACTTTGGGTGTCGTGGCGAGTCCACTCCTTAGCGACTTGGCTCCGCTTGCGCTGTTTACACTCGGCTTGATTCCGGCATCGGTTTTCGCCTGGTCGGCGCATAGTTTGGCGCGTCACTACTGGATCGAACGTGAGCGCAAGGTCGAAAGCCAGAAGCGAGGTGAGCGCGCAGTGCTCGGTGTTCCGCCGCAGCGCGATTGTTTCGAACGTGCGCTTGAAGATGCGCGTTCACGCGGCAAATTGATGATCGACCGCTATCTCGTCGGATTTGAGATAGATACTGGTAAGCCGTTGTGGATTGATGACGATGAGCTTTGCAGCCACGGCTGCGTTTTTGCCAAAACAGGAGTCGGTAAAACACTGTGGCTTGAGTCGCTCATGTTTCAGCAGATGAGTAGGTCGCGTGCCAGCGGATGCACATTTATCGACGCCAAGCGCGACTCAAGCACCTTAGCGCATATCATACTTATGGCGCTTGTTACCGGGCGGATTGAAGATCTGATAGTGATCGATCCCTTCGACCCCATTCACTCGTACAACTTCGTTCTTACCGAGCAGCGTCCTGATGTTAAGGCGCGCAAAGTGCTGCGTGCAGGCTTGCCGCCTACTTCTGACCAGAGCGTCACCAAGCACTATGATCGATTGGCGGCGGACTCGATCTATCGCATGGTGCGGGCCCTCGAGAGCCTCGGGTTGGCCTGGTCGATGCGCGATATCGCCGTGGCACTTTCGGCCTTCAATCTGGCCTATCCGCATCTGCGTGAGATGTTGCACAAGATTGGAGCACGCCAGGCGATGGTTGAGCTAGGCCATTTGGCATCGAGCTACCGTGGACCAAAGGGTGCTATCGACGCTGCGCGCATAACCGAAAACCTGCGTGGCATCGCTTCCGAGCTACATGCTATTACCGGCTCTGAGATGGGTAAGGTGTTCTGCACGCAGCATACGGATCTTGTGCTTACGGATGCGATTCTGCGAGGCAAGATAATTTACTTCATGCTGCCACGCTTGGAGGAGGCCGAAAGTGCGGCTCGTATGGTTAAGGTTTTCCGTGAAGATCTTGAGGTCTCGATCGGTGAGATCACCTCATCTCGTATGCACACCCTTGAGGATCCGCACCTTGTTATCATTGACGAAGGGTCGTCTACCTTTGGGCCAACCTGGGCCAATCTGTTTGAGTTGGCGCGCAAGGGCAGGTTTGCCCTGTTTTTCGGAGCGCAGTCGGCCGGTGGTTTGACTGACGCATCGAGCGGCCTGAGTGAGGCCTTTTATGAGCGGATCATGGCTAACGTCAATCTTAAGGTGATGATGCGAGTGGGCGATAACCGTACGGCAACCGATATGGCCGAGTGGATCGGCAAGGTGACAACGACGAGGAGGTCGATCGGCGCGGGCATCACCACAGGAACGAGTAGTAACGTTATGCGTGGAGCGGTCGATCTGCAAGGGAGACGCAGCGGTGGCGAATCACAAACTCTCAATTTTTCGGAAGATGAGGAGGATCTAGTTAGCGCGGAAGAGCTTAAACATGAGATGTCGGCAGAGAAGGGGCTCGCCTGGTTTGATTTAGGCAATGGGCGCATCGTCAAGGGGCGCAGCTTTTGGTTTAACCCTGAGCTGCCCGATACATGGGAGGGGCGCGAGCATATTGTTCAGCCGGAGAAGCTGGAGAATGACGAGATCGGACTGGCTGATTGGGTGGATGAGCAGATTTTGCGTCAAGAGCAGCGCGAAACTGCACCGCAGACAAGACCTTCAGCCGGAGTCAACGCCGGCGAGGCGCAGGGGGCTCCCCTAGCTGCGCCGCTTGCACCGTCACCAACTTTTGAGCCAGCGGGGACATTCAAGATTACCGTTGGGCCACGTTCCTCGAGTAAGGCGCGCGGCACGGTAACCACATTGCCTAAGGCTATTGCAAAGGACCAAGATTCGGTGCCAGCTGAGGAGGGGGGCCAATCGGCAGCACGAGATCCTGAGCACATAGCCCAAGCACAGGAGGTCAAGGCTCACGAAGGGCGGCTGCTTTCTAGCCCGCCGCCATCTGCCCCTCTACTTTCTGCCAACTCACCAGATTTGCAAAAGAAATTGCCACCAAAGGCAGATAAGGAGCATCACAATCATGGTCGTGGAAGGGGAAAAAAGCGACGTTAGGAGGGTGTCGCCATACACAGAGAAAAGATCAGCCTGGACGGCTGTGTACGTGCAAACTTTCTTCGTAGTTGATCCTAGATTCTAAGTGTATTCAAGTACTTATTTGTAGTCATTTGTATTTGCAATCGGTTTTGTTCTTGCATAGTATGGCGTACAAGAGAGGATATGCATGTTCCTTCCGGGTGCTACAACCTGGACAGGAGGGCGAACCTTAAAATAGTTTCGGGAGTTCCCGGCCGGTTTTTGCGAGACATCCTTGATGGTCTTCAAGGGTATTGCCGCTGGGGGTAATGGAGATCTCCGTATAGCAGCACAGAGAGGTTTATGTACTCAGGCGGCGTCACATTTTCAATCAACAAATCATTCGGTAATTTGCAGCTCGTTCCTGAGGCTGAAGGGTTGCGACTGTACTACGTTCCCGTACTGAACGGTGTCGAGAACGTCGGTGCCCCCGGGTTCCTGAACATGATCGTTCCGATTGAGGCCATCGGTGGCTTGTGGGCCACAACGCGGGCTTTCCTCTACGGCGTTGAATCGCTTGACGAGAACGTTATTCTGCAAGGCAGTAGCAAAGATGGCGATTCCGACATTCTAATCAAATTGTATCGCGACAAACCGCGAGGGCTGCAGGGGAGACTCAGCGGCGAAGAGACCTGTTGGCTGCGCATCGTTACCGGTCGCACCGAAGAGGAACGCCGCAGAATAAAGCTCGGGCCTCGTGACATGATGTGCCTTGAGCTCGCATGCCATTCGGTGATGATGTTCGCCACCCAACGTGGGACACACGCGCCGAAATTGCCCGCCTAAGCGCTGCGCTCCGCGCAGCGCTGGCCCTGTCACTATATGCTATCAACGAAAAAAACATTCCTCATAGCGATGTCCTGTTTTTTGCTGCATTTCGCAGTGTCATACTCAGCCGCTAATTTCTGCACACGAGCCGTCAACAGCAATTTGGGCCAATTCTTAAGGCAGCCGATCGAGAGATTGGATGCGCCGTTGTCTATTGATGAAGATCGGCTGGACCTAGAGCCAGCGTGCTGGGTATTTAAACGCTCGTTATTTCCAATTTGGCCGATTAGTTCCAGTTTTAAAAATCTGTTGCGCAACATAACAGCTCTCTCGCTGCTGAATGCGCCGCAGGTTTTAAACTCTTTTCTCATCGCTTGCGTGGTATTCTCACTCTTCAGGATCCACCAAATCGTTTGGTACTTGCGTACGCACAGTGCGCGTTCGTACCGGAAGCTCATCGCATTTAGGCCAGTACCCGCTCTGAAGTCTATTGCTATCCGCACCTACATTATTTGTGTGTTGTTAGTATTATCTTTTCTCGCGCTGCTTCTTCCAGCTGTTTCCATAGTGGGTTTTCGATCGGCATTACCACTATATCAAAGCGTATTAGATTTCATATTGACTTATGGAGTAGACTCGGGGTCTCTGACGTTACTGGTGATGTTTGTTCCGCTGATACTCGCAATTTTTTGGTCAAGCTGGCTTGTTCGCAACAGTCTAGTCCTCCTAGCACTTGCCATGTTTTCCCTAGGGGGGCTTATTTTTGGTGATTTTATTATTGTTGGCATAGATATACTAACGAAGACCACATTGCTTACAGGATACTACCTATGGCTGGGGTTATCGTGCGGGGCATGTATATTTTGCTGGCTTGTTTTAGTCCTGAGAGTTGCAAGAAAAGTTCGTGTCATAGCGCTGCGCAAGCGCAGCGCTGGCTGGGATAAGAATTATTAGTAGCGATATCTTAAGGAGGTGGCATAGTGAACGATCCAACACCGCATAAGAAAATACTGAGCGGAAAAAAGTTTATAGAAGTACGTTTTGCGAAGCTCGTCGGCTTGCCATGCTGGCAAGTCGAACGGGGGCAAGGGTCGTTTCTCACGATGGAATTCGGCAAGCCACATTTAAGAGTGCGAGAGCCAACAACTCCACGCCGCCGTGTGTCTGCGAGAATTCGTGAGACTCTCATGAGGCGCTTCGTTAGGCCTCAAGGGGAGTGGTGTTTTTGGGTATACTGTGCCGATTGGCAGTTTCGAATGAAAGGCAAGTTGGCCGGTGATAGCTCTTCGAAACGGGCAATTGAACGAGCGATCCGCGCGATGGATGGGCAAATACTTACTGGTATTAGCCTGTATCATAAGAAACGCCAGACGGTGCTTCACTTTGATCTAGGAGGGCGTCTAGTGATCACTCCAAACGATCAGGAGAGCGAGCTGTGGCATCTGTACGAGCCAAGCGGGAAAGTACTTACGTACAGGGCGGACAATATGTTTACCTACCAGAGCAGGAGTGTCTCCGGGTGTGAAGAGAACTGGCAACGGGTTTTATAGAGCGAGGGCAAAATTTCGCGGCCGTAGGCGCAGGCAGTTAGTGCGTAAAAGCGACGACCCAGGATCCCTTTTTATTTTATCATATGAGAATAAAACTTAGTGCAAATCTAATTTTTGTCACCGACATCCTTCGTGCAAAGAAGTGGTACGAAGATGTGTTCGGTATGGTGACGGAAGAGTTCCGACCTCCGGAATTCTTGCAGATGCGCCTCGGAAGCAATGTTTTCTACATCGAAACAGCCAATGAAAAGCGGGCTAGCGGATTTCGCGATACGAAGGTTGGCGGGCGGCACTCGGCGGTCTTCGAGGTAGAGGAGATCACGGAAGTTATCAGCAATTTGCGGGGAAGGGGGGTGACGGTGGTCGTCGACCCCGTGCAGCAGTTCTGGGGTGGGTGGAATGCGGTGATTGCTGACCCCGATGGCAATGAGTTTATACTTGACGAGGACAGGTAGAGTTCGGCTTGAGCCCAGGGGGTTTTTGTGCAAGATGTGGTGTATGGAATTGAAAGGTAAATCAACGGTTCTTACTCTTGCCGCGGCAGTCCGGCTACATTTAGTCCCATGGCTTGGGCACAACGGCCTAGCTGCATGTCATGGGTAAGTAGGGTGAAGTCATTGCATTTAAGATCGTCGCGAATTGCCAGAGCGCTCGTCAGGTGTAGGGCATCAAGCGTTCCTAGAGGAAGTGGGAACGCGCCTTCGGCTGCCGCGGATAATCGCTCACTAAGCGCAATTAGATGTACCCCGTTAAGAGCAAAGCGTAACCTCTGCTGCACTGAAGCGGCGAAGGTCTCATCGATGCTACGTTCAAGCAGCAATCTGTGAATTACGCGCCGGCACTCTATGCCGAGTAATCGGCTCGAAAAAAGCTTGTGGTAGCGGGAGATGTCAAGATGTGGTTGCGGTTCTGCGAGAATGATGCGCAGTAGAACTGAGCTATCAAGATACGCGATAGGATCTGAGATTTTAATATTGGACACTAGCGCCGCTCCCGGTCGGCTATGAGCAGCGCCAAGCTATTAAGTGTTCTCTTATTCCCGCTTAGGGCTGGAAGGTGTGAAAAAACGTCAACCACCGATGCCGAGGCTGCTGTATAGGTGAGTATCTCCGCTTCGGGGATCGCGGTGATTCGCGCCACCGGCAAGTTCCGATCCAGAACAATCACCTCATGCCCGGCGCGCACCGCTCTCAGATAGGCCGAGAGCTTAGACTTTAATTCGGAAACATTAACCTTCTTCATCGTGACTATACTATGACCATGTTGAGACCATGTTGTCAATACCATAGCTGAGGACGTAGAGCCGAGGTGGAAACTCGCCAAAGGTTTCCTACCTCTGCGGCGCAAGGAGGCGAGTAGTATATTGACCGATAACGTTACTTATCGGTCAATTATTCTATCTCGGGGCCACCATACAATGCCCCGGAGATCGGAACGTCCCTTCCGATACGCTGCGCCATCCGCGACTCCCTTGCCCCGGCAAAAATAGCCGGATAAGTACCAGGTTTTTTTCACGCTCAAAGGGGCTCGAATGAGCAAGTAAGGCACTTTGGCACCGGCTAAATGCACTTTTGGGCCGCCCCTAGCCAAGCAAATAAAAAAAGAATTCTTACGCCCTAGTTGGCGGCGACCCAGGTCCAAAACAATTTTAGATTATCGAACAATGGCATATCAGCCGTACAGTCGTATTCGGGGTAGCGTCCTACTTGGGTAAGCTTTTCTTCGTCTAGTTTAAACAGTAACGCGTCACGCACGAAATTACTTGCAATATCTAGAGGAACAATCGCAAAATAAATTACATTCGTCTTGCTTTTTTCAAAGAATCTCCCAGAAGTTGTTCTCACGAAAAAAGCATAGTGCCACGCGTCGTAACCATCCGAGATTCTTACAACTGAGGAGATTTTATTGCGCGGGTGCACCCGTCCCCTTCCGAGTGTTATCTCCGTATCAGTACGCCCTCTATGCCGCAGCCAAACCCATCGTGCAGGAGCCCTCTTATCGGTATCTAGCCATCTAGGGATAAGCATAAAGTTCCGATCTACCGGCGCATCTACCCACGAATGCTCCGCTATAGCGTTAGGGATAGAACTTACGCACACGAAAACGATAATTATAATTCCAATGATCTTTCGAATATACATCACGGCACCCCATTGCGGGCCTGTTTATACAACGCAATAACTTTCTCTGCGTACTTTTGCCCCTTTGGATTAAATTGATTGTATCCAGCTATCATTCCTTCGGCATTCTTTGAAAATGGAGGTTTTATCTTGCTGTACTTATAGGCCAGTAGTCTGGTAGCCACAGCAATATTAATGACTGGGTCAAACTTATCCCCATATAGAATGTGAATTCTTTCCTTAGTAACATCTGCCCACCCATTTCTATTGGGCACTCCCCAAAGGGTTCTAATTGCTGAATCAAGGATCTGCAATAGACCACCAGCACTGCCTTTCTTATTTTTTGCATTCTGATTAAAGCCAGACTCAACCGCAATCATAGCCTTAACCATCAAAGGATCTAAATCTTCGGGGAAAATGAGTTTTTGCTCTTTCCAGTATTCTATCCAAAATTGGACAACAGCATCAAACTCATTTCGTCCTCTGTAGCCCGGGATATCTGGCAGCGTAGAATACTTTTTATTCAAACTCCAATATAGATAAAGTAAATTTTCTGGTAGATATCCAGCCTGCATTTTTTTAGGATTCTTACTAATGTGTGCATCAACCCACGTCACTGTACCAGACGCGCAAGTACGATTATGTCCACGCACAACATGACTTCCTGATGGACACATCAACGAGCTAGATGGTTTTTTTAATTCAGGCATGTACCTAAACAAAGTAAGCAATCCAACCGCGATTTAAGAAGTACAATAGTGCTACTGGGTTAGTCAAGGCTAGTCGTGAGAAGAGATTAGAGAATTAGGGGTATAAAATTGGGGGTCCTATTTTATTTCTTTACTTGAAATTCTCTCCACAACCAATCAGGTGACAAATTTCCTCGCAGATGAAGGACCCCCGCCCTGCATTCTTTGTGAACTCGCCTGGCTCAACTGAGCACTGCTCTGTTTCTATGATAACCTATTGAAACCCCTTTCTATTTCGTAGTAACCTATTCGCGCTATTCCTTTTAATAGATAGCATCGATTATGATAACCCCCTGCCGTTGTTGGGGTTATTTGAGTAACGCTTTGACTTCTGTGCTCATGGAGAGTGTGTGACCAACGCCGTTAATAAGCCATATCCGGATGTTTCCCCTTCCCCTAGCTATCCGGAGATCGAAAAACGCATCCTGGCCATGTGGGCGGAGAGGAATATCTTCGAGCGCAGCGTCTCGATGCGAAAGAGCGCTAGTGATGGCGGATCTGATTTTGTTTTTTATGATGGCCCTCCATTTGCCAATGGGTTACCGCACTACGGACATCTCCTGACCGGTTATGTCAAAGATATTATCCCACGTTACCAAACCATGCGCGGTAATCGCGTTGAGCGCCGCTTCGGTTGGGATTGTCATGGGCTTCCGGCAGAGATGGAGGCGGAAAAGGAGCTCAAGATCTCGGGCCGGGCGCAGATTCAGCAGTACGGCGTAGAGAAGTTTAACCAGGTGTGCCGCACCTCAGTGCTGCGCTACACCCGCGAATGGGAGAGCTACGTTACTCGTCAGGCGCGCTGGGTCGACTTCAAGAACGACTACAAGACGATGGATCTCTCCTACATGGAGAGCGTGATCTGGGCCTTTAAGCGCTTGTGGGACAAGGGGTTGGTCTATGAGGGATACAGGGTTATGCCCTACTCCTGGGCCTGTGAAACTCCCCTCTCCAACTTTGAGATCCGCATGGATAACGCCACCCGTCCGCGTCAGGACCCGGCGGTAACGGTTCTTTTTACGCTGCTGCCGCAGGCCGGTGAAAAGACAACCAAACTGCTTGTGTGGACGACCACGCCCTGGACCCTGCCCTCGAACTTGGGCGCAGCTGTGGGGAAAGACATTGAATACGCCATCTTCGAGGAGGGTGACGTACGTTACATCCTCGGCAGCTCTGTGGCCGCCAAGTATGAAGAGCAGCTCAAAAAGGCTGTGCAGGTGGGCACCATAAAAGGGTCCGAGCTCGTGGGGCGGCGCTATCAGCCGATATTCCCCTACTTCAAAGACTCCAAGAACTCATTTGTGGTTATGGCCGGTGATTTTGTTACGACCGACGAGGGGACCGGCATCGTCCATATGGCGCCGGGCTTCGGTGAGGACGACCAAAGGGTGTGCGAGGCCAACGGCATCAGCGTGGTTTGCCCCGTCGACGATCGCGGCTGCTTTACGGCTGAGGTCCCCGACTACGTTGGCCAGCAGGTCTTCGATGCTAACAAAAACATCGCCAAGAACCTTAAAGAGCGCGGAATACTGATCAAGCACGAAACCTACGTGCATAACTATCCGCACTGCTGGCGCACCGATACACCGATCATCTATAAGGCGGTAAGCTCCTGGTACGTACGTGTCAGTCAGTTCAAAGATCGCATGGTTGAGCTGAATAAGTCGGTCAACTGGATCCCCGAGCATATCCGTGACGGGCAGTTCGGCAAATGGCTTGAAAACGCCCGCGATTGGTCGATTAGTCGTAATCGCTTTTGGGGGGCACCGATCCCGGTGTGGCGCAGTGATGATCCACGCTATCCCCGGCTTGACGTCTATGGCAGTCTCGATGAGATAGCGCATGACTTTGGTGTGCGTCTAACCGACCTGCATCAGCCGCAGATTGATGCCCTAACGCGGCCTAATCCAGACGATCCAAGTGGCAGGTCAACGATGCGTCGCGTGCCGGAGGTGCTCGACTGCTGGTTCGAATCGGGAGCGATGCCGTTCGCTCAGATTCACTACCCCTTTGAGAACAAGGAGTGGTTCGAAAGCCACTTCCCCGCCGACTTCATCGTCGAGTATATCGCTCAGACCCGCGGTTGGTTCTATACCTTAATGGTGTTGAGCACGGCGCTGTTTGATCGCCCGCCGTTCAAGAGCTGTATCTGTCACGGCGTGGTGCTCGATGAAAACGGCGAGAAGCTAAGCAAGCGCAAGCGCAATTACCCTGACCCTGAGGAGGTTTTCAAAACCTTGGGTGCGGATGCCCTGCGCTGGTTTCTAGTCTCCTCCCCGATCTTACGCGGCCTTAACCTCGAGATTGATCGTGAGGGAAAGGCGATCAGCGAAGTAGTGCGCACGGTGCTTAACCCGATCTGGAATGCGTATTATTTCTTTACCTTGTATGCCAACGCCGATGGTATAAAAGCCCAATTTTTAACGACCTCAAAGCAGCTTCTCGATCGCTACATCCTTTCTAAGACCAGGGAGTTCGTCGAGAACGTGCAGGCTGCCCTCGACCGCTACGATCTGGCTGGTGGATGTCAGGAGGTTGGAGCCTTCATCGAGGCGCTTAATAACTGGTATATTCGACGTAGCCGCGAGCGCTTCTGGAAGCATGAGAAGGACCAAGACAAAACAGATGCCTACAATACGCTGTATACGGTGCTTGTCACCCTGTGTAAAACCGTGGCCCCTCTTCTGCCGATGTTGAGCGAAGAGGTTTATCGTGGTTTGACATCCGACGAGAGCATTCACCTGCAACCCTGGCCCGATGTCACTCAGTTTCCACAGGACCCAGCCTTGGTGCTTAGTATGGATCGCACGCGCGAGGTCTGCTCGCTGGGGCTCTCGATCCGCGAGGGACATAACCTGCGCACCCGTTTGCCGCTCGCGGCGCTCGCCGTGGCCGGCAAAAACGTCGAGGAGCTGCAGGCCTATACAGCTCTTATCCGTGACGAACTCAATGTTAAAAAAGTAGAGATTAGCTCTGATATATCAAAATTTGCATCGTTTCAGCTGCAGGTAAACGCCAAAGAGCTTGGTCCGAAGCTCGGCCCCAAGATGAAAGATGTCCTGCGTTCGACCAAGGATGGTACCTGGAAAACCCTGCCCGATGGGCGAATTGAGGCGGCCGGCTGCGTGCTTGAAAAAGGTGATTTCACCTTGAGGCTGGTTCCAGCTCAGGGCAGCGCGGCGCAGCCGCTTTCGTCTAACGATGCTATCGTCGTCCTTGATGTGCGCATGACCCAGGAGCTTGAGGACGAGGGCACGGCCCGCGACCTTGTGCGCCTGGTGCAACAGGCGCGCAAAGAGGCTGGCTTTCATATCGCCGACTACATTACTCTTGATATCACCCTTGCGCCTGAATTGATGGCGGTGATCAAGAAGCATGAGGGCTACCTCGGTGAACAGACACTGGCCAAGAAGGTGAGCTACGGCGCGCCTGCGCCCGGTGCCTTTGTCTGCAAGGAGACGCTTAGTCAGCAGGAGATCTCAATCGGAATTCAAAAGGTAGGAGTGTAAGAGGCAACGTATGGCAACAAAAACATCTACAGGCCAAACTCAGGGCGGCACGGCCGCGCTCGAAATGCTTGAAAGCGGCGTCGCCGTGGTTCGACTGGGCCACCCCGACGAGAAGCTGATCATCCTCACCGCTGAGCGCATGACCTCGATTAGGACGGTGCTCGCTTATCTCAAGGATAATGTACCCAAGGGGCTTATCTTTGTGGGGCCGAGCGCAGACATGTTCACCGCCGGTGCCGACATCAACGTTATCCGCGACATCAAAGACGCCCAAGTTGGTGAGAGTCTGGCTGTTGAAGGTCAGAAACTCTTCGAGCAGATCGCAGCTCTCCCCTACCCCACTGTGGCTGCGATTAGCGGCCCCTGCATGGGCGGTGGTTGCGAAATGGTGCTGGCCTGTAAAGTTCGGCTGATAAGCGATCAAAAGAGCAGCGCCATCGGGCTGCCTGAAATTAAGCTCGGCATCCTGCCCGGTTTTGGTGGAACACAGCGCTTGCCGCGCCTCATCGGACTGCCCAAAGCTCTCGATATTATTTTAGCGGGCAAAACGCTTCGTCCGAAGCAGGCTCTCGCCGTGGGACTGGTCGATGAGATAGTAGCCGCACACAAACTTCGCGAGCGAGCCGAGGCGATTGTCCTCGAGCCAGCCAAACTAAAACGTAAGAAACTTGGCATAGTCGATCGCCTGCTGACCTATACGGCCTTCGGACGGCGCATGGTGCAGAAAAATGCTCTTGCCCAGGTGCAAAATGAGACCAAGGGGTTTTATCCAGCGCCGCCCGCCGCACTTGAGTGTGCCCTCTATGGTCTTGTGCATGGGGTTGAAGAGGGGCAGCGACGTGAGGCGCGAGAGCTTGGTCGACTTGCGGTAACTTCCGAGAGTAAGAGCTTAGTAAAGATCTTTTTCCTGACTGAGCAGGCTAAATCGATCGGCAAATCGGCTCGTAAAGCGGTAGAACACATACAAGCAATCGTTATCGGTGCCGGTGCCATGGGAGCCGGTATAGCTGGAGTTCTGGCCAAAAACGAATGCTCCATCGTGCTTAAAGACACAACCGATGAAGCTCTTCAGCGTGGGATGAAGCAGGTTCGTGAAAACCTAGCTAAGGTTAAGAGTCTGAGTGAGGCAGAGCGCAGCTTTGTCATTAATCGAATTGAGGCGACCACACGCGATTCATCGACGAGCGGAAATGCTAATTTGGTTATCGAAGCGGTCTTTGAAGAGCTTGGTGCTAAAAAGAAGGTGCTTTCCGATGCCTGCAAGCAGGTAGCTCCC
This sequence comes from uncultured delta proteobacterium, assembly GCA_903922175.1. GTDB lineage: Bacteria > Bdellovibrionota_C > UBA2361 > UBA2361 > CAIXSY01 > CAIXSY01. Next base: position 22,281 of record CAIXSY010000232.1, on the reverse strand, counting down.
GATGTCATCATCGCTACCAACACCTCATCGCTTTCGGTCACCGAGATCGCCTCGACGATTGAAAACCCTGACCGCGTTGTCGGCATGCATTTTTTCAATCCGGTTGAGAAGATGCCGCTGGTTGAGATCGTGCGCGGTGCGCAGACCAGCGACAGAACCGTAGCGGTGATCGCAGCGCTGACGACTAAGATCGGAAAGTATCCGATCGTCGTTAGCGATGTGCCCGGCTTCTTAATTAACCGCACCCTTTTTGCCTATTTGCGAGAGGCGGCCTACCTGCTTCAGGATGGGTACCGTATTGCCGATGTCGACAAGGCGGCAACGAGTTTCGGCATGCCAATGGGGCCAATTCGCCTTCTCGACGAGGTAGGCCTTGATATCGCATCTCATGTTTCGGAGACCATGATTAAAGGCTACGGCGCCAGAATGCAGGGCCCCGCCTTGGCGGCGACACTGGTGGCTGCCGGCCGTAAGGGAAAGAAAAACGGCGCAGGCTTTTATGATTTTCAGGGCAAAGAGTCCACACCGAGCCCCCGTATTCGCGCGCTATTGAAGATCGACAAGCCGGAGCGAAGTGTCACAGACCTAAAACCGCTTACTGACCGCTTGATATTGAGTTTAATCAACGAGGCCGTGCGCTGCCTCGACGAGGGCGTGGCCGGAGCACCGAGTCCAGAAGCTGCCAATCAGATCGACCTTGGCACGGTGATGGGCATCGGCTTCCCCCCATTCCGTGGTGGCTTGCTGCACTATGCTGATTCGCTTGGCGCAGATCGGGTATTGCAGCTTCTTACCGCCCTTGAGAAAGAGCACGGCAGCCGCTTTAGCCCTGCCCCTGGCATTGTGAGCCGGGCCAAAAAGGGTAAGAAGTTTTCGGAGAAGAGCACCTGAATGACCTTGGGGGTTTCGCGCATCAAAACGATCTGTAATGATTGATTCGCCTAGTTCTCCCCCAAATAAGTTCTTTTACCTACGTTACGCAAGCATGCCCAGATATTGTAACTGCTGTAAGATTTGGTTGGAGAGAATTAATTTGGGGGAGAACTAGTTGGCCTTAAATTACAAAGTGGCTTTTCTTGTTTATTAAACGGCGTCGGAGACTCCATGAAAAAAGAGAGCGAAACTAAGGTTCAATTCAGCATCGCAAGTGATGAGCAGGATCAGCTAATCGAAAGAAAGAGAGCCAAGGGCAAAGAGTTCGCCTACGAGCAGTTCAAATATCAGTGGGAGACGTTCCCCAAGCTGCACCAGGTTCCACCTTTTCCGCTGAATGTTGATATCGAGTCCTGTAGCTCCTGCAACCTTAGGTGCGACCACTGCTTTCGGCAGTACATGGATATGGGAAAGGAGGGGCTCATGGATTATGAGCTCTACAAAAAGATAGTAGCGGAATGCGGCAAAAACAAGCTCTTCACGCTCAAGTTTAGTATGCGCGGTGAGCCGACCTTGCACCCCAAGATCGTGGATATGGTGGCCTATGCCAAGGAGCAGGGTGTTAAGGAGGTGTGGATCAACACCCATGGCGGCAATCTGACGGAGAAGATGGCACGTGGATTTTGTGAAGCCAAGCTGGACTGGCTGACTGTCTCTTTCGACGGCTTAGGTGAGATGTACGAAAGTATTCGCAAGCCGCTCAAGTATCATGAGAATTTAGAACGGCTCAAGATGATGAGTCGAATGCGAACGGAGCTCCATCCCGACATGATCTTGAACGTTCAGTCTATCTGGACAGCCATTCAGGATAATCCGCAAGAGTACATCGATACTATGCGCCCCTGGGTGGATCGCGTGGCCTACAATGCCGAGATGAACTTTAAGGAGATTACGCTTGTTCCCGATGACGATTTTGTTTGCCCGCGTCTCTGGCAGAGGCTCGCTATCTGCAGCAACGGCGATTATTTGAAATGCCCCTCCGACTTCGAAAAAGAAGAGGTTATGGGGAACGCCAATACGATGACATTGAAGGATGCTTGGGACGTCTTGCAGGGGAAGCAACGTGAGATGCACGCTCGGGGCTATAAGAAATTAAGCGACGTGTGCCAGAAGTGCCACCATGGATGCCGAAAAGTACCTAAGACCGTCGAGATAGATGGCAGAACTTCGAATAGCTACAACTACGTATTTAAAAAAGAGTACACCGGAGCGGGCTTAAATCGCACGAAGGTTAAGATATTGGGACAGAATCCGGCTTAGGGGGCGCTCGCGCCCCCTGTCATCCCGAGGAGTTGAATTGGCCGGCGTGAAAGAGCCTCGTGGCTGCTGATTACTATCTGTCTTTCATACGCGGAGATCAGCTTTCTGCTAACTGCACAGCCGACGCTCTATCCGTTCAAGTTTTTAACTTCATCTGCCGACGTAATTGTGCGTTGGGGAGTTGGTCATGACACCATTCTTGAGTACCATTCTCTAGCTTGCCGTGCGCATATCTGCGCGCTAATCCTAGTGCATAGAGGTGGTACTATTTAAAATAAAAGGGAGACCTATGAAACTTCGTCTTATTGCCTGCGCCGCGCTTGTGCTATCTCTAAGCGCCTGTAGCAGTCTTACTGGTGGCAGATTTGATTTGGGAACTGCCATTAGTGCCGGGGGAGATGTGGTTAAAGCGGGTACGCTCGATGACAAGCAGATGCAGAGCCTGGGTCTGCAGTCGGCAAAGCAGTCCGATAGCACCAACCAGGTTGCTCCCGCTGGCAGCAAATATGCCGCACGCCTGCAAAAGATCACGTCAAAATATACGCGTGAGGACGGCTTAAAACTCGAGTTTAAGGCTTACCTTGTGCAAGATGTGAACGCCTTTGCACTTCCCAACGGTAGCGTGCGCGTCTATGCCGGGCTGATGGATAAGATGAACGATGACGAGCTTCTCTTCGTCATTGGGCACGAAATCGGACATGTCAAGCTTGGACATTCCAAAGCCAAGATGCAGATGGCTTATGGTGCTTCGGCTCTGCGTAAAGGTGTATCCTCGAGCAATTCAATGACTGGCGTCGTTGCGGCGTCCGACCTTGGCGGAGGTTTCCTTGAAGAGGTCATCAATTCCCAGTTTTCACAAAGCGAAGAAGAGGCGTCCGACGATTATGGCCTAGCCTTCTTAAAGAAGCATAAGCTACCAGCACTCGCTGCCTCATCAGCGTTAATGAAGCTCGCCAAGATAAGCGGCGGCAAACATAGCTTCCTCTCCTCGCACCCGGATCCAGAAGATCGGGCGAAGAGGATTGGGGGGAAGTAGCAGCGCGCGTACGCGGTCTACCCTTTCTTTGCACCATGTCACGGCTATTGACAACTCCACAGAAAGGGTAGACCTAGCCCACCTTCGGTGCGAGAACCTTCCAGCCGCGGGAGACCATCAGGACATTGAACCGTTCACGCCCCCTGTCCGAAGTGCGCCCAAATGTCATCCCGAGGAGTTCTCCCCTTTTTCTACAACTCTTCTCGATCGTTGCGGCAATCCACACAAAAGGGGAGGACGACGAGGGACCTCCGTCGCTTCTAACAGAAAGTAGGGACGCTAACGACTTATTGAACAGAAAGTAGGGACGCTAACGACTTATTGAGTAATTTGGAGGAAGTAGAGGAAGAACGTTGATATGTCAGTAGCGTCCCCAACCTACTAAGAGCAGTGCATCGAAATAAATGGAGACCAATTAATCATCAAAAGCGCGGAGGGGGTGCTGGTGGCGGAGTAAGCTCTAATTCACCTCCAAACTTAAGGAAGCGCCCCTCGGCATCGAATTCAATAAGCCAAGGTTTAACGCGTCCGTCATTTACGCTCAGTAAATTCCCGCGCTCGACCGTCTGATACCCGCATTGTAATAGAAGGTCTTTTATAACATCGCGAGTTCCCAAGCCATCCGCGGATAGGCGAGTCACCGTGCGCATTACATCGAAAGAGCGCACGTCTGAAATGTTTTTCGCTGGTGAGTTAGTTATTAAAATAAGCGCTATTCCTTCGCCATAATTTCCCCCAAAATATAGGTCAGCGCCAGTAATTCCCACACAAGTGGAGGCGAGCTGGTGAAGCCGGTCTTTGGGCGTGGATAAGTTGTATAATTTGAAGGACTTGCGTATTTTGAATCGGCACTTAGGTCAGCGTCAAAGACGTTAAGCCCTTTTTACCACCCCTCTACCTATGAAAACCGTAGCTACACTTTTTGCAATTCTGGCCGGTGTTGGATTGGTTCTCAGCATAGCCGTTCACCTTTGTGCCTTAGTCGACGTCGCCATCTTTGGTGAATACGTTTGGCTATTGCATGTGGGACTCTTTATCGTTGGTCTACCGGCTGTCCTATATTCAATGAAACTTACCAAGTTCAGCAAGCGTGCTGACTTCTGGAAGGCAGCACTCCGTGGGTGTCCGAGGTGGATGAGAACGATGACCGCTGTCTTTTTCGTTTACGCAATATTTAATTTCTCTATATTCTTCCTCTCGGGCGTGACCTCCAGTCACCTGAGCCCGCCGCCACTTGACGCTGTTAAAGGATTTTCCGGGCATTGGATGGCGTTTTATGCGGGGGCTCTGGCTATCTTAACCTCCGCATCTAGGCTTGACGCCCTCCCCGATTGCAATATCGTTCGATGAAATTATAAAACAGATAGCGCGCGCATTAGAGAAGCAAAAAAAATGCAAATATGGATTCTCTATGCCATAGTGTCAGTCATTACAGTCTCAAATAGCTAGAGACTGTTCCGCGCGATGCGGTCTAAACTACTGGAGGTTGATGAGGCCAGCAGATTGGTTGGTGTCCTCTAAGACCATGGTAATGCGCTAAAGCCTTTGCTTCAAAGCTTTGGGATTTCTTCGTAGATGAAATACCGAAACGATTTCAATCCAATCATCTTTTACTCTAAAAAATAATCCGTAAGGAAATCTCTTAATAAGTGCACGGCGAACATCTGAACGATGAGCTTGTGCATATAGCTGTGGAGTTCTCAGGATCGAGGCAAGAGCGGCTTCAATAGACAGTACGAACTCTGATCCCAGTCCAGGCCTACTCTCCTCATACCAGTGGGCCGCGGCTTCTAGTTCAGAAGCCGCTTCTTCAGAGTAGCGAACTTTCATTTTTAAAGACCGATCCTTTCCTTTAGAGTGGACCATTCAATGGCGGTGTCAGGATGCCGATCTAATTTTTCAATTCGTCGGTCAATTTCCTGTTTTTGCTCTTTTGTGAGCTCTAGGCATTCTGGTACTTCGGCAATAGTATCCCAGATGTCCTGAACTAATTGGATCCGCTCAGGAACTGAGAGTTCAAGAAAGTCGGAAATTTTTGGTTTTGCCATAGATTTAATATAGCATAGTTGCTTCAGGTAGACCATGTCGAAGTTAGTGAGAACGTGCAGAACAGGTGAGAAATAGCGGGGTCATTGTAAAGGCTAGCGTTGCGCGGACTTGTCCTGAGCAAAGTCGAAGGAAGCGCAACGCTTATTTTTTTATCCTCTCAAGTATCCGCTCAGCCAACGAGACAGGCATTCGTCCCATCTTGGCGATCTCTTCAACTGAGGCCTGTTCTATGCGCGCGGTAGAACTAAAGTGTTTAAGCAGCCGCGCACGCCGTTCTGGGCCAACGCCGGGGATATCATCGAGCTGCGAGCGGAATACTCGCCCGGCGCGAGTATTTCGGTGAAAGGTGATCACAAAGCGGTGTACCTCGTCTCTGATACGCTGCAGAAACTGGGTCACGTCGTCGGCTTCGTCAAGCTCAATCGGTTCCTTGACCCCTTCGATATAGATGCGCTCGGGCTTTTTGTTAATCTCGTTCGATCTCACGTCAGATTCGGTGCGCATCTTTGCTATTGAAATGATCTCAAGCTCTACGCCGAGTGCATCACGCGCTTCAAGCGCCATCGCTAGTTGGCCAGGGCCGCCGTCTATAAGCAGCAGATCGGGAAGGCCCTCCTCAGCCTTACCACGCTCAAGCCGTCGGCCTACCACTTCATTGATCGCGGCGAAGTCGTCAGGCTTACCCTCATGACTTATCTTGTATTTGCGATACGAGGTCTTGTCCGGCACGCCATCAAAAAAAGAAACAAGCGCGCCGACGATGTCGCTCCCTTGCAGGTTCGAGATATCGACGCACTCGATGCGCCGCGGTATCTGGCGCAATTTTAGCTTTAGGCTAAGCTTTCGGGCGAGCTCTTTGTAGCGCGTTTCAGAATCGAAGGTGGCGACGAAGTGCTCGCGCGCGTTGACCAGAGCGAGATCAAGGAGGCGGGCTTTGATTCCACGTTCGGGCACCGTGAGCTCGATTGCCGCTTCGCGTTTGGCGACCAGTGCTTCCTTAAGCATAGAGGCATTGGGCAGCTCGATCGGCAAGATTACCTCTTCGGGGATCTCGCGGCCCTTTTCGTAATACTGCAGGAGTGCCGATTCAAGCACCTCCTCGTCGGCAACCTCCACATCTGTAAAGGTGAAATTCTTACTCTCCGCTACCCTGCCCGCGCGTACCTTAATCACCGATAGCGCCGCCAGACGCTCCTCGCGGTAGAGAGCAAACACGTCGCGATCCTCGCCGCGTGAGGAGACGAGGGCACTCCCCGCTTTGAACTGAGTCAGCAAATTGAGACGATCGCGAAGTAATGCCGCATCTTCGAAGCGCAGGTCGGCCGAGGCCTTTTCCATCTGTGCGGTGAGTTCGTCGAAGAGCCTATCGGTTTTACCGCTCAGAAATGAGATCGCTTGACGTACAAGTTTATGGTACTCCTCCCGTCCCACGGGCAAGCAGCATGGCCCGCAGCAGCGCTTTATCTGATACTCGAGGCACGGCCGCTGGCGATTAAAAAAAACCGTATTGCTGCAGGTTCGAAGCGGCACGACGCGTTTAATTATCTCGAGCATGCTGCGCAGCTCATAGCTAAAGCTGTAGGGGCCGAAATAACGCGCTCCGTCATCCTCGCGTTTACGCACGAGCTCCAACCGCGGCCACTCTTCGTTCTCGTCGACACGGATGCTGAGGAATGCTTTGTCGTCTTTGAGTCTGATGTTGTAGCGCGGCTTATACTTCGTAATCAGGTCACGTTCCAAGACGAGGGCCTGCTGCTCTCCTGCGGTGACGATTTTCTCAAGTGTGTGCACTCGCTGCATTAGAAACTGGATCTGGCGTCGTCCGTCCCCCCCAAGAAAGTAGGTCTTCACCCGTGCGCGCAGATCTTTGGCTTTACCAACGTAAATGACGGCTCCCTCGTTGTTCTTCATCAGGTAGACGCCGGGAAGTCGCGGGAAAGCGGATACCTGCTCGCCGAGTTCGGTGAGGATCCCCTCCTGTATCTTGGCATCAAGTACCATCTTAACTCATCACTATTCGCCGTTGTATCTCAGCTACGGTATCGCGCAGCTCGGCGGCACGTTCATACTCACGCTTGGCAGCGGCATCAAACATCTCTTTCCGTAGGCGCTCAATCAGAGCATCGCGTGCGCCGCTCTCCTTTGGGATCTCGATGGTAGAACCGAGAAGCGGGACCTCGGCTGAAAGCTCGTCATCCACAGTCGCCAGCGATGCCGGCATAATACTGCGCGCGCTCTGTGGGACAATGCCGTGCAGGCGGTTAAATTCGCTTTGGATCTGACGTCGACGCTCGCACTCAGCGATAGCCTGACGCATCGAGTCGGTCATCACATCGGCATAAAGGACTACCCGTCCATTTAAATTTCGTGCGGCACGGCCCATGGTCTGAATTAGGGAGCGCGCCGAACGTAAAAAGCCCTCCTTGTCGGCGTCAAGAATGGCCACGAGTGAGACCTCGACTAGGTCAAGCCCTTCGCGCAGCAGGTTAATGCCGATGAGGACATCAAAGTCCCCCTTCCTTAGTCCGCGCAAGATTTCGACACGTTCAATAGTGTCAATGTCGGAGTGCAGGTAGCGACACTTGACGCCGAGCTCTTTGAGGTATTCGGCCAGGTCCTCGGCCATCTTCTTGGTGAGCGTTGTCACGAGGACGCGCTCGCCGCGTTCGACGGTGAGCTTTATCTCTTCAAGCAGGTCATCTACTTGGTGTGTTGCCGGACGCACAAAGACCGGCGGATCGAGTAACCCGGTAGGCCGATTGACCTGCTCGATGATGTTAGTGCCGCTCTTTTCGAGTTCGAACTCGGCTGGTGTGGCCGAAACGAAGATCGCCTGTCCGACTCGTCCCCAAAACTCGTCAAAGTTAAGCGGGCGGTTATCGAGTGCTGAGGGAAGACGAAAACCGAAGTCGACGAGGGTCTGCTTGCGCGATCGATCTCCGCGATACATACCGCCAATTTGTGGAATAGTGACGTGGCTCTCATCGACGACGAGGAGAAGATCTTTGGGGAAATAGTCGATCAGCGTCGCCGGTGGCTCACCCACCGCGCGCCCGGCGATATGACGGCTATAGTTTTCGATACCGGGACAGAAGCCTATCTCTTCAAGAAGTTCCAGGTCATAACGCGTGCGCCGCTCGATGCGTTCAGCTTCAAGCGCTTTGCCCGCCTCGCGTAGCTTGACGAGGTGTGCTTTGAGCTCAGCACGGATTGAGACGATGGCTTTGCCGATCGCCTCGCGGTCGGTCACAAAGTGACTTACCGGATAGATCGCCGCGCTTTCCAGCTTGCGCAGCGTTGCCCCACTGAGTGAGTCGATCTCGCGGATCTCCTCAATCTCTTCGCCGAAGAACACCAGGCGCAGAGCGCGAGCATCGGCATCAGAAGGGAAGATATCAACCGTTTCGCCGCGCGCTCTAAAATCGCCGCGCGAAAACTCAACCTCGGAGCGGCGATACTGCATCGTCACCAGCTTGCGCAAAACCTCTTCACGCGTGATGCTCTGTCCCTTTTCGACGAAGAGCATCATCTTGAAGTACTCCTCCGGTGCGCCTAAGCCATAGATACAGGAGACGCTGGCGATGATGATACAGTCTCTGGTTTCGAGCAGCGCCTTCGTCGCCGAATGGCGCATCTTATCGATCTCCTCGTTAATCGCCGAGTCCTTCTCGATAAAGGTATCGGTCGAAGGCACGTAGGCTTCGGGCTGGTAGTAGTCGTAGTAGCTAACGAAGTAGCGCACCCTATTTTCGGGGAAGAACTCCTTAAATTCGGAGTAGAGCTGCGCCGCCAAGGTCTTGTTCGGGGCGACAACGAGAACGGGGCGGTTCTGCTTGGCGACGACACTGGCGATGGTAAATGTCTTGCCCGATCCGGTAACGCCGAGCAGTGTTTGGAAACGCACCCCGTCGCGTAGGTTTTGGTCGAGCTTTTTTATGGCGTTCGGTTGGTCGCCGAGAGCACGATACTCCGAGCGCAACGTAAAGGGCGCGGCCGCGAGGGTGTGGGAGTCTCGAAATGGCACGGTGGTAGATCTAGTGGTTCGAGCGGAGAGTTTTTCACTTGAACTTAGCCTTGAACTCCCGCTTGGCCTTGGTCAATTCCCCTTAGATTTAGGCTTAAACGTCAAAGTCGAGGTCGAAGAGAACAAGGCCACGGCCAAGCAGGAGTTCAAGGCTAAGTTGTAAAACTTTCCGCTCGCAGCACTATTGTACCTCCTGTGCTCGCGGACAGGAACTACTTAGTTGCCTTCCCATCGATCTTAGAGACGCCGCCGCCGACATTGGCCTTCTCTGTATAGGCTGGAGAATTCTTAGGCGTGCTGGCATCGCCGTAGGGATACTTGATCTTATCGCAACCAAGCATTGCCAAGAGGACAATCAGTACGGTGAGCGACCTGCTAATGTACATAGTCATATCTTCCTAAATTGACTGCAAAGTCTAGGTGAAAAAGTACAGCAACTAAAATCCCTAAGCATTCTAGACCTCTATATGCGTTCACCGGGTGGCAACTACCTGATTTCTTTCACTAGAACCGATCCCTGTTCCAGCTCCTGCTCCAGTTTTTCCCCTCACTTTAATCGGACCTGGAGTATGGAGCGGGGGCAGGCAGCAATCCCAGTTCCCATGCAAGGATTCCTAGCCCTACCAGTAAGTTACGCCTGTGAACGGATACAGCTCGTTAGAGGCGACGCAACTTCTCTAGTAATTTTAATGCCCTGGGAGAGACTCCCTCCTACGCGCCTGACGGCGACTCCGGCGGGCAAGCGAACTCACATTTACGTGGCTCGTGCGCCGGAGTCCCGCGCCAGCGGGCGTAGGTGCATGCCCTGGGAGAGACTTGAACTCTCACACCCTTGCGGACACATGACCCTGAATCATGCCTGTCTACCAATTCCAGCACCAGGGCGAATTGAAGGGTAGTATAGAGAAATGGCTGTAAAGTGCAAGGCACCCTCAGGGGCCCAGGCTGCTTGTGGCTTAAACCACAGCGAAGACCTCAATATCCTGCCCCCTCAACGATGGTAGCCTCAAGCATCTTACAAAAGGTAGACTGCACGTCACCATCAGAAACGAACTGACCGGCGTTAGTTCTGAAGCTAAGAGAGATGGTCGATTTACCTTGCTGAGTCTTGATCGACGCATCAAGCACGGCTGCCCGCTCCCTGCCGGCGGCCATGGTCGGCTTGTGCAATGCTCTAATAAGACCCTTAGATTGGTCGACTTGAATAACTTCAAAATCATCTGATTCGAGGAGGGTTGCAATCTGAGGTAGTGTTCGACGGCGATCTAGCCCTTGAATGGTGCTCCAAGTAAGAAAAGTCTGTCCACTAAGCATGCTTCCCTGCACTTTGAAGTTTTTTATGCAGGGTTTATTGGATGACTCCGGCTGAACATAATTTAGCCCGCTACATCCGCTGATAAGCATGATCGCAGTAATAGCCCCTACCATTTGCTTATACATAGATCTTGCCTTAGTCGTACAGGTGGATAGCAGAAGCCTATCCTTTTTGTGGACTAATGAAAACAGGTAACTAGTTACGCTAGAACTTGGTATTGAATTATCAGAGCTCTTCGACATAGAATCTTCTCGGTGGCAAACTAACCGATGGATCTAATGTGAAAAAAAATAAGTTCCGGCGTTGTCTACGGGCATTGTGTGTTCTCATCCCTGTACTTCTTACACACTGCTCCGACCCGCGTAAGCCGACTGTCGAAAATTTTAGCACAGCATTGGAGAGATTTCTTAAGGATGAAAACTTCTGTATCTCGGCTGGCGGAAAAATTCCTCATGTCGAGCTTGTTGCTGCCCGTTGGCCGTGGTGGCGAGCGCTGGTGGACGCTGGTCTCCTCAAGGAGGAATCAGTAATTGAAAATGTCGATGTAAAAAGTGACTCTTTCATGGCTCGTTCACAGGGTACATTGAAGGTCGCCGTAAAGAGATATGACTTTACTGAGCGAGGCCAGTCTATTTCGCATGCAGCCAGCTGGGGTGATTCGACGGAATTTTGTTTTGGATCGTACACGCCTGAAAATGTGCAGGCCAAAACGCCTCCCATGAAAACCCCTTTCGGCTTCGATGTCGTGCGAGTTGCCTACACCAAGCGTCTTATAGACGTTCCGCAGTGGTTCATCGAGGCAAAAGAAAAGCTGTTTCTGGTTAACCCGAAGATAAAAGATTCTTATGAGTCTGCCCTCAATGGTGATAAGGCGAGCCTAGAGCTCGCACAGGGGAAAAAAGGATGGGTTACCCCCAAGGATGCCAAAACGATGCTTACTGAGTAGTATAGCCGATTGATCATTATTCACTGATGTTTAGTAGCATATCTTGAGCTGGCTTATGCCCCATGGCTGCAGCTCTCTCAATGTACTGCGTGCCGAGCGTTTTATTTTTGGCTACTCCATCTCCTCGAAGATACATCAATCCAAGTCCGTAGAGCGCCCCTGGATGCTTTAATTTGGCAGCATCTTCGAAGTAGTGTCTCGCCTTAGAAAAGTCTCGACTCACGCCGTCTCCACGTGCGTATATGCGTCCTAAACTGTATATGGCGTTACTATCCCCTGTCGGTGCGAGGTTTTCCCAAATTTGGCGTGCTTCCTTAAAGTTGCCACGGTTCGCCGCGTCTGCGCCATCCTTGAATGTGTAGGTTGGTGCAGGTGGGCTGGTATGGGTTAACGCAGGAATAGTGGTCGTGGTAGTGGCAGGGGCTGTTGTAGGGGGCGATACCTCGGACTCCGTTGCAGCCTGTTTCACCTCTACCCTATTAGACTCCGTTGTTACAGGTTCCACGATTGTAGCTTCCGCAGGCTGCGGGGTCTCTGTTGTGGCCGACGGAACAGTAGGAGGTGGAACCGTATTATTGATTATATCACCTGCAGTACTAGTCGTTTCAGCACCCTCCTTCTGCTGCGGAATACCTGGAGATACGACTGGTGAAGCTGACGCAGCTGCTGGCGGTGCTGCTTCAGGAGGTAGGACCTGCTGCTCAAGAGCATGTACGAGACTCTGCCTCCCAAGTGCTAGGGCGTAGTCCAAGGGGGCTTGCCCTGCAAGATCAGTCTGCGCGCGTTTTGCTCCCGTCTGCACTAGCACCACAGTCAGATCTTCACAATTCTCCAGCACGGAATGATGCAGCACACTTCGTCCATATGCATCTTGGGCATCGAGGTCTGACGCCGCTATGAGAGCGGTAAAAAAAGCTCTTTTGGAGGCGTAGTTCGAAAATGCGTCATCCGCGCTCAAAACGTTTTTTTTCTGGAATGCAAGATCAAGACTGTCAGACCTTGCCGCTAACATGAGCAGAGTTGCCTTGCTCATATCATGAAAGGGATCGCTGCCGCCTGCTGGCGGTGGAAACACAGGTTCTTTAAGGTTTGCGCCATGCTCGAGTAAAAATCGTAGTAAACGATGGTCGCCAAGTCTTTGGGCTAATAGCGCGGTCGCAGGGGTGTAGCCTGAGTTCAGACGAATATTTAGCTGTGCTCCGTTATTTAATAGCGCAGCTGCCATCTCGTACCCACTCTCTTCGCCCTGCTGGGTCGCAGTTTGCTGAAGCGCAATCTCAACTAATGTCCCACTGCTAAATTCGCAGGTTGAAAGCGTATCGACCTTTTCCTCCTTCAAGGCACGCTGCAAAAGCTCAACACTCCTTGCTTTCAAAGCGCTGCAAACTCTGGATAATGACAAGCTCGTATCCGTCGACCATGCTGGTGACGCCGTCATGCAAAATAGGAGGACGAACAAGTATTTATAAGATTGGTGCATCGAGTTCCCTCAGCTTGAAATTATGGCACGTTAAACAAGTCAACGCTTTTAAAAGATTCTGTTTGTGCCAACACGGCGCTCATCGAATGGATTCCGTTGTCGAGCACTTATTATCACGACAGCGTCATTAAGGGGAGAGATCTTGCTCGAATTTTCAGGCCCCCCCCCCGTAATGACCCACTATCTACAAGACAGAAGCCATCAGTGCACACTGGGAAGCCCCCCTACAGCTGTGCAGCAATTGAAGCCGCTCCAAGGAGCGCGGCGTGGTCATCTTTAATCACCACCAAGGGGGTAGCTTCGACGAGGGGGGACAGGCGCCCCTTGTCGAGGTAGCTCTTCAGTATTCGGCCATTTTGCAGGGTGCTAAGGATTTTGGGCGGAATACCGCCTCCGAGATATAAGCCGGCGGTGGCGAGGTAGGCCAGAACGCAATCTCCAGCGTGCGAACCAAGGATGTCGGTGAATAGGTCGAGGGTGCGAACACAGATCTCGTAACGCCCTGTGGCAGCATACTTTGTTATAACTGCGGGAGCGCTCCCCGCTGCTATCTCCTCTTCTAGTTCTTGGGGGGCCTGGCAGTGAGCGCTATCACGATAAAAAGAGTATATGTTGAGTATGCCCGGGCCGCACAGGACGCGCTCAAAGCTGACACGCTTTTTTAGCTTGCTCGAGAGATAGCGCAGCAGGTCGAACTGCAACTCCGTCTTGGGGGCAAATTCGACGTGACCGCCCTCCGATGGAAGCGGATGTGGTCGACCGCTGGGGTCGACATACATATAGCTCTCACCCAGGCCGGTGCCCGGGGCAACGACCGCATACGTATTGGCATCGATAGGCGGATTGCCGGGATGCAGAACTGCGACCTGCTCTGCAGAAAGCAGCGGCACGGCTGCTATGGTAGCAACGAGATCATTTTTAAGGACGACCTTGTCAATTTTCGTAACGGCTCTTAGATCGTCTTCGCGAATTACCCAAGGCAAGTTGGTGGCTTTAGCCGCCCGGTCTTGGACGGGGCCGGGAACGGCGACGCAGGCTGCCTCAACATCGCCGCAGTCGTGGTGAGTACTGAGAAATCTGCTGACGATCTCTTCTAGGGATGCTGCGCTGCGGCTCTCGACGCGCTCAACAACCACACGCTCGAAAGAACGGCGATAGATGCGCCCGGGCAAGGTCGCGCCAGGCTTATAAAGCGCCAGTCTGGTTTTCGTTCCCCCGGCATCAATGGCAAGCAGCATAGATATTCCTTTGGTCGGATAGCTTTAGTACGAGCATAGCGCCACTACTTTCGTCCTCGCGCCAAAAATGATTTAGCATCACTCATCCCGAAGGCCTGTATAAGCTCGGCTACGAGGCCTGTCCAACCGGTCTGGTGATTAGCGCCAATACCGATCCCTCTGTCACCGTGGAAATACTCGTAAAAGAGCACGAGATCGCGCCAGTGTGGATCGGTTTGATAGAGCATACTTGTTCCATGGCAGGGCCGCCGACCTTGGCGGTTACGCAAAAAGAGTCGGGTGAGGCGTGTCGAGATCTCCTCGGCGACTTGGTAGAGATTCTTCATCTTCCCCGATCCCGTCGGACACTCGATTTTGAAAGAGTCGCCATAGTAGAGGTAGTACTGCGTCAGCGCTCGGATAATCAGAGCATTCATCGGAAACCACACCGGACCGCGCCAATTCGAATTGCCGCCAAACATGCCGGTCAATGAGTCACCCGGGACATAGTCGACCCGGTACTCCTGTGCCCCAACCATGTAACGATAGGGGTTTTTGACGTGATGTCGCGAAAGCGATCGAATGCCGAAGGGACTAAAAAACTCCTTCGGATCGAGCATGCGCGTAAGCATGCGCCGCAAGCGCTCCTCGTTGACAACCGCTAGCAATCCACGTTCCTCCACGCCAAAGCTCCCTGGACCGGTAACGTGGACGTTGTGCGTCAGCTCAGGCACACGCTTGAGGCGTTCGCGCACGCGCTCGGCTGCCCAGGGGACTGCTTCGCGTTGATATTTTTCGCCAACCATGACGGCGCAGAGTGGCAGCAGCCCAACCAGTGAACGAACCTTGAGGTGCGTCGCCTGGCCATCAGGGGTACGCAGCAGATCAAAATAAAAGCCGTCCTCCTCATCCCACAAGCCCGGCGTCTCTTTACCAGAACGATTCATCGCCGCCGCAATCCAGAAGAAATGTTCGGCAAACTTGACCGCCATATCCTCGTAGGATTTGTCATACGAGGCCAGCTCGACCGCCATCTCCAACATATTTTGACAGTAGAGTGCCATCCAGGCTGTGCCGTCTGCCTGTTCGAGGAACCCGCCTGTTGGTAAGGGCGAACTACGGTCAAAAACACCGATATTGTCGAGGCCCAAAAAGCCACCTTCAAAGACATTTTTCCCAAGGCGGTCTTTACGATTGACCCACCACGTAAAGTTTATGGTGAGCTTAGCAAAAGTCCGTTTGAGGAACTCAAGGTCCCCGGCACCAGCACGTCTCTTCTCGGCCTGATACACATAGAGCGTGGCCCAGGCATACACCGGCGGATTTACATCGCCGAAGTTCCATTCGTAGGCGGGAATCTGGCCGTTGGGGTGCATGTACACCTCGCTCATCAGCAGCAAGAGCTGCTCCTTAGCAAACTCCGGGTCGACGGCGGAAAATGCCAGCATGTGAAAGGCTAAATCCCAGGCCGCGTACCATGGATACTCCCATTTGTCAGGCATGGAGATAACGTGATCGTTGAGCAGGTGAAACCAATCGCGATTTCTGGCGGGGACGCCGCCTCCATGGAGGGGATCCGTTCCATGCTGTTTTAGCCAGAGAGCAAGATCGATGTGGTAATACTGCTTTGTCCAAAGCATGCCGGCTAACGCCTGGCGCATTACCATAGCCTCATCAGCACTTGCTTTCGGCGGTGTTAGCCCCTTGTAAAACTCATTTGCGTCGCTCACCCGCGCCTGAAAGATCTGCTCGAACTCGGGGCCGAATGCGACACTCTTCGCCTTTGCTTCTGGCGCTCTGGTGTTGAGGCGCAGACGCACAACGACCTCACCTTTCGCCGGGATGATCATCGTATAGTGTGCGGCGACCTTGGTTCCACGCGCGGCCGGGTTTACCGCTCCTTTTTTTTCACCTATCACGTGATTGACGATACCGTCTTTAACATAAGGAGTTGGGTTCGGCTTCTTAAAGATGCGCTCCTGATTGGTTTCATTCTCCGTGAAAAGAAGCTTCGTCTTGCCCGAACAATGCAGATAGTATCTCCCCAGTTCGGCATGCTCAGCGGCGACAACTGAAGAATCTGCAGCGCTCAGAGCACAGCTCAGCTCGGGTTTGGCTGCCCCCTCTGACCATGACCAGGTGTTGCGAAACCAGAGAGTCGGTAGCAGGTGAATCGCCGCTGCACGTGCGCTTCGGTTGCACACGGTAATTTTGATTAAAAGATCCTCGGGTGAGTTTTTAGCATATTCGACAAAGACGTCGTGGTAGTTACTATTCTCAAAAATACCGGTATCAATCAGCTCATACTCGGCTTCATTACGCGATCGTTTGTGGTTGGTCTTTACCAGGTCGTCGTAGGGAAAGGCCGCCTGCGGATATTTATAGAGGTACTTCATGTAGGAGTGGGTCGGGGTGTTGTCGAGGTAGAAGTAACACTCCTTGACATCCTCACCGTGGTTCCCCTCACTGTTCGAGAGCCCGAACAGACGCTCCTTAACGATCGCATCCTTGCCATTCCAAAGCGCGAGGGCGAAGCAGAGCTTTTGCTTATCGTCGGAGACGCCTGCGAGCCCGTCCTCGCCCCACTGATAGGCCCGTGAGCGAGCCTGGTCGTGCGTAAAATAGTCCCAGGCGCTGCCATCATGGCTATAATCTTCGCGCACCGTCCCCCACTGGCGCTCACTGAGGTATGGCCCCCATTTTCTCCAAGGAGTTTGCAGGTTCTTGGCTTCCTGAAGACGATCTTTCTCGATGGACATACTTACATACTACCCTGTCGAATGCTGCGGTTGAGAAGCATAGACCAGTCATCAAAGGCAGCTTCTGTTCCACCCCACCTGGTAAGGCCACTCATAAATCCCTGTCGTTTCCCGGGTCTGGAATCGGCGATCTTGGCCACTTCCTGGCCAGAGACTGAGTCAATCACGAGTGCCTCCATTGAAGCTCCGCCCTCAAGCACATTGGGGATAATCAATCCGGGTCGAAGGTTCGTAAGGGTGTTGTTGGACCAGACATTTGTAATCGCTACTCTCAAAATAGCGACATTTCGCGCCGGTTGATTGAACATCGTATGGCGGCTGCCGAGGGCACGAATAATCTTATCTCGAAGGCTATGGGCAAGCTCATCAAGCTCATTCGACGAGGCTGGCACAAGGCTTCCCTTGTCCTGTCCGTAGACGACGATCTGTTCAACAAAAAAAGCGTCGTATGTTTTTAGAATTCCGGGCTTCTTAAAGCTGACCAGGGCACCTGCAGGCGATGGTTTTAGATCTGCATACTCTTTTTCGTCCCCAAGAAAGCCGGAGGGTTCGGTTTGGTCTGAAGGTGTAACGCGGCTAAAGGTACTACAGCCAAAGTGAGCGCTTAATAAAGAAAACAAGAAGGGCAGGACAAGGAAACAATCAAACTGCAATAGAGTTCTTTTCATACGAGTCCCCTCGCCTGCCGTTCTACGTGCATCAAAAGCTAGAGCCCGCAGGTACTTTTAATCTTGGCAATCTTATCCTCAATATCAGCGTTGTACGTGCCCGTTGCTACCTGCACACGCGAGCGATAGTCGCCCATGAGGATCCCGGCCACGGCAGCTATCGGAAGTATACTTCGCACCCCCGACAAAACCTGTTTGCCCACCGAGGCCTTCTCCTCTTCCAGTACCTTTATATCGCTCTGTGCTGTGGAGCAGTTGACTGGCGAGGCAATTTCGGCCTTCGTCTCCGGTGAAATAGTTGGAAACGGAGAGAGGTTTTTTCTATCCGAGCATGCGCCCAACGACAAAACTGAGAATCCGAGAACACAAAAGCCTTGAAGTGCTTTTTTCATAAGATATCTCCTTTAAAAAACTGGAATTGCTATGGCACTATTTCTAGCATGCTGGTTATTACAGGATCAAGCACATTCTCGTTCTTCTCATAGCCATACAAACAGCCCTGCCACGACAGCCGTTGGGATGAGGGCGCCAAGCAATAAGCCTGCAGATGAAATCTCGCCATCAAAATATTTGGCCAAGGCCGCGTTCCCGGCTGGGTTAGGAGCGTTGGCGATCAACGTCAGGCCGCCTGCAGCGGTTGCTCCGGCAACAACGGCGTATTTCATGCTGTCACTTGCCCCAGGTACGAGAGCCGCTAAGTAGGTAATAGCCGCATTGTCGTTAAAAGCACTCAAGACCATAGCCCCTGCCATAAGCGAGCTATCGCCGAGGCGCACGAGAATTGGCTCTATCCACCACCCCTGCAGCCCACCGTGAATGACCAGGCCGCCGAGGAAAAAACCGACAAGAAGTGGCGAGCGAATCGCAATCGGTGATTGATACTCATGTGTCGCTTGAGTGAAAGCGATAAAAAAAAGAAAACCGCCGATGGTAATCACCGGGCTGGCAAGGCTGCTTACCATCCATGCCAAGAAAAGGAGATGCACGGCTGTTATTCCAAAGGGAACAGGATCGCGAATGCTCTCGACATCCGCGTTGCCCTCGGTAGCGCGCACCTGCGCCAGCCTTTTAAACTCATCTCGGAAAAGGAGGAGATAGATAATTGTGTTTAGCGCAATGCCGAGTACCGCCTTCCATCCGAAGGTAGCCAGCATAAAGGGAGTGTCCCACCCCCAACGCCCGGCCACGACCAGCACCGGCGGCGCCGCAAAATTAGTTAGCAGCCCGCCGACTGAAACATTGACGAACAATAGCCCAACGGTGGCAAAGGCCAAACTGCGTTTAGGTTTATAGCGATAGAACTGCTCGCCGAGCAGCAGAGCGCTTATCGTCATCGCCGCTGGCTCCGTAATAAAAGACCCGAGGAGCGGACCTAACACCACAATCGCGCACCACCATGCCAACGGAGTCGATTCACCAAGGCTAGCTACCTTACGCAGACACGAGGATGCAAACTCGAGAACGGGGCGAGTGGCGGCGATACTCATCACGACAACGACAAAAACCGCCTCGGCAAAATGAACACCATGGTTAAGATAGTTCTCGGCAACGCTGCGCCCTTTTACTACTCCGATGACGAGTAACAGGGGGATAGCCCAGATACCGAAGACGGCCTCAACCTCTCCGAGCAGGTGAAGGAACTCAGCCTTGACGCTGACACGCGGCATCTTTAGCCCCTGCTCGCCCTGGGCGAGAAGATCTGCTTCGTGCCTCTTCTGCACACGCTTTGAGAGCGCCAGTATCTTTGGCGCCCAGAAAGTATGCAGCACCGCCAGGAGAAAGATGAGGCTTACAACCAGATTGAGCGGCTCGGCCGCGCAGCGCTGGCGCAGGACCTGCAGAACACTGCTGACGGTGCTGTCTTGATACGAGCTAAGCGGAGGAGGAAAGGAGGTTGTGCTTAGTTCAGCGATAGCGTTGAAGGGAAGCACATACTGGCTAACGTATACGAAGAAGAAGAATGAAAGTCTGTGAAACATAGGATCTCTACCTGCGAGCTATACGGAAGCATGGAGCTAAGATTCAGCAACGAACGTACGCGTTACAAGCCACTGAGGTGACCACAAACACTGCCAGGGTTGGTCGATTGGATGTTGATGAAAGGATCTCACCGTTAAAACATGCCTTACGTCTCCGCATCCCCCCCAATAAGAGAGCAAACCTTAAGAGGGGCAAAAAAGCAAGTTCAGCCCTCTCTTTTGGGTCAACGGTGCGTGGAGGGCATCTGTCGCGCCGCGTCGACCGCTAATTTTCGTCGCGCGGCTGCCTCCTGAGCAAGCTGATAAGCGAGAAAGTATTTGTATATATTGCTCACATATTGAACAGTTTCGCGCCCAATCTTTTGGCTGACTATAACCTCCACATTACCGAAGCCACGCTGCTACAAGGTAGCTTTTCTTGCAGATCTGGGGATACTTTTCGCTCGAGTCTCCGATAAGCCATCGTGCATTGGTAGCTATCCTGCACCTAGTCTCCAGCGAGAAAGCATTCTTCGCAAAAGATTCCATGCGCGTATTGAAACGAAGAGTGGCACCGTTCACAGAATCGAGACATACTTGTAACTACTCGCCCCTCATCGACTAACGCTGACGTCAAACGTCTAGCGCCGGACGTAAAGCGTCGAGGTCTGGCGTCCGGCGTTAGACCTTAGACGTCAGCGTCATCGATTCTCAGAAATGGTCATTTCGTTGGGGTTATTTTGCGCATGACGATGAAGGGGCGAGCAGTTACACATACTTTATAGTATGACCTTACACTATAAACTGTCTAGGTAGGACGGAAGCCAAGGAGGAAGGAGGCGGTAAATAACGCCAACATTAAACCTTCCTCTTTTTCGATGCTTCTCTGGAAGCCAGCAACTCCTGTAATTCTTCCTGAAAACCTTTAAGATCTGGGCAGTCTCGTGATTCCAGACTTCCGTCATGGCGGATGAAGATTTCTCGAACTTTAGGTAACAGGGCGAGTATTTTTTCCTTTGACTCTTTTATCAAATGATATTCATGCTTGGTGGTCATGGCTTTGAGCGCTTTTTCGGCGGCGACGCTCCTTTCAGTATCTGCCGGTGTCAGCGGGGTAAGTGGGGTGATGCCATACACCACGCCCATGTAAACCAGGGCGTGTTCGAGCGCTGAACTTTTACTGAGATCGTATGACGGAAGGTGTTTTTTGATTGACTGTTCGGCAACCTGCTTCATCCGATCTTCCAAGCACTGAGTAGTAATTTTTTGGCCGTGTAGACCTATTGCAGAGCCCCCAACAAATCCATTCAGCTCCTCATTTATCACAGGACCGGCAGTAGTGATAATGTATCTTGTCATTGATACTGGGTATGCAAGATTAGCCTTTCGAACCATAGCAAGCTCTGGCAGTACATTCATGACTTCATTGAATATTACCTCGGCGGCGGCAGTGGGTGTCTGCCAGGTATCAATCCGGAGTGGGTTTAAAAGCACAGTTTGTCCGGCGACCCATTGATAGCGCTCATTTTCGCTCTCTGAACGTCGATTTTCGAGAGGCGTCTCCTTTGTAGGGTGACGCATTTGCACACATGCCACCGCATTTGGCACAAACGAGGCAATTTCGTCCGTCGGAAAACTTCGAAATTGAACATCCCATTTCGCAAGGGCGTCCAGTATCTTCCTAAATTTTGGAGATGCTGCGGCGAATCGTCCCAAAGCGGCGATTACAAAACGCTGCCCGGGATCCTCCTGATCAGTGATTTTTTTTATAAGTTCAGGTGGAAGAGGCTCTCCAAGTCGACCGGGCTGATCCTTCCATAGGTTGAGCAAGTCGTACTGTGCCGAGATAAGCTCTAGGCGCTGTTTATCATGTAATGTTTTAAACAGCGCTTCTCGATCGGGACTCCAGGGCAGCTTTCGCTCTTCAAGGTCAAGTGTGCCTTTTCGTAGATCCCATAGGAGTACGAGAGCAAGGCTATCGTTATGCGCATCAAGTGCTTTTTTAAGCTCCGGGAAATCCTGGCATGCGCCAACTAATGAGTTTGAAGGCGATGAATCGAGAGTCGGCTTGACTGGCTTGAAAGACTGGGGGGCCTCTCTTCCCAGATATTGGGCTGCACGAGTCCGCCCGTTAGGATTATCTAAATCCGTTGATTGCTCTGTAGTCTGCATAATTAGTACGTCACTAGCCTTACCCTAGGTTATGGTAGAGCTGCTGAATTGTGTAGCACAGATTCTTTGTAATAAGAGATTGGGGGGTAATTAATGTACCGTAACTATTCACCATATTCATGAGTAAACGGAAAGTGGTAAGCGTTCAGGGGTGGCTGTAATAGTAGCGGCCCAACTTTCGCCGTCTCAGTAAATAAGAGTAAGAAATCCCGTATATTGCGAGCCTCGGTTTCAAATGGTTTAAATTAACGGAGAGTTACCTGCCACCAGATCTCTGGCGCGCTGCAACTGCTGGATACGATTTGCTAATTTGCGCGCTGTCACTGAGGGATTATCTGACCAATTCTAGTTAACTACCCCGCCCGAAAAATGAAATTATGTACCCCGCATATCCCGCCTGTGTTGAGGCGCAGGTAATCCGCTTGAATGATTAGGGATTTGTCAGTCAGGTAACATCATGAGAT
>CAIXSY010000231.1 GCA_903922175.1 uncultured delta proteobacterium | reverse complement strand
TTTTACTGGCCCTCCTTTTGCACCTCGCTTGCTTTCATGCCTACGCATCAATCGCCGTGTTACCACGACAACTGCAAGGCTAGATACCAGGCGCGGGGTTAGCGCTTACCTGGGCTGGGTTCTTCCCCCAGCTGAACTTGATATCCTTGCTGGACGCTTCTAACTGCTCGCCCCCAATCGGCTAACGCTGACGTCAAACGTCTTACGCCGGACGTCAGGCGCCGACGGTGAACGTCGACTCGACGGTGCTCGCCGGAGCCCGGCGTTTGACCTTAGACGTCAACGTCATCGGTTCTCAGAAGGGTCATTTTGCTGGGGTTATTTGCGTAGCTTGCGAATGGAGCGCGTAGTTACAACCTACCTACTAAGCCTCTAATCGCTCACTGCCTACGCCAAGATTGTTACCTAACACTCCGCGCGTCGTTATTAGAAAACCACTTCCGAATCGATCGTTCTGTATGCGCTGAAGCTGGGCTGGCACAAACGAGATCATGTTCCGCGGCGTTGTTCCCGGTGCTCCGTCATAGCAGGTATGTATGTTGGTGTTACTCGCGAAAAGTGTAACAGGAATTGCAAGGATGTCCGTCAAAGATTCAAACACCGAAAACTTGATGCCAAAGAGGTTGGTATCAGAGTCAGAGAGGAATATCATATTCTGGAAGGCGGTCGAACTGTCGGTTAATAGTTGCCTGCTAACGGCTCTATAATTTCCACAGTGAGCGTAGCCCAACGAGGAGATAGTCGGCTGTAATAAAAGCTGGAGGGGGATGCCCTGTGTATCAATATACCTTGGGTTCAGCACCTGATACATTTTTACTGTCAGGAGTACGGCCTCTGCGATGCTTGCTTGAACCGGAACAATAACTGTTGTAGGCGCTGGAGGCGCGGCGAGGCCTAATAAAGGACCTCCCTGGCCTGGTTGCGTAGTAGCTGGAGGTATCGCGTTGCGAATTTGTGTAGGAGTAGGCATCTATTTATTCCTTGTCTTCGTTCAAATAACCCAAGTTCCATCGAAGATGTCACCAGGTACGTAGTCACCCTTATGGGCTAGTTCGGCCCATGTGTTGCATAAAATATAAAAATTTATTTACAGGCGGGTCGCCGACTATACGTGATATTCTACACTCTAGTCAAAGCGCGCTTCCTTGTTTAATGGCCCGTTACCAATCACCTTTGCCTAACTTCTCAATAACCCCGGCAATTTGATAATTCGTGAGCGTGGTCGTGCTCGTGGCCTGTCGTGAGCTTGTCGAGTATGCGTTCACGGGGGGCAACCTATTGAAATAGCAGGGATGAGGCAACGTTACGCGAAAGGCACGAAATGGGACGCGAAGGACACGAAAGTATTAGCTGAGTATTCACCTGGAGCTAACTCCAGGTGAATACTCAGCAATTCATTTCGTGGTTTTCGTGTCCCATTTCGTGCCTTTCGCGTAACTTGATCCCACTTCCATAGCTTCAATTAGTTAGGACCCGTGAACGCTTACCTTGTCGAACGGTCGCGGTCGAAGAGTGTGCTGAATCGGCTAGTTACATCGACCACGTTCATGATTCGCCTACCCGGGCTTAGTGAGTTGTAACGCTCATTGCATTCTAGGTACCTGAAATGACAACGTTTGTCAGGCCAGCCAAAATAGGCTATAGTGCCTGCTCCTAAAGTCCAGAAGATTTGAGGTGGGAAGAGTCACGGATAAACCGAGCCCTGTAATGGTCGGCTAGTTTATCGGTCGCATCTTCCAAGGCTGCGCACTGTGTGGTGCAGCCGATCAGCGTGTGACGCCTCAAGTAATTATATAACTTCACGCTGAAAGAGAGATGATGCTATGCAATCAGAGATTTCCGCTTCGGAAGAAGATCGATCTATAGAGCCGCCCCCAGCCGGAGACGCGTCGATCGAGCTCGGCGTTGTCCCCGATAGTTCCGACAGTGACTACACCAAGGTCGAGATCAGTCTCGGCTACACTTTTAAGGAGAAGGGGTGGCTTGAGCTCGCCTTGACCCATCGCTCGGTGCAGGCCCACGGCACCAAGAATGATTACGAACGGCTCGAATTTTTGGGTGATGCCGTTCTCGACCTCGCCGTTGCGCACCTGCTGCTTAATACCTATCCAGAAGCCAAGGAGGGGGAGCTCTCGAAGATGCGCGCCGCTTTGGTAAACACCGGCTCTTTGGCCAACGTTTCGCGGTCGCTCAATATCGGTCCGTTTGTGCGCCTGAGCCGGGGCGAACTTGCTAGCGGAGGGGCTGACCGTTCTTCGATCCTAGCCGACGTTTTTGAGGCTCTCATGGGCGCCGTCTATCGCGAGGCCGGTTTCGAGAAGGCCCTTTCGGTGGTGCTCCTGCTGTTCGGTGAGAGGCTGCGCACGGTAACCCCGCGCGATCCTAAGACAGAGTTGCAGGAGGCCCTGCATGCGCGTGGCTCAGAGGGGCCAACGTATCTGCTTGAGTGCGTCGAGGGGCCTGAGCATGCACCAAATTTCGTATCGGTGGTCCAGGTGGATGGTCAGATCGCTGGACGTGGTCGTGGCCCAACGAAAAAGGCCTCACAGCAGGAGGCGGCGTCCGAGGCTCTTGCCAAACTGCTCAGTACGGATACGACGAAGGAGAAGCTGACCGATTCAGTGGCGCTTCCGGAAAAAACAGAATAACAGTTAGACAGGGAACTATGGCTCGCAAGATTCCAACCATCGCCATCGTGGGGCGTACCAACGTAGGTAAATCAACCCTCTTTAATGCCATCGCCGGTCGTCGGTTGGCTATCGTCGAGGACACCCCTGGGGTGACGCGTGACCGCCACTACGCCCTTGTTTCGCGCTTCGGCTGGCCGTTCTCCCTGATTGACACCGGTGGAATGGCTGGCGAACAGGAGGAGGTGCTTGAGGATTCAGTACGTGAGCAGACTCAGCTTGCCATCGAGCAGGCGGACCTGGTGCTGTGCGTCTTTGACGGCATGGAGGGACCAACACCTCACGACAAGGAGGTAGTTGATCAGCTACGACGATTAGGGAAACCGACCTTCTTCGTGGCTAATAAAACTGAGAGCCCGGTGACGCAGACGACATCGAGTGAGTTTTACACCCTCGGGATCGATAACATTCACAACGTAAGTGCCGTGCACCACCAGGGCGTGCGCGAGCTTATCGAGGTCGTACGAGAGTTCTTCGGTGATACGGTTGGGCCGATTGAGCGTAGCGAAGAGGAGAAAAAGCAGATCCGTGTCGCCATCGTGGGAAAACCCAATGTGGGCAAATCAAGCCTTGTCAATCGCATCTTAGGCGATGATCGCTTGATCACCTCCGATGTTCCTGGAACGACGCGCGATAGCATTGATATAACTCTCGTTCGGGAGGGACAAGAATTCGTCATCGTTGACACGGCCGGACTGCGCAAGAAGTCGCACGTGGATGATATGACCATCGAGCGCTTCGGTAATCTGCGCACGCTCCGAGCTTTGGTGATGGCCGACGTTGCCGTGCTCGTGCTTGACGCCACGCAAGATGCTCCCACTGACCAGGATATACGGATCGCGGCGCTAATTCACGAGCGCGGACGCCCGATGATTATCGTGGTCAATAAATGGGACGCCGTTGAGAAGGATCATCGCACAGCCAAAGAGCTGGAAGATGGCGTGCATGCAGCGCTTAGGGTAACTCGCTATGCCCCGGTCCTATTTGTCTCTGCCCTAACCGGGCAACGCTGCCCCTCGGTCCTCAAGAAAGCCAGGGAGGTGTTCGAAGGCTCGCGTGTGCGCGTCAAGACATCCGACTTGAACCGGGTTTTAGGCAAAGCCTTTAGCCGTCGCCCACCGCCGGTGTACCGCGGGGAGCCGGTTAAGCTGTTTTTCGCCACGCAGGTTGAGGTCTCACCGCCGACATTTGTACTTTTCGTTAACCAGTCGGCTAAGCTTGGAGGGGTGTATCAACGCTATCTTCTCGGGCAGCTGCGCCGCGAATACCCCTTTAGCGGTACCGACATTCGCCTTATCTTTCGCAAGCGCACATCGAAGAGTCAGCGCGACGGAGAGGGGAGCGAGAGGGAGAAGAGCGACGGTGAGTGACATACCGTCCGCTATAAAAGTCTAGCGAGGCGCTGCCTCAGACCGACGAGCGTTGATCTGTAATCTGCTTTCAGAGATCCGCTGGCAGCTTTCCGCTGACTGCATCTGATGCAGCTGCAGCTTTCGGCCGCAGCCCACGGCCTTAGCCGTAACTCCTGAT
>CAIXSY010000230.1 GCA_903922175.1 uncultured delta proteobacterium | reverse complement strand
TGCGACTTTCCGTTACTCGTGGTCGGCCATATGGTTCGGAGGGTTGGACTCTCGAAACCGCCGCGCGTCTTGGAATAACTCAATCGCTTCGCCCCCGGGGCAGGCCGAAGAAAGAATAAGGGTCCTGACCCCTTTAACTCCACGAAGAAAGAATAAGGGTCCTGACCCCTTTAACTCCAATAGGGGCAAGACTACTCAAGATGGACGCAAACTTCGCCGCTATCGACGGGGTTAGAGGATCGAACGGCTATTCGCGTGGCTCAAAAAAACACACATTGGTACAAGGTAGCCTTTCTTGCGGATCTTGGGAAACTTTTCGCCCTAATCACTGATAGGCTATCGTGCTTTGGAAGCTACCTTGTACCAGATCCGTCCTCTGAGAATCGATGACGCTGACGTCTAAGGTCCAACGCCGGACGTCAGACCTCGACGTTTTACGTCCGGCGCTAGACGTTTGACGTCAGCGTTAGGCGATGAAGGGTGAGTAGTTACTCTTAAAGTATGAAATCGCCCTGCCCGATAGTTCTTGACACAAAGTATATGTTATACGACACTGTATAATATGAAGAAAGCTAGTATGAGAGAGATGCAGCACAGCCTCAAGAAGATCATAGGTTTGGTTCTTGGGGGAGAGGAGGTACTTGTAACTAAAGATGGAAAAACCGTAGCAAGGCTTGTTCCGGAGTCAGACTGTCCTAGCTCATTCAAGATGCCAGAGTTCTCCAAAAGAATGAAAACACTATTTCCACATGGTCCAGTAAGTGGGCTGTCCTTTGGTGATATCTTATCTGAAGAGCGCAATGGAAAATGAAGATTTACTTTGATTCGAGCTTCCTTGCTTCGCTCTATATACAGGACTCAAACTCCTTTGAGGCCATCTCGCTAATAAAAAAGCTCAGAGTTGGTGTTATTTTTACGCAGTTGCAGCATTTTGAGTTACTCAATACGTTGCGTCTCTGTGTGTTCAGAAAGCAGGTTTCCCAAGATGTGTCGGGCAAGGCTGAGGCAATGGTTCGTGATGATATTAAGAACGGTTTCTTTGTTGAGACTGTAGTTCCTTGGTTTAGTATTTTTTCTGATGCAATTAAGATATCGGAAAGACTAACGGGTGAAACCGGTTGTAGGGCGGCTGATATGCTGCATATTGCAATCGCTGGCCATCTAAAATGTTCTCATCTTTGGAGTTTTGATCAGCGCCAAAATGTTGCTGCCAAAGCTGCCGGGTTAGAGATACTGAAATTAGAGACGAAAGGGTAAATACTTAGAGCCGGAAAGACTCTATTTTCGAAGTCCATCCATTTTTGAAACCACTTCTAGAGCCTTTCAATCTTAAGCGCATCACCAACGATCTTAAGCAGTGATTGCTTGCCGTTAATGCTGGCTTCGAGCACGACGTCGTGTTCCCACAAGGTTTTGACGTGCTTCAATGTGCGCTCGGCGTACTCGAGAAGCAGATCGCGTCCTTCGTGGTAATGCTTCAGATAGAGCGTGCGGTTTTTACCGAAATCAGCGTCTTCAACCTTAATTACGGGTATAGAGCCCATGCCGACGTTTTTAATGAGGGTCTCTTTGACATCTTCCCAGCTCTCTTCGTCAGAGATTTTAGTGACGACACGCTCTTTACCGCGCTTTTCATGTTGAAACATCTCTAGCTCGCGCATGATATCAACCGTCAGAAAACGCCTTAAAAATGAGGCATCTCGGTCACTCCTGCGTACTTCAAAGATCTTTTTGCGCCCGGGGGTGTCGTTCTCGTCGAGCTTCGAGATATCTTGCGTAGGCTTATCGTCTGAATATTCGCGACCCGTCGCTCCCTCATTCCAGCGGCGTTCTATGTCATGCCAGAGCACGAATCCCAGGTGGTAAGGGTTGAGGCCACCCGGGGTTGGGCGTAGTACTTGGTTGTGCTTCACCATAAACTCGATGTGCAGGGCTTGCGGCAAATTAAGTTCGTTGACGATCTTGTGGTGCCAGTAGCTGGCCCAGCCCTCGTTCATGATCTTCGTCTCCATCTGTGGAATGAAGTACTTTGTTTCCTGGTCGACGATGCGCAGGATGTCTTTCTTCCACTCGGGGAGGTAACGGTTGTGCTTGGCGATAAAGAGGAGCAGATCCTCATCGGGTTCGAGAGGAACCTTGTTCAGCTCAGGGGTAACGTATTTCTGAGGAGGATGAATCTCCCAGTAGGGATCGGGCTGCTGCTGTGCCATCTCCCACTTTCTGAGGCGCAACTCGGCGGGATCGAGCTTTTGAATCGCCAGGTTGCGTCGCGATTGGAAGCAGACAGCGTGGGCGTCGTCGAGCGCGGCCTCTACTAAATCGGCGCCAATTGAAGGGTCTTCGATGTAGCTGTCGATACGCTTACTGTGGCTCTTAAACATCTCTAACGAGTACTTGGCATTGGTGGCTGAGGTGAAGGTAAAATTGTTGGCAAAAAAGTCATTATGTCCGTAGACGTGGGCGATCGTAAGAATCTGTAGTAAGAGCGAGTTGTCGCGCATAAGGTAGGCTAAGCACGGGTTGGTGTTGATCACCATCTCGTAGGGCAGACCAGCCATGCCGTAGTCGTAGAGCGTTTTCTGGCGCTCGTAACTTTTGCCGTACGACCAATGCGCGTAGTGTGAAGGCATGCCGGAGTAGGCCATGTATCCCAGCATCTCATTGTGATCGCAGATCTCGAATTCCTGCGGGTAGCAGTTGAGACGGTAGCGCTCAACGAACCCGCGGATGCGCTCATCCCATTTCTCTAGTTCGCCCACCTCAAAAGTCATAGATCTCCATTATGGCGTTGCCGAACTCGCTCCCTCGCTCGCCGGTTTGTTACCGGGGCTCAAGATGCTGGTTTTATCTTTCGTAAGGAAGGCCTTAAATGCGGGCCACAAGTCTTCCTTGTTTTCGATCGTAACCATATGAAAATTATCGTGTTTTACCTGCCCTAAAACTTCAAGCATGGTGCCGCTGTAGTAGGCCGATCCTGAAGGTTTAATCTCGCCATACCCGAAAAGATTACACTTGCTACAGAGCTCATTGGCGGTTTCGAGTGCACGTTCATTGTCGGAGTAGAAGTTGTCACCATCAGAACAGTGGAAGGCGTATATGTTCCACAGCGAAGGGTGATAGCGATCCTCAATTACCTCCAGTGCTTTCTTATAGCCCGATGAGATGTAGGTTCCGCCGGACTCGACCTTATGAAAAAACTCCTGCTCCGTGACCTCTTTGGCCTCAGTGTGATGGGCAATGAAGACTACCTCGACGTTCTGGTACTTCTGCTTTACAAACTGGAAGAGCAAGAAATAAAAACTTCGCGCAAGGTACTTTTTGACCGTGCCCATCGAACCAGAGGTATCCATGATGCAGAAAACGACCGCATTTGAGGCCTCTTTGGTGGTGGGGACGATATGGCGATAGCGCATGTCGTCGTCATGGAAGGGGAAGCGGTCCTCCTCTGCCTCAAAGTCGACCCCTCGTGAGCCGCGGACGGCAAGCTTTCGGCGTACTCGATTCTTCGCAGTAGCCTTTTTATCGAGGCGTGGACGAATGCCCGCATGACGCAAACCCTTGCGCTTACGCGCGTCTTCCGACAGAACCTGCTTCATGGCGCGCTTTTCTAGGTCGGGAAGCTCAAGGTCGTCGAACATAATGCTGATCAGCTCTTCGAGAGTGATATCGGTCTCGAAGGCATCGACGCCGGCCTGGTCACCACCACCTTGACCAACGGATGGCTCGCCAGCATCGGCAGGGCCAACGACATCTCCCGGCTTTTGCGTGCCATCGCCCTGAGCCACCCCCGGTGAGTTCTCACCATAGATAAAGCGATACTCCTTAATCGAGCGGATAGGGATCTTAATAATCTTGTCCTTATCGCGCCCAATTATCGACTCCTCGGCGATGATATCGGCAATATTATGCCGAATAGTGTCTTTAAGTTTCTTGCGATGGCGCAAGCGGTCGCGGGCGCTCCGATCCGAGCGCTGCGATGTGGGAACATATTCACGAAATATCGTAGACATGCTAATATCGAATATTTGCTAGTCTTTCCAAAGATTATTGGCCGCATACTTCAAGACCGTATCCACGCAGCTCGCCGGATAGCCATTCTTGATCAATTGCTCCACCATGCGATCGTACTTCTTACCCTGTTCATCATCACGCGTGCGCGCCTTGGTGATAATTCGTGAAACATCACGCACGGAGGACATCAGTTTCTTCTCGATCGCTTCCTTGAGTGGTTCGTAGCTTTCGTAGGATACCTTTTCCCCCTTGCGCCCGACTGACCAGAGGAATGCGATTACCTCTTGGCGGAAGCCGTCGCTGGCCGTGCCCACAATGGCGATCTGTTCTTCGATAGACTTAAGGAAAGATTCATCCGGCTCCAACTCCTCTCCGGTATTACGATCCTTCATCTTCTTTTTGGTGACGTAAGCTTCGGCGTGGTCAAGGTAGTTTTGGAAGAGCGATTCGGCCTGCTCCTGGTAGGAGTAGACGAAGGCTTTGGTGATCTCTCGTTCGAGAATCTGCAGGTACTCTTTGTGCAGTGTCTCTTGGAGGAACTCAAGGTAGCGCTTGCGTACATCTTCGGCGAAATCGGCTTCTTTTACCATGTGCACAAGTGACTCGCGCACGGATATCGGATGAATGGCGTTCGTTTCGATGTTATCTGAAAGCGCGTTGTCCAGTGCCTTCATGATAAAGCGAGTCGAAATGCCGGTCATGCCCTCATTCTTGGCCTCTTCGCGTAGTTCGGTGACGTCGATCTTCTTCGTCTTGCCCTTTTCAACGACCTCCTCGCCGTTGTAGAGCTTGAGTTTCGTCATCAGATCGCACTTCGCCGTCGGCTCGAGTCGGGTCAAGATAGCGAACATCGACGCCATCTCAATCGTATGCGGAGCGATATCGGCGGTGAAGCGAGATTGACGGATGATCTTCTTGTAGATCTTGACCTCTTCGGTGAGGCGCATGTTGTAGGGAACCTTGACCGTTACGATACGGTCGAGGATGGCTTCGTTGGTGTGGTCACTCTTGAATTTTTTCCATTCTGCTTCGTTTGAGTGAGCTACGATGCACGTATCGACGTAGATCATGCCGTGACGGCCAGGCGCCGGGATGGATTTCTCCTGTGTGGCGGTAATCATGGCGTGTAGATATTCAGTTTCGTTTTTGAAGACCTCGATAAACTCAACCATGCCGCGGTTGCCGACGTTAAGCGCGCCCGTCAGATCGAGCACGCGTGGATCGCCCTCGGAGTACAGATCGAGTTTGGAGATATCCTCACCCCCAATGAGCACGCTCGTGTCTTGGTTGTTGGGATCTACGGGAGGGACGACGCCGATGCCCCGTTTCGCGCGGATGCTGAATTCACAGGTGCGCACAGGAACCTCTTCCCAACGACCCTGATGATCTTCCTTGAGACGATAGCGGCAGACTGGGCACAGGTCGCCCTCAATCTGAATGCCGAGCATCTTGCTGAACTCGGGGCGCAAGTGGCGCGGAATAAGGTGCAAAGGCTCCTCATACATGGGGCAGCCCTCGATGGAGTAGAACGGTTGTAGTTTTTCAAGGCCCTGCTTAATGGCTTCCACAAGGGAGCTTTTTCCGGATCCGACCGGCCCGACAAGATAGAGCACCTGTCGACTCTCTTCACCCTTCAACGAGGCAGAGTGTAGGTAACGCACGATCTGATTGAGAGTCTTCTCCATGCCATAAAATTTTTCTGAGAAGAATCCGTAGGTCTTTAGACGCTCACCCTTGTAGATTCTCTTGAAGCGCGGATCCTCATCGAGGTTGACTTCGGCAACCCCGGCTGCAGCCATCATGTCAAAGATGCGCTTGTGCGCGAGCTTTGCCAGATCGGGGTTGGCGCGTACGAGGTCGAGATACTCCAGCGCACTACCTTTCCAGCTGGACTTGGTTCTTGTTTCACGATCTTCACGAATTAACTTTTTGAAATCTTCCGTCATGTGCCCTCTGGAAAAAAACAGCTTGCCTAAGATTGAAACTGCAGCTCGCGCCTACGCACAAAATTGTGGAAGGCGAAGTCTTGGTACAGCGACGACGAGAATAGCCAAGTATGACAACAGTAAGCTTTCTAGACTGCTGCTACTATCAATATGATGAGGGAAATGGTGATTAGGATTAGAAAAAATGTCAAACAACGTATGTTAGTTACACGCTGTTTGGGAGGACTAAGTACGAGGCTGAGAGTTCAAGGCTAAGTAAAAAAACTTCCCGGTTGAGGTACTAGTCAGTTAGTACTGACAAAACATCACGACCGTCCCAGGTCTGTACGGTGAGGACTGGTCGGCTATGGTGGGACTCCTCACTAACGGCCTTGCGTTTCAGATACATAACTCGATCAAAGAAGTGCGGGGGGAGAGAGCAGTGAGGATAATCGGCCTGCATATCCGCCTTGTTGATGATGGTCGTCTGCGCCACTAACTCTGCTTTCAATTTCTTCATCACTCCCCACCTATATAAACTACACGCACCCAGACAACTCATTATAATAGGGTTAATAGGTAAGTGCCATAAAAATTTCACGTATCCCTGAGTTACGCAAAATTACTGCGATTAGTCGTCAAAATCACTACCGATTTTTCGTAGAATTGGTATTCTACTCACTTCTTTTAGATAGTCACTACTGCCGCGGAGGTTCCACATGATGCCAGATAAGTTTCACGACGAATGCGGGCTGATTGGTATTTGGAACCACAAAGAAGCCTCAAACTTAGCCTACCTTGGCCTGTATGCTCAGCAGCATAGGGGCCAGGAAGGTGCCGGAGTGGCTGCTCTCGACAGGGAACGGCGGCACTTTACGCTGCATAAAAACATCGGTTTGGTTGCTGACGTATTTAGCAACTACGATTTTTCAGCATTACCCGGTGATGGGGCAATCGGGCATGTTCGTTATACCACGGCCGGTGGGCACCTCGTGGCCAATGTTCAGCCATTTTATGCACGCATCGCCCTCGGTAATGTGGCTATTGCGCACAACGGTAATCTCGTGAACACGGATCCGTTACGAGATGAGTTGATTAGAAGTGGGGCGATATTCTCGGCTACCTCGGATACGGAGGTGATGTTGCATCTTATTGCCCGTGCGGCACGCCCGCACATCCCCTTGAGTGAAGTCGTTATCAGTGCTCTTTCTAAGGTCAAAGGTGCCTATTCACTGCTTATAATGTTTGACGATCGCCTCTTCGCGGTGCGTGATCCGCATGGTGTGCGCCCGTTAGCGATAGGCAAACTGCATGACGCGCATGTCTTTGCCAGTGAGACCTGCGCCTTTGATCTGATCGGAGCAACGTATCTGCGCGACGTGGCCCCCGGTGAGATCGTTGAGGTCGGCAGCGATGGAGAGCTTAAAAGCTATTTCCCGTTTCCGGTGGAGCGCGAGTCTCCCTGTATCTTTGAATATATTTATTTCGCCCGTCCAGATTCCAATATTTTCGGGAAGAGTGTTTATTCAATTCGCAAGGCTATGGGGTATGAGCTGGCGCGCGAGCACCC
The DNA here is from genome assembly GCA_903922175.1 of uncultured delta proteobacterium. Classification (GTDB taxonomy): domain Bacteria; phylum Bdellovibrionota_C; class UBA2361; order UBA2361; family CAIXSY01; genus CAIXSY01. The sequence continues at coordinate 10,785 of CAIXSY010000230.1, read as the reverse complement.
GGTTGATGCTGACATTGTTATCCCTGTCCCTGACTCGGGAGTCACGGCGGCTCTTGGTTATTCAGAAGAATCAAAAGTCCCGATGGAGCTCGGGCTCATTCGCAACCACTACGTCGGTCGTACCTTTATTGAGCCAAAGCAGGCGATCCGTGATTTCGGCGTCAAGGTCAAGCTGAACGCCAATGCCGAAGTGCTCGCTGGCCGCCGGGTGATCGTCATTGATGACTCAATCGTACGCGGTACGACCTCGCGCAAGCTGGTGCAGATGCTACGTAGTGCCGGTGCCCGTGAACTGCACCTGCGAATTTCCGCACCACCGACGACCGACCCCTGTTTTTACGGCATCGATACCCCCTCGAAGGATCAGTTGATCGCCTCGCATAAGAGTGTTGAACAGATCGCCGAGTATCTCGAAGTTGATTCGTTGGCTTATCTTAGTCTCGACGGGTTATATCGGGCCGTGCGCTCGGTCAAAGGTAAATTCTGTGATGCTTGTTTTACTGGCAAGTATCCTCTTGGAACGCCAGCGGCATTCGATAAGCGCCAGCGGGAGTTGTTCGAATAGGTAGATTCTGTCCTACGGACAGAATCTAACAATAAATCCCAGTAAAAGAGCAGAAGAGGCGAGAAGATGGATCACCGATCTTTTCTACCACTTGAGACACCCTTGCCGTAGTTGAATGACTGGGTGGGTGCTCTTAGGGGCGCCCGACAAGACATAAAGTCAGAAAGGACCATGAAGGCATAACCTTCATGGTCCTCTTTTTATCTTATCGATTTCATCTTACGGCGCGGTGTATGCCCATACTGCTTTGAAGCTCGACTTGCCTGAGTGCGTGGCCGTCCACTTGACCAGGAATCCGTACTGTCCCTTGTCGCTGGGGATCGCTACTGCTCGCATGGCGTCGGCATTATTGTCACTGGTCGGATAGATGCAGATCCAGCCGCCGGGAGCGGTGGGCTGCGAGGCATTTCCCGTGCAGTGGTTTGAGTACGTCAGCTCTTCGTTGCTAAGGCATGTCGCGCTGTCACAGTTGTTGTCGACGATGGTGTTGTTTTGAACCACAACCATCTCGTTGCTGTAGGTCGTGGGAGGTACTGCGTGCATTGACTCCGATATGCTCCACTCTGCCCCCATTATTGGAGCGTAGAAGTCACCCCCAATAACGCCAAAGATAGTCGTTCCCTGGGGGATTTCGCTGAAGCCGCTTAGCCCGCGCTGTCCCTGTGCGCCGGTACTTCCAATCGGTCCAATTTCGCCGCGTGGGCCCTGCGCTCCTACGGCGCCAGTGTCACCCTTTATTCCCTGTGAACCTTGTAGACCAGCTGTCCCAGTGTCACCTTTAGCCCCCTGTTGACCCTGAATTCCTTGTGGTCCTGTGGTACCGGTGTCACCCTTAACCCCCTGAAGACCCTGTGGCCCCGTTGGGCCGGTAAGGGCGGCTATCTTTGTGGTGTTGCCGAGCTTGAGGGGCTTCTCCGTCTTTTTGCAGCTCGTTCTGATGACAACGGTGCCGGTTGACGTCAGGCAGGCGTGCATGTCGGCGGCTTGAGATTCGGAGGCGAACGCCCCTGAGATAACCAAGCCGACAGTGATTGCCAGTGCTTCCATTGTACGAATTGTCTTTGAAGTCATAAAAAATCTCCTAATTTATGTTGAATAAAAAGTTAGTGCTTGTGCCGTCTAATAAGGCGGCTTAAAAGCAGCTGAATAGTGTTCGGAGAAAAGAGGGAAAAGTTTCCTAGGAAGCACAAAAAACCCGGCTTTTCGTCAGAATTAATGGGTAATTTTCGTGCCCGTGCTCGTGATCGTGAACGTGGTCGATATAACTAGTTGATTTGAGGAACATTTCGGCCAGGACCACGAGCACGACCACGCTCACGAATTATTAAGTCACCCGAGGTTATTGAGCAGTTACTGCTCTCTCCCCACACTTAATCAGCAGATACAATTCTACGATCTAGCAGAATTTGTGAGGCTCGCTGCTTGAACAGCTTTCCGCCGCAGGATCAACATAACGGCAAAACCACCATTGGCCAGCACCCAGGTTATAGGAAAGAGCGCCGTGACTGGGTTGTATTCAACGAGCGCGAGGACGCTAATAGTGTGTCGGAAGGTCGTTATAAAATAAAATGCAAGGGTCTCGGAGTACGGGTCGTTCCAGGATTTCAGAATCGTGGGGATAAACCCGAGCATGTCGATTGAAGATAGCAGGATCATTGATAACACCGGCTGATCTACAACTAGCCAGAGCGGAATTGAGAGAATGGCGAGAGCTAAGAAAAGTACATCGACCTTTTGTATATCACGAGCCCCATTTTTTAGACCGAGCAAGAATATGGTGAAAGAAATTAAGCTTACCGCAAGAGTCACGTAGGCTCCTACGCCTGCGCCTTTGGTGATTTGCAGCGCAAAGATAAGACCGGTGACGATTGCCCAAATTAGCCAAGAAAATACGTGTGGCCTCGTTTTCCCCTTGAAGATGTCACGAAAATACGGAAAATAACCGATAAAGGTTAGGCCAATCGCCGAGAATCCTAAAATGGTTTTAATGCCTAAGGGGATCATCGTGCCTTGGATAAAACTTATTTGGGGTAGAATTAGTCCTCAAGTATCTCATTTTTGAATATCGGCCTGCCTACACTTTTTTGAGTGCGGTACTTACCGCCCTGGGCATCGTATTCGAGTTTAGATGGTGTTTTGAGTTCGAAGAGAGCAACGCGGGCGATGCGCATGCGTGGATAGAGCAGGATCGCGTTTGGTCCATGGTTGGCGAGCTCTAACGTGACCGTGCGATCTTTGTGGCCGGGGTTAACGATCATCGCGGTCTGGACGATGGTCAGTCCGACGCGGGCGAGTGTGCTTCGTCCTTCAATAAGAAATCCAAGCGAGGGGCCGACGGTCACGGTTTGATAGGTATGTCCAAGGAGGAATTCCCCCGGCTGGAGGGCGTATGGTTTGTCGCTTGTGATCTCAATTTCGAGGTAGTCGGGAGCGATGTTGTTCTTTACATCGACAACCTTACCCGGTAGAGGCTTTAAGAGGTGCTCTCCGAGATGCATGGTAACTGAGCATCCCTTGACAAAGTCGTCTCGGAACGGGGTGACCACGAGGTCACCCGCCTGAATTGCGTGCTTGATATCTTCATCGGAAAGCATCATGGCTGCTGTGTCTCCCTATCTAATCCCTGCAAATACATACCATTGGTGTACATTTTTCTGAGCCGCTAGCCTAGTCATGATGAAGGGATAGTGTGTTAGGATATTTGGTAAACAATACAGCTAATTATGCCAAAGCATCACGACAAGGGCACCACCAACGATCAGTATTCCCGCTATTATTCTGCGCTGAAAGTCACCCTCCTTGAACAGGAGATGCCCACCGACAATTGAAAATACAAGGCTTAGGCGCCCGACCGCCATTACGTAGGGGGCTTGAAAATAGGTCAGCGCAATAAGCTTGGTCACCATATAGGCGACCTCGAGGGCTCCTCGTCCGATGAGTGGAAGCCAGGCTATGGAGAGGGCTTTTACCCGCGCTCCCCGTAAGCAGACAGTTGGCAGGAAGAAAATAGCTGCAACTATCGTCATCATAAAGCCAGAGAAGACGGGAGAGGCGATCTGTACCGTGAGTCGGTCGAAACACGTATTTAAAGCGAAAAAGAACGAGGCGCCAAGCGCCAGAAAAATGCCACGAACAGCCTGCTGACCGTGCGGCTTCACCGGTCGCCAGAGCAGGACTGCACTTCCAGCGACACTTAAGGCGATGGCGATGACTCCGCTCAGAGTAAGCGGATCCCCCGTTATGAGTGGAGAAAAGAACAACAAAAAAAGTGGTGCCAATGAGAGAAACGGGGCGATTAAAGAGATCTCGCCGCAGGCTAATGCTTGCATCTTGGTCCACTCGGCTCCGGCATCGGAGAGGCTTCGAAGAAGGACGAGGAGGGCGAATTGTTTGGAAAATGTTACGACCTCAAATCCGGCGAAGTACAGGCAGGCGAGTAGCAGCGCATAAAAAGGAAGTGCGTAGGCAAAGGAGGCAAACGTCGAGGTTGTTCCATCGACGAGAGAAGCGAGACGCTTGCTCAGCAGGTCTTTTGTGGTGTTGAGCAGTGCGCTCAGCACTGCCAGGAGAAAACCCATGAAAGGCTCGAAATCTTATAAACGAAAGGATCTTTATCGCGCATCTTACATAATTATAAAAGGACTGTTGTGGCTAAAATAGACGGATTATACCGTCCATAAAAAATTCTGACGTGGAATTTCGAGATCTCTTTTCGCCATGACAATGGCTATGACTAAGGCAGAGGTTGTCGACAGGAGCCGTCAGCTGAAAGCTGAATGCAGAGAGCTGATCGCGGCATAAGGCGTAGGTCAGTTCAACTATCCGTAATCCCTTGTAATTCAAGTAATCCCTCTGCTAGTATCAGACCTAACTCAGCGGCTGCAATGGTGCAGAGCGGGTAGCTCTCTAATTTTGGAATAGATTGGCTGATACTATGCAAGTTGATTCGCAGGAAACGAAAGGGGCGGCAAAGTGGTTTGCCTTTGCTGGTTTGGCGGCTGTGACCTTCAGTCTGGCTCTGTATTTAGTAGACCAGGGCCTCTCACATTCTACGAGAGAGCGGGATTTAGGTCAGACGTTACGCGAATTGCGCACAGCACAGACCTCGCTCGCTTCGAGTAAGACGGTCGATCCTCGGCAATCCGGAGAGATTCCAGCTAATTAGTCGGCTCGTGTATGTACATCTGGCGTTGGCTCGTCTCATGCTGGTTTTCGTGCGAGCTACGCTTGAGAGAGCGCTTTCTTCTTGGTCTTGTCGAGCAAGACAGCCGCAATCTGACATTACCGCAGTCTATTGATCCATTCTCGCGAAGTGATTCGCTGGCGCAGGTTCCCGTGGCGCTTGTCGCCTGGCTTCGCTGTTGCCTTCAGCGAGCGCCCTGGTGGGCAGAAGGTCACCTTCACCTGGCTCAGCTATCGCTGCGTTGTAAGGATGTCGCCTGTGCCTATGCCAGTACTCAGGCCGTGCTGGCGCTGCAGGCCTCGCCGAGCCTCTGTGGTCAAGCGGGATTGGTCCTAGCCAAGTGTTACCTCTGGTATGGTCATAGTTCAAAAGCTGAAGAGGTGCTTGAGCGTTTGCTGCGCGATCGGCCTGGGAGCCTTGGTGTGATCGAGGAGCTTGCGGCGTTGCGTATGGTCCAAGGGCGGAATCAAGAGGCTCGCAAGTTGCTAAGTTCTATCCCCAAAAAAGATCTTAGCGTCGAATCAAAATCGGCGCTTATGTTTTTGGAGAGGTGATTTTATCGTTAGAGGAGAAAGGCTATGCATCGCCAAACACTTGAGCGTTTGCTTGAGGATGTAGAAAAGACGCTCGCTATGGCACATTCGCAGCAGGTTAAGCGAGCGACCGATATCGCCCGCCAGCTTCGCCCTGAGCTTACCTCTGAAGATCTTCTCAACCCGGACGATTATCCGCAGATTGTTAATGATCCGCGCTACCTCTATGAAGACGGTCAGGCCGCCGGGATTCTCTCGGCGAAGATCGCTGTGCGTGCGTTGATTCGGGACCTGCTTGAGGCGTGTACTAGATGAGTTGCATTTCCGAAGCGAGATTCTAGCCAAACACATTTGAAATTTTGGAAATCCCGACAGCTTTTGATGAAATGCGAGCGTTGAATACATTTTGGACAAACCTTCCTACTTCGCCTTGCCTCGCGGCAAGTGCTGCGTAGGACAAGACGGCTAAGGCCGTGGGCTGCGGCCGAAAGCTGCAGCTGCATCAGATGCTGTCAACAGAAAGCAGATCTCTGAAAGCAGATTACAGATCAACGCTCGTCGGTCTGAGGCGAAGCCTCGCTAGGACTTCCGCGCCGAATAGATTCTAATCGAAAGCGATCTTCCTTTGGCCAGCTCGGGGCCGACGAGCGCGATGGCAAATTCGCTCTTATCATTCGGGCGAACCAGCGCCACGCGTTTGGCTGGCTCATGTTGTAAGTTCTGCAGCATGGAAATGGTAAGCGACCCAATACGCGAGCGCAGCAAGATCGTTGAAAGAGGAACACGTTCGTGTACTGAGACCTCTCCGGCAGCATTAAAGGCAGCCGCCTCTATCTGAACATCTCGCACCTGCTCGGTGCTGAGATTGAGGAGCTTTCCGCTTATCAGCCAGACGGAATCACCGCTATCGAGGATCGTTTTTTTGCATTCAACGTTGCGGACGACAAGCCCCGCTGGTGGTGGAGTAGGGGTGTTTGGTAGAAGGGCCTGGACTAGTCTAAGTGTCGATTCGCCTGAAGAGGAAACGGTATAAGCTAGAAGCGCAAATACGATCACCATCGTGACTATGGGAAGGGCAATTAGTATGAGGCTACGCCACGCCGAGGTTTCTCTTCGATACAGCATCGATTCCGTAGGTGGCGCGGTGTGTTGCATCATACTCTGAGGAGTAGAGGCGATCGGGGCTGTGTTGTGTGTGACCTCTGTTAGCCGATGCTGAACGCGCATTTCACGAGGGTTTATTGTCGGTAGTGGTGAGAAAGACATTGGTGGCACGGATATATCCTGCGTCGTGGGCAGGCCTTCGTGCTCAGGTAGGTCAAGCGAGAGCTGCTCGCCTTCAGAGGTTTGGGGTGGAATCGGTGCAGACGGAGGCGACTCCTGGGCGGTCAAAGGCGCGGCTACTTCGGTGGTATCTGTAGGTTTCTCAACCTCCACAGGGGCGTTTTCAAGCGGGGCCATGTGGAGCTCGCTGCTAGAGGGTTTTGGTGCTGGGTCGTCAAGGATCTTGGTGTCCTCAACAAAATCATCGCCAGGAGCTGTCTCTGATGGAAGGGGAGGAGTCTCGTGTTCGACTTCAACCGGAATGGCTAAAGGGGGTGAGATTATTAATGGGGAAGGAGCAGGAGTGTGCAAGCCTTCAACGGTAAATACATGATCGCAGCGTGAGCAGTGGAAACGAGGATACTCAATTCCTGCAATCAGGCTCGTATCGATGCCAAACTTAGTTTGGCAGTTCGGGCACTGGATAATCTTTTGTGAAGACTGTTTATCGACTAATGTACCCACGACGACGTATAGTTCCTTTCAAAGTTCGACAGACACAAGTTGACCGATATTAAGTACGCGCGCAGGTCAAACTTATGCTGCTAGTGTTACGAGCGCCACCTATTTGGGGGCGTGTAAATTTTAGAACAGTTTCGCAGACATGGCTAGCCCCGTATCCTCTAAGCAGATCTCCCTTTTTCTTGGGCGGCATAGGTCCCCGGCCTCAGGAATGTGGGTTTATGCGCGAAATATGTCGGTAGCTTTGACTCTGCTGGTTGAAGAGGAGAAGCTTCCTTATTCATTAAACCTATATGTTAGTGGGGCTGAGAGCTGCGCGACTGAACTGCGGCGAGCCTTGCCTGAGCATCTACACGACATGATTCACTTCCTCGGCGGCAACTTCCCGAGCCGCCGTCTTGGTTTTATAGGTGATTTGAGGCTTAATTTCCCCGGTACGGAGCTAATTCACGGACTTTGTAACACCGTTCCTGTTTTCGGGGGTGTGCCTAAGGTACTGACTCTGCACGATTTGTATCAGGGGTACCCGTTTAATCCTGCATCATCTTGGTATGCGCGTTTGCGGGCGTTTTGGTATCAAGGGATGATCTGGATGTACTTGAGGCGCGCAGCTCGAGTTATCACCGTTCACCCACACGTAGCCAGGGATGTGGTTCAACGCTATCCTTGGGCCAGCTCGCCCGCCGTTATCTACTCCGGGCTGGATCGGTTTTTCATCGAGACTCCTCTGCCTCAGGCTGATTCAGCCGGTGAGTATGTGCTCATTTTGGCTAGCCAGGACCCACGTAAGAATCTGGTGCGCATGATTGAGGCCGTGAATATCCTCGCTGAATCGCAGATATGCAGGCTTAAAATAGTGGCTAATTCGCTAGAAACGGAGAATTGGGTGCGTTCGCATCTCTCGCAGAAGGCGGCGCCGCAGGCCGAGATCCTGCGAGCCGTGCCAGCGCAAAGCATGCCTGGACTCTATCACAATGCGCGCGGCGTGCTTTTTGCGTCATGCGCTGAAGGATTTGGCTTTCCCCTGTATGAGGCATTGTCGCAGGGAGTGGCAGTGGTCTGCCCGCAGTCGCTCCTGCTGAGTGAGTTAGGTAAGGATGCCGAAGCGCTCATTTTTTCCTGCGATCCCTTGTCGGTGAGCTCTATCGTTAGTGCTGCAAGGCAAATGCTGGTATCATCCATTGACGCTGCTACGCGGCAACGCATTGCGGTCAGGGTTCGCGGCCTGCTCGCTCCGCAGCGTATCGCACGTGAACTACTTTCGATTTATGCAGAGGTGCTAGGAATATGAAAAATAGATACCCCCCGAAACATGGAAAACACGCCCCTTCACGTTCGCGATCGCAGGCTGGGCCGCATTCGGCCCCAAGTCGATCGCGGACGCCTGAGCGCTCTTCGCAGGCTACGCCTAGCCGCACGCATGACGAGGGGCAGTCTTCGCGCCCATCTGTGCGTAATCCATCTGTGCATAATCCAGTAGCGCGTAAGCCGGAACGTCCAACAGGACGCTTCATCATGGGCCGAAATTGTGTGCAAGAGGCGCTCAATTTCTGTCCGGAACGGATAGCTGAGTTATACACTGCCGATCTGCAGAAGCTCGATGACCGTGGTCAGGCGCTTGTTAAGCAGGCCCGCGAGATCGGAATCTTGTGTCAGAGCCGTGATGCTGACGGACTGACAGCTCTGGCCAGCTCCGGCAGCCATCAGTCGATCGTGGCGTTGATGAAAGATGATCGCAGCGGTGATCTGCGACAGCTGCTTTCATCGTGCGAAAATTCAGAGAGGGCATGTCTCGTACTTTTGGATGCGATCGGTGACCCGCACAATCTAGGAGCCATTCTGCGTGTTACTGAATGTTTTGGGGCCACCGGTGTGGTGTGGTCACGTAACCGCGGTGCGCCACTTAGTGCCGCTGCCAGCAAGGTCAGTGTCGGTGCTTCGGAGATCGTTCCTATTGCTCAGGTGTCCAACTTGGTGGAAGCGGCGCGACGCATTAAGGATGCAGGTTTTTGGCTAGTTGGGGCGGAGGCTAGGGAGGGGGCCGTCGAAGCGAGTGTGTTCGACTTTCCCGCGCGCTGTGCTCTGGTGCTTGGCTCAGAAGAGGAGGGGCTCCAACCGCTACTGGCGAAGCAGCTCGACTATCGCGTCTCGATCAAGATGTATGGCCGGATCGATTCGCTTAACGTCTCCCAGGCGGGGGCGGTGCTGCTCCATGAGTGGCGCAGGAAGACTGAGTTGACAAGAAAGACGAGTCCCGAGCTGTTGGCTTAACAAAGATGAAGGTAACTGCTCGCCCCTCATCGGCTAACGCTGACGTTGAACGTCGACTCGACGGTGCTCGCCGGAGCCCGGCGTTTGGCCTTAGACGTCAACGTCATCGGTTCTCAGAAGGGTCATTTTGCTGGAGTTATTTGCGTATCTTGTGGTGAGAGCTTATTTCGAAGTGCTCTTTCTAGGTTTACAGTAATGAAATCCTTGGGTTCATACTCCTTAACTCTTCCGATACTAGCGGCGGTTGCGTTTGGGCTCTATCCGCCTGCTGCGCGTCTCGCCTACGCCGAGGGCGCCAATCCCGTTTTTGTTGTTCTGCTTTCGACCTTCCTGCGTGCTGCGTCTCTAGTGAACCGAGAAGAACCGAGGACGCCCACTTATTGATCCTATGTCCCGACATTTTTCAAGTACTTGCCTGGTTTGGTAACTGCTTAATTTATCCCCTAGGGCGTAAGAATGCTCGCAGAAGAAATTTTAACGCGAAGGAGCGAAGTACTCGAAGGGATTAATATTTCTTCGCGACCTTCGTTCCTTCGCGTTAAAATTAAAATTCGTGTTTTATCAGCTAAAGGAGATCGGTCCTAATGCGCCAGCGGTATTGAAGGATTGGCGCGCTGAGTGCCTGGATTGGCTTAAAAATAACCTGCTTGGCCCGAGACGTCATGACGCTCATGTCTCCCGTCTAAAGGCATTGGGCGAGACCGGTCAAGCTGGGGTTGCCCTTGTCCAGATTGGCGCTCTGCATGTCGATGGAGAGACGCGAAAAAAAAGCGTTGCTATTTTAGGCCCATTACCACATCCGACGCTGCAGGATGAGCTGCAGCGTCGGTCAGGCGCACCTAGCGTTATTGTGCTTAAGAGGCGGTAGTGGTAGCGGCGGCGCAGTAGGTAGATGGTAACTTCCCATACCTTAAGCCGTTTCAACTAAGTCTGCCGAAAATATTGAAATCACTGACGTTTGCCGTAGAACGTTCACCACCACCACCATCATCATCGTCGTCGGCACTTAGAATACGCTCTCTCGTAGGAGGATCTTTCTAGTCCATGTTAGGAGGGGGCGAGTAGCAACCTTGCAGGCAGTTTAGGCATTTTCTCGGCTGCTTGAATAGCGACCCAGCACTAGTCTATAATCCTGGAAAGAGCCGTCCTTCTACCGCCGCGCGTTAAGGCTACATCGATCGAACGGGCGCAGTGGGCACACGACCGAGCCAATGAGCGGCTCAAAGCTCGCAAACGGGGCAAGCGAGGCAGTATCAAGCTATTGGAAGTACGCGGGCACATCGTGGATAAGCTGATAGCGCAGGTAGGCCCTGCGGCGATAGCGGGGACGATGGAGGCGGAGATTGGCAAGAAGGTCTGTTACACAACGATTTACCGATGGATCAAAAAGGAAGCACCTCAATTGAAGCCCTATCTTTACGAGAAGGGCAAGAAGCGTCGGCAGCGGG
>CAIXSY010000229.1 GCA_903922175.1 uncultured delta proteobacterium | reverse complement strand
TTGCAGCAAGAGCTGCACCAGGTTTGTGCCTCAGTCGAGTTCGTGCGTGTAACGCCTTTGCTGCTGGGGATGGCTAGTCAGCCGTTTCCCACCACTGTCCGTACTTTAGATGCCATTCATCTTGCCAGCGCCATGCTTTGGACTCAGGGGCGGGAGGAACAGGTAGTATTTTTAACCCACGACGCCCAGTTGGGCACGGCGGCTAGGGCGTTAGGATTCGAGGTTGAAGGGGCTTAAGGAAATTCCGGGGCGCTACCCGATTTACTGCGGACTCCCCCTGGCTGCTCTTTTTCAGGGACTGCGCGCGCGCAGTCCCTGAGGGAAAAAGCTCGTGCACCAAATCCCGTATTGCTCTACCAACTCCCGTGCGCTGCTTTCTCCGCACTCGTACTCTAACACTACTTGGCGTTTCAACGCTTCACTTTACTGTTTTGCCACCCTTACTGTCTTTCTTCTTAGGTCCCGTCCCATAGTACCACTGCCTCCTGATGTGTATACTTATCTCAGGACGGGACCTTTTTTTGAGCACGTAATATCCCTGGCGCTCCATTGGCGGAATAGCTAAAATCGTCTCACTATAAATCACGGAGAACTAAGATGATCCCAGTCAAAGGATACGCAGCCAAAGCCGCCCACGCTCCCCTCGAGCCTTACCAGTTTGAACGCCGTACTCCCGGCCCGCATGATGTGCTGATCGACATCCGCTACTGCGGCGTATGCCACTCAGACCTGCACAAGGTGCGTAATGAATGGGGGGAGGGCCTTTTCCCGATGGTTCCTGGACACGAGATTATCGGGATGGTCGAGCAGGTTGGATCGTCGGTTAAGAAGTTCAAGGTTGGAGACTGTGTTGGTGTCGGCTGCTTGGTGGATTCCTGCGGTAGCTGCCCTTCCTGCAAAGATGGCTTGGAGCAGTTTTGTGATGGCCCCTTAGTATTCACTTACGGCGCGTATGAGAAAGACGGTAAAACGATCACCTACGGTGGCTATTCCAACAAGATCGTAACACGAGAAGATTTTGTACTCTCCATCTCACCCAAGATTCCGATTACCCAGGCCGCACCACTGCTATGCGCTGGTATCACCACCTACTCTCCGCTACGCCACTGGAAGGTCGGGCCAGGTCAACGTATTGGGGTCCTTGGGCTTGGTGGTCTCGGACATATGGCCGTTAAATTAGCTGCCGCCATGGGGGCTGAAGTTACCGTACTCAGCTCTAGCGACAAGAAACGTGGAGACGCGACGCGACTGGGCGCACACGATTACGTCGTCACCTCCATCGATGAGAACCTAAAAAAATATGCCTGTCACTTCGACCTGATCATCAATACAATTTCGACGGCGCATGGACTGCCAAAGTTTATCGAACTTCTCAAGCGCGATGCGACGATGGTTATGGTTGGAGCCCCAGATAAGCCCGAGCCGTTCCACGCCTTTCCACTAATCCTTAAGCGCCGATCTATCGCCGGATCCTTGATTGGCGGCATCCGCGAGACTCAGGAGATGCTCGATTTTTGTGCGGCAAAAGGTGTCGCTGCCGAGGTGGAGCTTATTCCGATCAATCAGATCGACAACGCTTACGAACGTATGCTCAAGGGCGACGTTCGTTACCGCTTTGTCATCGATATGAAGTCGCTCACCTAGTACACTGTCAACTAAATAATCTAACAATAGGGTCAATGTACTATCTCGGCGAAGCCTCGTAGAACGCATGGCTCTTCCGCAGAATCTGTGGGTCAAAAGAGAGATATTTTTTATATTTAATGGGGGCGTTGCCCCCAAACCCCCAGGATTTTACGCATTAGGGAACTGCCGGGTGGGGATAGCGCGTGGTCTAGAGCGAGCTGGAGAAAGCCCTACGAGCTTGATATGCTAGGCATGCTCATCCGGAGGATAGGGCTCTGCCAAGAGGCACCCTGAGCGCCGTCGTGAGTGAACTATACGGGTGAGGCGAAATTACAATCTTGCTTCACCTTTTTTGTTTCGTGGTAGCCTTTCCTCCCCCCACCCGGAAGTTCACCTAATGCGTAAAAT
>CAIXSY010000228.1 GCA_903922175.1 uncultured delta proteobacterium | reverse complement strand
GCTCCTGATTCCTGCCCCTGCTCCTTTTCCTATTCCAATCAAGAGGATAAGGGGCAGGAGCAGGAATCGGGAACAGTTCCAGTTCATGTTCAAGATTTAGAATTACCCACACTTATTGAGCAGTTACATCATTTTGGTATTACCATGGATAAGCGTTGTTACCCAAAGATGCTCTCGCTCGTTGGTCACAGTCGTGGCAGCGTCGGCAAAGCTCGTGTCGCCTATCTTATTTCAATCATCCTGCTTTTGGGCCTTCTCACCGTTAGTTACCTTCTGTTCGCCGAGTGGTCGCGCCGTTTCCCTCACCTTGAGCCGGGGAGCTATATGGGGACGATCTCCGGTACCGTCGGCCAAGAACCTGTGCCGCGTACGCAAAGCAAGCTCAATTTCTATGTTGAGCGGAGCGAGGGGAGTGATGAGTATCTCGTTGTTGTCTTGCATAGTGGTTGGATGCCGCAGCTTGTCAGTGGCGTGCCTGTGGGGAGTGAAGGGCAGATCTTACCCCTCGTGCTTAAGGGCGATGGCGGCCGCTTCACGCTTACTGGAAAACAGATCGAACCATCTAAGTTTCAGGGGAAGATTTCAGGCCCCGAGTACAAAGGCACGTGGGAGATGATCCGCGTCCCGTCAGATTCTTTGGCCCTCGATGAGGAAGCACTCAAGCAGCTAAAGCTTTGGCTGCTCCTTCGCGCTGAGCTGACGGACATAGAGGTCAAGATAGGCGACGCCGAGACTGTGGTGCCAGCGCAGCGTAGGGAGATTGAAAAGCTGACGGCGTTTGTCACTGAGGGCGAGCGTCTCAAGACCAAGGCCAATGAGAAATATCTCGCCATTCAGGAGGATCTCAAGAAAGCCCAGCAAGCTTTTAAAGTTAGGCAGGATGAGGCGCGCAAACTCGAGGAGACGCTGCGCATCTCGCAGAAGCTTCCCGGTATAGGAAAGCTTGTCGCTCTTTCGCGTGAGTCTTTGGAGCGTGAGGGACGCTGGATTGATTCGATGCTTAAATCCTCTCAGAACCAGTCTCCCGAGGATCTTGAACAGGCTCTTGAGAGAGGGGAGAAGATCTTGGCATTGAAACGAGTGATCGCCGCTGAGCATGCCAAGATCGAGGATCTTACTCATGGGGCCGCAGCGGATGAATTGGCAGGTGTGGATGAAGAGATGCCGTAAGGAGTACCCAGTCATGGATCGCTACGTCCGAGGAACAGTGGATTACGTTCGAACTGGGCGGCGACGCTGCTTGTCCGTACTTTGCGCTGTCGTTATGCTGGCAGGCGAGCTGTTCCTGAGTGCAGGCCATGCCCAGACAGCCGCTAGTCTTGAAAAATCCGTGCCGCCCGCGGTCTTTTCATTTGACCGTGCCCTGGCGGAGGGCAGCCTGAGCTTTGTTCTTAATCGTACCCTTGAGCTTAATTTTACTCCTGAGCGCGCTGTTTTTTTCGTCGATTTTAGCGGCGAAATGCCACGGCGTCTGGCTGGAATAGTTCTTCCGGCCCTTGGTAGTGAAGGCGGGGAGGCGGCGCCGCATAAGTGGATTGTGGGGGCTTTGCTTCATCCACCAGCGGGATGCAAAAAGGTGCGCTATGTGCTCCTTGTCTTAGGCAAGGCACGGCAGTTCTTCTTTGATCCCCAAGTAAGCGTGGAGTTGACGGCTGAGACACCCGAAATTATCTCGGCAGATGACTTGCGCGATCGTCTGCTGCAGAAGAAGGAAACGCTGAAGAGTTGGCAGATTCAGCTTACCGCGCAAAAGGATAGTTTGCAGCGTCTCCGCGAAGACGCCAGCGTGATCGGCAATCTTGGGCGTATTATCGAGGTGAAAGACGAGATCGAGCGCACTAGGATGAGTATGACGTCGCTGGAGCGCGATTTGGAACATATGCGTGATTTTGTAAAGATTGCGCGCCAGCGACCCCAGCCGAAGAATTATCCTCTGCGCGAGGGCGAGTTAACACGGCAGCTGGCGGAGCTGGCCGAGGCTGCCAAGAACGCCGAGTCACAGGAGTTCTCGCGCAAGTCGCATGCAGAGGGCGATCTGCAGCGAAAATTATCGATTATTGAGCAAACCCGCAACGATGACTATGATGAGTTGCAACGAGAGCTGCTACGCGTGCGCCGTCAGCGCCTCCAGCTAGAAAAGGAAAAGGGGGTGAGCTTTGAGCGAGATCGAGGGTAAGTACGAGGATGAGGGCTCGGGGGAGCTGTTGGCCTGCTTTGCGGATCAGATCGCCAAGCGTCGCTTCGAAGTTCCAGCGGTGTTTTTTCTGGAGATGTACAAGCCGCTGACAACCCTAGCCTACGCAGCTGCGCAGGTCTCTGCGCCTCTGTTTGCCCTGCTGGTCGGGACGCAGCGTTGCCACGCCCTACTCGATCTGCTTAAATCGCGAGCCAATGTCGAACTGTTAATTACGTTAATTGAGAGCCGAGCCCGTGGAACCGCTGCCCGTCATTGAACATGCCACCCCCGGGGTGCTGGTAATCATGCTGCTGATTATCGCGCCGGTGCTGTACTTCATTCGTGAAGCGCGGCGCGGCCGAGAGCTCTTCGTGCGCCGCATCCCCGGTATCGACGCCATCGATGAGGCCGCTGGGCGCTGTGCCGAGTTGGGCCGTCCGATTGTCTTTAGCACCGGATTGACCGGAATTAGTCCGATTCTCTACGCCTGTCTGGGCGTACTGCACTACGTCGCTAAGAAGGCGGCGATGTTTAAGACCAAGCTCTTTCTGCCGCAGAACGCGCCCGATGTGATGGCCATTACCGAAGAGGCGGCGCGCGATGCCTATCGCAGCCAAGGAAAGCTAAGCTCCTTTGACCCTAAAAATATCGTTTACCTATCGGATGAACAGTTCGCCTATGCGGCGGGCTATATCGGGCTTGTGCAGCGCGAACAGGTGGGAAGCGCCTTTCTCTTTGGATACTTCGCCGCCGAGTCGCTTGTGCTGGCCGAGGCTGGGCAACAGGTCGGAGCGATGCAGGTAGCGGCAACGACAAGTCCAGAGCAGGTGGCCTTTTTTATCTCGGCTTGTGACTATACACTAATCGGCGAGGAGCTTTTTGCCGCTTCAGCCTATCTTACCCGCGAGCCGGTGTTGCTTGGCAGCCTGTGTGGTCAGGATCGGGCCAAGCTCTGTATCTTTGGGCTGATAATTATCGGGGTCATCTGCGCTACTATAGCTTCTCTGCAGCACGCGCCAGGCGCCTTTTCGCCGGCGTCTTTGATCTATACCTCTTGGGATGATTGGTTTAAGTTTTTTAATAATAAGTTTCAATGAATTATCGCACCCTCCTTATTCGTGGCTTCACCTTTCTGGGAGGAATATATTTCTTTCTTAAGTTCGTTCTACCGAAGACGTTTGTCGTTGGTGGTGCGACCGTTGAGCTGGGCAAGTATAATGACCAGGCCTCGGTGGCGCTCACCGCCATGGGGGCGATGGCGCTTGGGCTTGGGCTGCTCAACCTGCTGATCGGACACGGCAGCGTGATTCTGTTTGCCAGGAAGGGGTGGATCTATAGCGTGGCCCTGCTTGCTGGATTAGGGCTGATGCTTGCACTGAGCACCTACAACTGGATCGTTTTGCTGCGCACCTCCCAGACTTCGGAACAGTTCTTTGTACTGCGCGATTTCGCCAAGGTGATTAGAGACGAAGCTGAGAGCAAGAAAGCGGGAGTCCTGCCGTACTATGAGCGTAACCGCAAGCTGACCGATGCCATTAGCGCGACGCTGCCGCAGCTTCGAGATCTCCTCAAGGAGCAGAAAAAGGAAGTGCTGCCGTATGAGCGCGCTGAGCTACAAGACGCCGTTGTCGCCTTAGAGAAGGAGTTGCCGCGCCTGGAGCTGGCCCCGAGTGATCCACCGCATTTCGAGGCTAACATCTCTTTGGCCGCAACCCTTGGTGAGGTCGGTGCCAAAACGCGCACTTTGCTTAATGCGCGCTACGAGTTTAGCCTGGCCAAGCATATGTATTCGCTCTTTTTCGATGGCATCTTTGTGGCCTTGGGCTCGGCCATGTTTTCGTTGCTCGGTTTTTATATCGCCTCGGCCGCCTACCGCGCCTTCCGCATTAAGTCCTTCGAATCCGCCCTGATGATGGGCGCAGCGCTTTTAGTGATCCTCGGCCAGATCCCCTTTGCTCTCTTTGGTAGTGGCGAGTGGGGGGTGTATTTGCAAAGCGTTTTTCCCAAAGTTCGCCTCTGGCTCCTCACCGTGCCCAATAGCGCTGCCTTTCGCGCCATCAGTATCGGGGCTGAAGTTGCGGCGCTGGTGATGGCCTTTAGGATGTGGCTTTCGATCGAATCGGGCTCATTCGCAGAGAAAGAGAAGGGCAAGAGATGAAGTTCGACATCTACAATCTCGATCGTCGCCTGATCTACATCTTGGTGCTGCTCGCGCTCATCTTGCCGCTTGTATTAGGAGTTGTCGTCAAACCGGCGCGGATGATGGCAGCGGAGAGGCTCTATCAGGTAATTGAGGACCTCCACCCATCTGCGGGGGACATCGCCGTTGTGGCACTCGACTTCGGGCCAAATTCGATGGCTGAAAATAAGCCCCAGGCCGAGGCGGTAGTAGAGCATCTGCTTAGACGCCGCATCCCTTTTGCTATGTACTCGCAGTATATTTTAGCCCAGACCTTCCTTGATTCGGTGCCTAGCGAGGTTGCTAAACGCCTAATGCGTGAAAATCCATCCGAGCGTTGGGAGTATGGAAAGGACTGGGTCAACCTTGGACTAAAACTTAACCCCGCGGTGATGATTCAGGCCATGGCCGAGTCTGAGGACCTGGTCAAGTATTTCAAAAAAGATGATCATGGTAATAATTTGGCCGATCTGCCAGCTTTTAATAAAGTACACAACCTAGAAAACGTCAAACTCTTTGCCCAATTTACGAGTCTTACCGGGACGTTTGAGTCCTATATTCAATTTCTAAAGAGTGAGAAATTCCGGCCACTCTTCGTTCATGGCTGCACCTCGATAACTATTCCCAAAGCCTATACCTACCTCGACTCGGGGCAGATCGTAGGATTACTCGAAGGGGTGGCGGGGGCGGCCTGGTACTCGGAGCTGTTGCGCAAGCAGTATCCATTCCGCGGCAAGGACGATGCCTTGACGATCAACACGGGATTAGGCGTGGCGCAGCTTTTAATAATCCTCCTTGTGGTTTTCGGTAATGTTATGGCCTTTATTCAAGCGCGTAGGCAGGGGTAGCGATGGAACGAACACTCGACTACTGGCAGATCGCGACTATCCTTTTGGGCGGTGTGGGCACGCTGGCGATCTTTAGCTTCCTGATTAGGGAGAATCCGTTCTACCGTCTCTTTGAGCATCTCTTTATCGGTATCGCCACGGGGTTTGGCATCGTCGGTGGAATTAAAAGTTTTCTTTATCCGATGGTGCTCGTTCCGCTCTGTGGTCTCGATATCATCCAGTATCCGGACGGCAGCATGTCGGGTGTGTACGATCGCAGCCAGCTACTCTTTCTTTTGCCGATGGCGTTCGGATTGTTGTACTACTTCATCTACTCCACGAAACACTCATGGCTAGCGAAGCTTGTCATCGGTTTTTCACTCGGCGTAAGCGGCGGCATGGCCTTTGACGGATTTTTTACCGAGATGATGCCGCAGATCACGAGTAGTTTTAAGCCACTCGTTGTCTTCACCCAGGTGGCAACGGAGCCGGCAGCATTGTGGCAGATTGATTGGGGAAGCAGCGCCACAAACTGTGTCTTTGTCTTTACGCTGCTCGCCGTCATGCACTACTTTTTCTTCTCCTTTAAGAAAACCTCATCCGGCGTGCTGCATAGGTTCTCCTACGCCGGACGGTGGCTGATGATGGTCTGTTTTGGAGCCTTTTTCGGCTCGACGGTGATGGCGCGCATGGCGCTCCTCGTTGAGCGCCTCCAATTTCTGACGGGTGATTTTTACCAGGCCTTGCGCCAGCTATTGGGGATGTTGTGAGCGATGATGTGGTGAACGATATTGATGGTCCAGTAGCTAATTCGAAATGGGCGCAGCTACGTTTCGACATTGCGGTCTTACTTTTACTCATACTTTTACGTGCTGCGGCACTTGGAACACCGGGCTTAAGTGATCCGAGTGAGTCGCGCTACGCCGGTATTGGGCAGCGCATGGTAACCTCAGCTGAATGGCTCGTGCCGATGATCGATCGCGGGGAAGGGGTCGAGGCCTTTTGGGGAAAGCCGCCGCTTCATTTCTGGCTCGTGGCGGCATCTTTTAAAGTCTTTGGCTTTACCGAGTTTGCCGCGCGTTTACCCAGTTTTATCGCCGGGCTCTGCGTTCTTCTCTTGGTTGGAGTGGCTTCGGTGCGTTTCCTCTCCTTGCAGGCAGGGCTTTTGGGCGCGGCCATACTGTTCTCTTCGGCGACCTTTATCCTCCTCTCCGGAGCCTGCATGCTTGACATGACCCTGTGTCTGGCGTGCTGCGGAGCGATGGTGGCCTTTGCCTTGGCGGCGCTTACGCCGCAAAGTGGGAGGAGTGAGCGTTTGTGGGGATTTGCATTTTTCGGCTTTGCAGCGTTGGGCATGCTCACCAAAGGGCCCGTCGCGCTGGCTTTTATCGGAGCGTCGCTTGGTCTGTTTTTCGTCGTCAGTGGTCGTTGGAGCGTTTTAAGGAAGATGCCGTGGGGGTGGGGGACAGCTCTGTTTTTAGCATTGAGTGTGCCCTGGTTCGTTTTCGCCGAGCAGCGTTCGCCTGGGCTCCTGCAGTACTTTTTTGTGCAAGAGAACCTGATGCGCTTTATCTCGCCTAACTACGGCGATCTCTATGGCTCAGCGCACCCCATCTTCCGCGGGGCGATCTGGCTCTTTGTCTTTGTGGGGATGCTGCCCTGGAGCGTCTGGGGGCTTGGCTTCTTAGGGCGGCTAAAGTTGTGGCGTGGTTGGCGTGCTCGATCCGAGGCCGATCCGGCGCTCCTCTTCATCGGCTATAGCGCTTGCTGGGCAATTGTGCCGCTGCTGTTTTTTACACCGGCGCGCTCGGTAATATTTTCGTATGCTGTTCCGAGCTTTCCCGCCATGGCGCTGCTTCTTGCCGGACTGGTAGAGCATCGGCCTGATCCATCGGCGCTGTCCTGCCGCACCGTTCCCGTTTGGCTTTGGCTCGTTGCGGCAGTATGTGCCGCGAGCGCGAGTGTCCTGACGATTTTTGCCGCCCAGTCGCCGATCGAGATCGTCTTGTGCCTCGTTAGTTTTGTCTTACTTGCCTACCTCATCTGGCGCGGTGTAAAGGAGAGAACACTACTCTGCCAGCAAACCATACTCGTGGTTAGTTTTTTCATTATCACGGTATTACTGCTTGGCATCCTTGCTTTTCGCAAGACCATCGATGGGGCAAGCTCGACGCGATCTCTCCTGCGTTATGTGGAGGCACATTATGCATCTCCGACCTCGATCGTTTTCGGAGAGAAGCTTCCCTACTCGGCGCAGTTTTACAGCGTCGCCTCGCCGGGGGCTGTCTCGATTTCAAAGATGGGGCCTGATCTATCCCCGCTCCCCCAAAACGGCATCGTCGTTCTGACCAAAAAAGAATTAAAGCGTCTCGAAGCGCAACCCGTCGGTGGTTTTAAGCCCGTGGCGACGGTGGGGCGGTGGGTGATACTCGATCGAGCGGCGCCTGGCGGCGCCGCTGGCGTGAAATAGCGCAAACCTTTCCCTTGGGAACCGCCATTTACCCAGGCCACAGCCCTAGCTGTGCAGGGTAATCGCATTTGAACTAGCCAGAATGCTTAGCATTTTGTCGGTCAGGAATATTTTTAACGCGAAGGAACGAAGGC
>CAIXSY010000227.1 GCA_903922175.1 uncultured delta proteobacterium | reverse complement strand
TCCTTCGTTCCTTCGCGTTAAACTAATATATGGCGGTTCTGCTGCAATATCTTAGAACGGTAAGTTATTCCCCATGCAATTGCCCTGGTGTTGAACTAACTCTACCTGCCTTCTGTAAGCCGCTATCAGCCTTCTGCCGCTCGCAGAGAGCTGCAGCTAAGGAAGCTATACAAACTGATTAAGGATTACGCCTGCCAAAAAACTGATACTCGCAAGAAGCACGATGATTCGAATGGCCTCCCCGAGCGTTGGGATCTCCTTTACGAGGACGATAAGGCCCAGTCCGGCACTAGAGCTGAGCCCCGCCACGGCTGAGCCGAAGCTGATGCTTCCCTTGAGTAAGAGCTGAGTTATCACAACGGACGCCGCACAATTTGGGATCAGGCCGACAATGACCATGATAAGTGGTTGGAGTACGGAGTTTCCAAGCAGAGCGCTGGCGATGGCGGCATCTCCAACTTCGTGCACGAAGATATTGAGGGCGAAGGATACGCCGAGGATGAAAAGAGAGATCTGTAATGCATGAATAGCTGGAGAGAGGAGGATTACCTTCCATGGAGGATTAGAGTGATCGTGCTTGTGGCCACAGCAATGCGCGTCAACGACGCACAGGCAATCCGAGGTATGCGCGTTAGACGAGGCGCCCCCAAAGCGCGCCGAAAACAGATCAACGGCGAATCCCGCTATCATGGCGATAACAACCTTCGAAAAGAGGAGCGGGGCCAAGACTCCGATCTTGTCGGGCTGCGCAAGAATAACGGGGACCGCTTCGTCCGAGGTGGATAGGTACACCGCCAGGAGTGTTCCGAGAGTGATGTTGCGGTGGCAGTACAGGGCGCTTGCTACCATCGAGAAGCCACACTGAGGGAGGCACCCGAGGAGCGCTCCCACGAGAGGTCCCATCCCTTGCGATCCGGCGACAAATTTCTTAAGCAGCCCCTCGTAGCGGGCCTCGATGAACTCGAAGAGCACATAGATCAACAGCAGCCATGGTAGTGCTGCAAGGCTATCCCAAAATGCTTCGGAGAATGCGTGCCACATAGAAACTTCGATGAAGTTTCTAGCACATAGTGAGGTAATAAAATAGGTGCCGGCGCCCCCAGGAAAAACTTCCCATGGCAGGACCTGCATAGATGGCCTCAAGTCGGAGTTGCCTCGGAGATGCGATTCACGTACCCTCGCTATTATTATGCGTGCGCGAAATCTTGCCCTGATAACCATAGGCATATGGAGCACGGGGGTAATAGCCGGAAAGCTCCTCTCTGAATGTAGCACATCGCTTGGCCTTTTTCTTACGACATCGTGCGCGCTGGCGTTCTTCGTCGTCTTGTGGTGTCTATCCCCTCAGCGAAGGCAGATTATGTTCCGGCCATCCTATGCCCTGTATGGAGTTAACGGTTCACTCATTTACTACCTCTGCTTTTTGCAGGCCTTTCGAACACTGCCATCTACAGCCGTAGCTGGACTTCTCAACTATACCTGGCCGGTTTTTACGGTTATTTTTACCGATCTGCTCTTTAGTCATTTCATTAAAGGCTGGTATCAGCGTCTATTCGAGGCACTGGGGCGCGCCTGTGGTTTTATGGCGGTGGCGCTGGTGTATGTAGGAGGCGAATCTGGTTCGCTATCTCAGATTTCTATTTCAGGGCTGCTGTAGGGCTTAGGTGCTGGAGCTTCGTATGGACTTTTCGGAGCTTTTTCTAGCACAGTTCCAGAGGAGGAAAGATTTTCGTTTCTCTTTAATTCAGTATTTGCATCTTGGATCGGCTCTCTTGTGATCTGTCTTTTTACTGGAGAGCTTTGGAATATAACTTCACTGACACTCATGCAGTTTGGTTATGGCGCCTACAATGGTATCATCATCGACGGCCTTGGTGACCTCTGCTGGACCCGTGCGAATCAGCACGCCGCCGATGAGAAAGCCTCTATGGCCAAAGTAGCAGCTCTTGTTTTCTTCCTGCCGATACTTTCCCTCGGGTTAGCTAGCCGCCCTGGTTCTTGGAGAATACGAGATGTTTAGGGCTTCGTTTCTCGTCAGTTTGGGGCTGCTCGTCCTTGGGTCGCTGTTGTGCGAAAAGGCCAGGAAGGTTGACTAGCCTTCCTAGCAGGTAGGGCAGAGTTTCCCTATCGGGTTCCCGCGCAGGTTATATCAAATGTCTCACCTTGGTACGACAACGAGCCGGTCATCGTGCGATAAGAGGCGAGCTTGGATTTAATAACCGAAAAGTTCATCTTCATGGACATGGCTGAAGAATAAAACTTAGAACTTTAGCGCGCAGTGTATTTATGCCAAAAGTCGCGCCCCAGTTAGGCGCACCCGAGCGCCAAGCTCAATGAGCAGGGTTGCTCCGATAGCAGATCCGAGTATCCATAGAGCGCCGAAGGCAAGCAGCACCTGTGCTCCGGCGCAGACGAGAAGAGCCAGACTGCAGGCGGCGATCGCAGGTAGGTAGAGCACGCGCCTACGGCGTACGAGCGCTAATTCAGCCGGCGTCATGGCTAGACCGGCAAGGAGTCCTCCCGATCCAAGGAACACTGCTCCGCATGCGGCCATGCAAAAATGTGGCCCGAGGAGCATAAAGTAGTGCATCATTCCCATCTTGTTATGGGTTAGGCTAAGACCAAACTGTGGGCAAAAGATCAACGATGTGCCACCGGCGAAGGCAACAATAATAACGAGCTTTAGAAACACAAACCATGGCTTGGGGTTAAGCTCGAGCGCTATGTCGCGTCGAATGCTCTCGCCGAGTTTCGGGGGCAGAGGCTTGTCCGAGGTCTTAAGAAAAGCGCAGAGGTCTTTTTTCCATTCCGAAAAATCTTGAGTCATTTTGCCCTCCCTAATACCGTGCGTAGGCGGCGAACCAAGCGGCTAAGAAGCTGCCTTGCATTAGCGGGAGAGGTTTCCAGTCGGGCCGCAATCTCTTGGTAGGTAAGATCATCGCGAAACCGAAGACCAAGTAGATCCTCCTCGGAGCTGGATAGCTCAGCTTCGGCCGAGATGCTCTTAATCAGATTGGGTGACTCTTCAGGGAAGGAGGTGCTTTGCTCGGGAAGTGTGGTCACGAGATCCTCGCGGCTTCGTCGTCTGGCGCGTATGTTGTCGAGGAGAACGTTGCGGCATATCGTAAAGAGCCACGGCAAAAATGGAAGACGTGGGTCGTAGCGCCCTCGTGAGCGGTGCAACTTGGTGAAGGTCTCCTGTAGTAGATCATCAACGATGTTCTGCTGCTGAACGCGAGTTGAAAGAAAGCCGTAGACGCGCCCAGAATGGCGCCGAAAAAGCTCCTCAAAAGAGAGATAGTCCCCGGCTTGATACGCCAGCATAAGTTCCTCGTCGTTCGGATTTCGTGCAGGTGACATAGAGCTATACGAACACTGGAGGACAAGTGTGACAAGCATCTGTCACAAATGGGTGGTGAGTGGCGTAGTAGGGGTGTTTGGTTGGGAGGTGGTAGCTGCTTTTAATCCTTGCTCAGGTGTTACGTGACAATGCTGGGAGCGGGTAGAATGGGAATTTTGAGTATATATTTCAGTGGGTTACCTCGGGTGATGGTAATTGCTTATTATGTCTGAGTAGAGGTTTTTCCCGTGCACGTGCACGGGGCGCCAGGGGGGAACGAGCAGCTACAAAAACTTTGTATCTACTCAATAACCCCGGGCAAAGGCAAATTGCTTGAACTTGCACTTGAACCGCTCCTGATTCCTGCTCCCGCTCCTTTTCCTATTCCAATCAAGAGGATAAGGGGCAGGGGCAGGAATCGGGAACAGTTCCAGT
>CAIXSY010000226.1 GCA_903922175.1 uncultured delta proteobacterium | reverse complement strand
TGCATAATCTCTGGGTGCTCGCACGCCTGCCGCTGGCGCGGCAGCTGCCTCAGGCTCTCGCAGCTTAAGGCGAATATTTAAACTATCTTCGCTGACTCACGGCGGTCGTGTATCAATTCATCTGGAAAACTGACGGCGGCGGCTTCCGCTGCCGTCTGTTTCGTCCCGTCGCGGGTGATTTTATTAATTTCTTGCCTATTTTCACCTCAAGAAAAGTAGCTTTTCGAAAACAGGGTCTTTCCGGACAGGCTCTAGCTACCCTATGACACACGAGCTGATCGATAGAGCAAAAGAGCTTCTTAACTCAATTCAATATATTAATGTAGCTTCAGTAACTCCCGATGGATTACCCTGGAATACGCCCGTCTATGCCAAGTTTGACGAGCAGCTGAATTTCTATTGGTCTTCCTGGATACAGGCCGAACATTCGATTAACATAAGGAGCCGTCATAACATTTTTGTAACACTCTACGATTCGACGAGGAAACGCGGCGACAACAATCGCAGGTGCCTTTATTCGAGTGGCGTTGCCACGGAGCTCGATCAGGTGAGCACCATTGCACCGAAGCTGCAGCTGCTTTATGGGAGCGAGGCACAAACCATGTCCGTTGATGATTATTCCGGATCCGCTATCAAGAGAGTCTATCAATTTTCACCTGAGGCCGCATGGCTTAACGATCTATCGGAGCGTCAGGTCACGGGCACACGGTTAAGATGAGGATCAAAGTCCTCTTGAATGAGTTAATTTGCAGTTTAGGGACGGGACAGCCGGACGTGAAACGTCGACGTTAGACCTTGGACGTCAGCGTCATCGGTTCTAGAAATGGTCATTTTGTTAAGAATATACGTACTGCTTGACGAGAGGGCGAGCAGTTACCTTTTCTCTTAGGTCCCGTCCCATGGCCCCACTGCCGCCCGAAGCACGGAGGCATCTCAGGACGGGACCTCTAACTTGTCATTTCCCCGCGAAAATACTAAGATATCGCCTAATGCAAAACGACGCAACCACACGGTCAGGCACCTCGTCCGCCCCTCCAACGCCTTCCTTCTGGGGGAAGAAGGAGGTTCTGGAGGTGCTCTCATTTATCAAGACCATTATCGTAATTATTGGCTTGGTGATCCTAATTCGAGGCTCTCTGATTGAGCCCTTTAAGATCCCTTCGGGATCGATGATCCCGACCCTTAAAATCACCGATCATATTCTCGTCAGTAAGCTATCCTATGGACTTCGTCTGCCATTTTTTACATACACCCTCTGGCAGTACTCTTCTCCAGATCGTGGAGATGTCGTGGTCTTTACCCGTCCCGACGAGACTGACAGCGCCGAGGACGAGTCCGCTATAAACCTAATCAAACGCGTCATCGCCCTGCCAGGGGAAACGGTTGAAGTGAGAGATCGGACCGTGTTCATTGACGGTAAACCGCTGGAGGAACCCTACGCACGCTGGTCGAGGGGCGGCACGCCCGAAGGCCTGTTCGGACCGGCAACGGTGCCGCCAGGGCGCATCTTTCTTCTCGGCGATAACCGCGACGAGTCTAAAGACGCACGCTACTGGAGCGATCACTTTCTTGAAGTTGGAAGGGTCAAGGGGCGAGCACTTCTTGTCTATTGGACATGGGATCCTGATTTCTTCTCGCGCATATTTAGGGCGATTCGCTAGATTTCTTGACTCTTGAAACGTGTACTAAATGAGTTGCATTTTCGAAGTGAGATTCTAGCCAAACACATTTGAAATTTGGAAAATCCCGACAGCTTTTGATGAAATGCGAGCGTTAAATATATTTTGGACAAACCTCCGGTTTGACTATGTTGTCCCTTTATTCGACTCGCTTCCTTCGACAAGCTCAGGACATGTCGCTCGCTCATGACAGTTTACTTTAGACCCTGAGCGAACGCAGTGAGTCGAAGGGCCGGGGGTAGAATAGCCATCACTCTTCCTACCCGATTCAGCAGGATCTTAGAGCACCCTTGGCGCGATGGCCCTTGGCCCTCAGGCCATACTCCGGATTAGGCAAAAGAGATTAGCCGCCAGACGGTCAAGCGAACTTATGGCGACAGCGCTCTGGCTTAGGCTTAGGTCCAAAATGGCCTGGCACTCTCGGACTGACCCCATGGCGATTTGAAAGAATCTTTTCTGGTCAGCTTTCGTCCCGCGGCCTCTGCCCTCGGCCAAATTCAGAACCACGCTGGATGCCGCTCTGTCTAACTGCTCTTTTAAGTTCCC
>CAIXSY010000225.1 GCA_903922175.1 uncultured delta proteobacterium | reverse complement strand
CCTCTATCAGCTCCACAAAACGCACCTTGTCCCTGCTCTAGCCAAGTTCTACACTTAGGCTTAATGCCAGCTTCAAGTCACTTTAAGCTTATCTGCTCAACCTATTGAACTGCTTGCAATTATACGGGTGCCTACCTTATTTACGTTTATTTCGATCCGCTTCCCTAGCCAGTCTTGTGGAGAGCGTAGGATCTCCTCGGTGGTACTGGACAGGGGGGAATCATTTTTCATCTCACAACCAAGAGTGCCTGCGATACCCACCACGGACGCGCCAACCAAGGATAACCGGGGAAGGCGATGAAAGAGGAACTCACGCAACGGCATTGGTCTTTGTAACGGGGCGTGGTCACCGGTTTCATTCCCCCGTGATGATATATGTTGATGTAGTGCGGCCATGGAAGTAACCTCCTAATTATGACTCATGGCTTTTCTAATAGCCTATCTGCACTGTTGTGCGCAATATAATCTCGCCCCACTTTGATTGTTCCATCTTACAGGTTATAAACCTTCGGCTTTAGCCGGAAGTGCTTCAGCGGGGTAATTTCCGACCTGGTGCTGGTCATGGTCAGGTCCAAGAATCAGGACCATGACCAGCACCAGGACTAAGTAAATCGTTCTACCTAGTTGGTCCGCCCGGCTTCAGCCGGTAGTGGTTTAGTTATTAGTAGGCCAGGTAGTTAAGATGACACCGAGCATGCCATAGTCCTAGCGACTTAAAACGAGGAGTGTGACTGTTCACTAAGTACTGGTAGCGTACTGTAGACAAGGGGGTCAAGGGTTTCAGCGCGACATGCGCAATCAGATAATTCGAGGGACAAAGGCAACACATTGGTATAAAATGTTACAGTATTAAGTAAGAGCATATCTGAAGTGTCCTAGCGGCAAAAGATATTGGATATGTTCAATGTCTCAAATGTAGAAGCCATAAAGCTCTAGGTGTGTGATCGTTTACTTTCATCATTTTATTAATATGTGGTAAGATGCCGCCGACTTATCCGATTACCGAAACTAACTATTATGCCATTGGCAGAAAACTGTATTGAAACTGAGCGGTTATTGTTACGACGCATGCAAAGCGGCGATGCGGTGTTAATTTTCAACTCGTATGCTAGTGATCCCGAAGTCGCGCGCTACATGGTATGGCCAGTCGCCAAGTACGCTCAGGATCTCGATCGTTTTGTCAGCGTTAATATCGCGGCATTCGATGCTGGGACAGCATATGAATATGTAGTGGAACTTAAAGAGACCTGCTCAATAATTGGTGGCTGTGGCGTTCGTCGTGCGCATCCGCAATCCGATGATCATTATATTTTTGGATATTGTTTTGCCCGATCGATGTGGGGTCGAGGTTTCGCCACCGAAACGACTGAAACAGTTACTGACTGGTTTAAAAACAATCCTTCCATTTATCGACTTGCTGCCCATGTTGACATCGATAATAAACCTTCGTGTCGTGTCTTAGAGAAGAATGGATTTACCCGCGAGGGGATCCTGCATAGATGGGAGGTGCACCCTACTATTAGCCCTGAGCCAAGAGATTGTTTTTCCTATTCCATGGTTCGGTGACTTACAAAAAATTCCATATCTTGCGCTTCTAGTCTGGAATTATGTACTTTATGTATCCTCCTAATAACTACCGAGAAGCCTAAACTAATTCAAAGGCCTCAGGTGGCGTGATGTATTTGCTCGACAGAAGCTTCAGTATCTGCTATACGGCAACATAGGAAAATTCAACATGCCCCCTAATTCATTTCCACGCCCTGGAAGTCTAATTGCCGAGATCGGAAGTCTCCGTCGCAATCGCCCTATCATCAGCTGTGGTGATGGTTGTCCAACTTTTCTCATTGGCGGTATCGGAAGTGCTCAAAATGAACACCTACTTAAAAACGAGATTGAGAAAGCTAACCGTGCCGTAAAATTAGGAGTGCATGGCATCGTTGATAATAGTTTCTACGGAAACATTGAAGAGTATCATAAAGCACTAATCGATAATGTCGATGCTGCGATTTGTACGGTTACGGTGTACGAGTTCGCATCCAGATGTCGTGAATCATGCGTCAGCATGAAAGATGTCGATCCTCGCGTTGCGATTGATGTACTTCGATCTCAGGCCGAACGCGGACTGGACATTATTACGGTTCATGCTTCTTATCTTTTTAGACACCTAGAGCGAGTTAGGGCATCGACACGAATAATTCCGACCACGAGCAAGGGTGGTGGCATTGTAGCCGATTACATGTGCCAACGGAAAGAGGAGAATCCTTACTACGTTAACTTCGATGATATCCTGTGCATCTTCAAGCAAAATCATACTACTCTCGCGTTGGGTTCGACATTTCGGCCGGCCACTGTGTGTGATGCCTTCGATGAACTACTCGTCAACGAACTTACAGTAATGGGCGAGCTTGTCGAAAGGGCACAGAGCGCTGGCGTTGCCGTGATGATTGAAGGAATAGGCCACGCCACGATCGGAAACATACCTATCCACATTCAGCTTGCAAAGAAGCTTTGTCACAATGCACCATATCGCATGTTGCCTATGGCAACCGATGTGGCGTTGGGCTACGACCATATCTCTGCGGCAATAGCAGCTGCCGTAGGCGTTGCGGCAGGCGCAAACTTGGTTACCTGCGTTACACGGGCAGAACATGTTGGACTACCTTCAGCTGCCGACATCGAAGAGGGCATTATCGCTGGAAAAATTGCAGCGCACTGTGGCGAAATCTCCCTCCCCGGGGCATCTCTCCAACGGGACATGGCGATGTCAAGCGCGCGATGGGAGCGAGGCTGCCGCGGTGATTGGAAGCAAGCAGTGCATCCCATTGGGGCACTCGCTGCGTTAAAGAGTCACGCCGGTAATGGCCCGGAGGCTATTCAATGTTCGATGTGCGGAAAGTATTGCGGAATTGCAGCGGCTATATCCACAATCGAGAAAGCTGCGTAGTCAATAGCAGGCTGGCCTACTCGGACGGCCACTAAGAATTGGTTGCCGCACTTAGAATCCACAAGTGCGGCGTAGCCTAACCCTGTGAGAATAAGGCGTCCTGATCGAATGAGTAACGAATCTCCGGGAAACGATCGTGGAGTGCGCGTACCTCACGCTCCATATCCTTTCCCTTCATCACTCCACCTATAAGCCGAGCTAGCTCTTGCATATCGGGAGCAGTCATTCCCCGACGCGTCACTTCCTGCGTTCCAATCCGCATAAAGACGCCGCCGCCAAGCCCGTTGGTAAAAGTGACTGAAATCCGATTTCGAGTTAGCTTAGCACATAGATCGGAGTACCTCTCCCCTTGTGCGAGATCAACATGCAATTGGTGCGTTCTCGTAAAGCACTCATCGTCCACCCTACGAACACGCAGCCCTAAGTCTGTCAAGGCTTGACCTAACGCATTTGCATTTTCAACCACGTGCGACGCGTAGGTGGCACCGAAGTGATACATCTCAAGCAACGCAACTGCAAGTGCGAGGGTGTGATGACAGTGCGTTGTCGAGTAAAAGGACTTAACCCTTTGGTTTACCTGCTCACCATAGCACCTTTCTCGAAATGCAATTAGGCCCTTATGCGGGCCGGGCAGTGTCTTATGTGTGTTTGCACAAAGAATATCCGCTCCTTGTCGAAGCGGAGACGGGATAGCCCCACCAAGTATTAGTCCTACCAAATGGCTTGCGTCGAAAACTAGACGAACGTCTTGGGGTAAGCTAGTGCGAATTGCCTTAACATCAAAAGGCCGAACTGAATACATTATGTCGAGATACAAAGCTTTAACGCAATGCATCTTAACAAGAGCAGCCGTGGCATCCCTATTAAAGTGGCCTGACTGTGAATCCAGGACGGCAAACACGTGCTTCCTTCCGATACGCTCGATCACAGACTTGGTCGCAAAGTGACCACCATCTTCAGTCCTTAGTGTCATGATAGTATCGCCCGGATCGGAGATACCTAGAAGCACACAGGTCATCGCGTGCATGCCGGAGAGAGTATTGAGGTTAACCTCTGCGGCGCCAAGCATCTGCCTTGTTGCGCTTATTGCAGCCTGCAGCAAGGCATCGACACAAGGCATCGCCATCGCGGTGAATACACCAAAATCTGCAAATCCAGAAGAGTTACCCGGACCAGAGAAATACCGTTCTCCGAATTGACTACCCATGAATTGACGCGCCACGCGAGACATGCTTGCCTCATTGGCAACGAGGTTTATGTAACCTGAAACCGCAACAGCCTCACGCTCTACTGCTAAGATTAAGCTCCGTAGGCGAACGAGGGACAACTCATCTTGCACTATGTCCATCAGAATTGCTCCCCATCTTCGTTTATAAAACTTGGACTTGAAATCTGCTCTAAATGAACTATAAGCGTATTAACGTCTTTTACGCTTTTTGTTTAAACAATCAAGAGGATCTATGTTTGTCGGCATAAATAGTTATTTTGAACATCCCTCTATAGCGATTATTGAAGACTCGAAACTACTATTTGCGGCGGAAGACGAGCGATTCACGGGACTAAAGCATGGAAAATCCTACAATCCGTATCATGCATACCTCCCCTTGACTTCACTCGCACGCGGATTACAGCATCTTGGGCGTGATTCGAAAGAAATACTTAGCTTCGGCTTCTCATATTCGCCATGGTTACATCTGGCAAGCCTTGGTGGATGCTTTACCGGAGCACGTCTTTCTAAATTTTCGGAAGAGATCTCCGCATTCTTCTCAGCCAGGCACGTAAGGCATTTGCTGGGAACGAATTATGGTTATCGTCCGGAGTTTTACTCAGTACTCTCGCCTGCCACTCTTAAAAGAGTCCCATTCTTGTATTTCGATCATCACCGATGTCACGCAGCCTCCGCTTTCTACCTTTCCGGCTTTGAGGAAGCGGTTATAATTACAGCTGATGGCGCCGGTGAGCGTGCCGCCGCACGAGTATCGGTGGGCCGTGGCGCAACTATACGAACTGTTCTTAATCATAACCTACCTAATTCACTCGGCCATCTCTACTCGCTCATCACAGAGCACCTTGGCTTTAAGCCATTTTCCGATGAATATAAAGTGATGGGATTGGCTGGATACGGCAAAAATGAATATTGTAAAGAGTTTGAAAAACTGCTAGTGCTTCTCCCGGCAGGGCGCTTTCGCGTGAATCTACACCTAGCGACAAACCTAACCACTCTATTTGGTCCGCGTCTAAATTCCGCGCATGAAATCGGGCCGCGAGAACATGACATTGCACATTCCCTTCAGCGAGCCCTAGAGAAAGCAATACTGCATATTGCAGAAGATGCACGCCATCGAACCGGACTAAAAAATGCTTGCTTCGCGGGGGGCGTTTTCATGAACTCAGTAGCGAATGGGCTCCTTGTCAAGTCAAACATATTCGATAAATTATTCTTCATGCCAGCCGCAAGCGACGCTGGTACAGCAATTGGAGCGGCATGCATTCTTAACGCAAAGGCTATCCCAAAAAATCCACAAGTTGCCTTTCCCGGTATGTTTATTGGTACCGAATATAGCAACAAAACGGTGACAGATATCGTGCAGGAGTTTCCCGGGATAAGATCCTTGGAGTGTTCCGACGAGGCCTTAACATCCAAAGTGGCTGACGCCTTAGCTGCTGGCGAGATTGGAGCGATATTCCGCGGCAAAATGGAATTCGGAGATCGCGCGCTTGGCAATCGTAGTATTCTTGCGGATCCCGGCGTGCCTTCCATTGTCGAAATTCTCAACTCGATAAAGGGCCGCGAGATGTTTAGGCCTGTGGCTCCCATAGTACTCAAAAGCGTAGTACGTGATTATTTTGACGGAGAAGGGAGTGATTTTATGATGATCACATGCCGCGTTAAAGACTCTCGAAAATCACAGATTCCAGGTTGTGTTCATATTGATGGCACTGCTCGCGTGCAAACTATTGATGACAGCTCCGACTCACTGCTACCTCACATCCTCAATAAATTTGGACAGCGCAAAGGGTACCCAGTGTTGATTAATACGTCATTTAATTTACATGGCCAGCCAATGATTGAGCATCCGCGCCAAGCACTCGTAGCGCTCTCCGCCAGTCGGCTCTCGTTCCTTGCAATGAATAATCTCTTTATTCAAAAGGCAGCACCATGAGCGACCCAATCTGTCGGGACCTTCACCGCTACTCGCTCGCACGAACACCCTCTCCGCTTGATAAGATCCGCGCACTGTCAGAGTCTCTTGGTGCCGATATTTTCCTTAAGCGAGATGATTGCCTAGACGAGCTCGGTTGCGGTCATAAATTAAGAAGCCTCGAGTACCTCATCCCCTATCACCAAAGTGCAGGCTGTGATTGTGTAGTAACCTTTGGAAGTCGACGCTCAAACCACACTAAAGCCGTTGCATTGTCGTGCGCTAAAGTAGGGCTCGAAGTACATGTACTAATGGGAGGTGATACCTTCAAGATTCCTAGTACTTTACATGGAAGCTGCTTACTCACTGCTTTAAGCGGCGCACATATGGTATGGTGTGAAGGCATCACTTGGCACCAAATGCAAGCCCGGGCCAACACCTTCTGCGCGGAGTTAGTACGGACTAATAAAAAACCAGCACTTATCGGGCCCGAACACGGCATATTCCCCGGGATATTAGGCTTTATTCGTTTAGGGATGGAATTACGTGAGCAGTTAGGGGCCCCTAAATCACCAACAAACATCATCCTTCCCGTAGGCACCGGATCTCTAGCTGCCGGACTTGCCGTGGCGAATGTAATAGGTGGGTTCGGATGGAACTTACTCGGAATTTGTTTAACGCTGAGCCAGGAAGCGGCATTACAGTCAATAAAGCTAATCGTCGACTCTTTTCTGCAGCGTTCAAACGCGCCGGTGTTTACAGCTGACGTCGTACTGAGTAGTTTACACTTGTTTGACGACATCGCGTATCGCACATACGATCGCTTTGATGCGGAGACCTTGCAACTCTGCTCGACCATATTTGCGCGGACTGGAGTGTTATTTGAGCCCAACTACATGCTTAAGTGTTACCTAGCTACTCAAAAACTAGTCCTCGCAAACAAATTGAGCGACTGTGCAACAAATGTTATGATTCACACGGGAGGGCAATTCAGCCTATTAGATCTCCCTGTTCCAATTACACCAAGCAGCACTCTTCTGAATATTGGCTGAGAATTACCATATGCACTATTCATATCAAGGAACAACTCTTGGCAGCCAAGTGCAGAGTAATATAGAGATTCTTGATTTCAGATCAAAGATACTTGAACGAGATTTACGTTTCTATATTTACTCACCGAACTTATTACTGCCCCTCCAGTCGCACCATCTGTTGTACATGCATGATGGGCAGAATTTATTTTCGGCTAAAACTGCCTACCGTGGGTCTCATTGGGGTCTAAAAGAAACACTAGATCAGTTGATATCCATGCATTACATTCCTCCCCTTACGGTAGTAGGGATCGGATCAGACGCGAACCGATTTTCGGATTACGCTGCACTGCGAGATCCCGACTTCAGGGGGGGGGCTGGTGGCGGAGGGGGACGGTTTGAAGAGTCGGTTATTAGTGAAATATGCCCCGCAGTTGAGAGGCGTCTCAAGTTTGAGGCTCGTCTTGGCAGCCGAGCTGTCGGGGGGGCCTCGCTAGGGGCCCTAAGCAGCCTCTCCCTCGGGGGCAGATTTCCGGGTTACTTTACTAAGTTTATGCTAATGTCGCCCTCCCTTTTTTGGGCGAATGCGCACTGGCTCAGTCAGCCCCTGGACATGTTTAATGGTACACGCCTATGGCTCGACGTCGGCGACAAGGAGGAAAGCTTTCCGGGATGCGCCGCTCTAGCCGTCAAGAATTTTCACTTTTTTAGCGCGCGCCTTAAGAAACTTGCACCCGCTGCGGCAGTCAAGCAGATGATAGGAGTGGGACATAAACACGATGAAATTGCTTGGGGGAGCCGTGCTGCACGGGCTCTCAAATTCTTGTATCCCGAGGACCAAAAAACTTAGCTACTATGTAATGGTCTTGGCTGTGTCTACATCTGGAGTTCGGTGAATAACCTAGTGGCGCATTGCGTTAGCATTTGTAGTTGACGTTCACGGGTGGTAATACCTGATTGCCTGCGCAGAACGAGAACCGAGCCCTGTGCCAGCTTCTGATTCCAGCCCGGTCGCCTTTTGACACAGGAGCGGACATCTGGAGCCGGGACGGGCACATGGATCTGTTCCGGTTCTCGTGCAAGAATCAGGTTGAAAATCAAACAGCCAGCACAGGTGCACGGATACAATTTGTGTCAAAATGCCACAAAAAGATCATTATTTCAAGAAGTTACAAGACATTCCTAGTAATCCAAATTAATTAGCCCAGTCTTGGTGTTTAATTATTAGAAAGTGGTTATACTCCGCCAGCTGGGGTGGCAAATAGTACTTTTGCTACACTGACGCAATGTGTACAAACTCTCTCAAATTTATTGGAGCTTTCGATGATAGATCTCAAGAAAATGAAGCCTGAGGAGATAGCGCAAGTATGTAAAGCGCGCGGGGTTAAAATTGATGTTCCGCAACTATTGGCTGTTTTAGATGAGAAAACTACACTTCTAGCTAAGCTAGAGGACGCGAGATCGCGTGCCAATGATATCGCCAAGTTAGTGCAAACTGCGCCCGCGGGTGAACGGGCAGAACTTATAAGAGAGGGCGGAGCACTCAAGCACCGCATTAAGATATACGAGGGTTTTCACACTCAACTTAATACTACTTTCGAGGAGTTTTCGTTAGCCCTTCCCAATGATTTGGCGAAGGACACTCCCATTGGCACGTCCGACGCTGCTAACGTTCAGGTCGAAGTTTTTGGAGAACCAAGAAAATTTGAATTTCGTCCTAAGGATCATTTGGAGCTTGGGAAAGACTTCGGTATGGACTTAGAAGCTGGAACGAGAGTAGCTGGATCCGGCTTCCCGCTTATGCGTGGCCCGCTGGCGCAGATGGAAAGCGCAATGCTGCGCTTCGTTTATGATAAAGCTATTAGCTCGGGGTTCACGCCAGTCAGCGTTCCAGTTCTTGCTAAAACTGCCGTTCTTAAAGGTATCGGATTTAACCCAAGAAGAGCCGATGATGGCACAGAGATTTTCTTCACTAATGACGATCTGTGTCTTGCTGGAACGGCTGAGATTCCACTCGTAGGGCAATATGCTGGGCAGATAATTGAGACCAAGGAGCTGCCGATTAAGCTCGTGGCCTTGACCCCCTGTTTCCGACGCGAAGGCGCGCATGGTCGACGTGATGCGGGGCTATATAGAAATAGAATGTTCTACAAGGTGGAGCTAGTTGTGCTGGCAGAAGAGGGCAAGACCGATGCTATCCATGAGGAGATTCGTGCTTTTGAGACTGAAGTATTCAAGGAATTGGGACTTCACTTTCGAGTGCTTAGGATATCAAGCGGAGATCTTGGTGCCCCGGCGTTTAAGAAGTATGACCTTGAGGGGTGGATGATGGGACGCGGCGGAGACTCGGCCGATGCTGGATGGGGAGAGCTTACAAGCTGCAGCAACTGTACCGACTTCCAGTCAAGACGTCTTATGATTCGACACAAGTCCGGTGACAAAAAACCAGAGTATGTTCATACTTTAAATGGCACAGGCGTAACTACGCGTGCCCTAATCTGCCTACTGGAGCAGCATCAGAATGCTGATGGGTCAGTAAACATACCGCCGGTGCTTCGTCAACACATGGCTGGTAAAGAGATTCTGCGCAAAGAGTAGGTTCACGACTGGGTAATGTTCACCTGGCTAACAATAAGTTATACTTAGGTTCGCATTCGGTGGGATTCTGAAACTTATAGACTTCAGGTTGGCATTAGGCTAGACTCGGACGTTGAGTAGTAACTGCTCATTAAGTCCGGGTAAAGAATATCGTGCGCGTGGTCGTGGTCGATGTAACTAGCCGATTCAGCACACCCTTCAACCACGAGCGCGTCCACGCTCACGAATTAGTAAGCTACCCCTGGTTAATGAGGAATTACGTTGAGTAAGGTTAAGTGGGCGAAATGACTGCATCCAACGCCACAGCAGAGCGCAACGCGGCAAGTATCGCTGCGAATGTTTTTTCAATCGCTAAGATTATGCTCTGGATCAATAGCGGGTGTAATGCGCGTTGCAAATCATGCGATATTTGGAGGGAAAAACCTGGCCACAGTCTTACCGCTAGTCAGATCCGTGGTTGGCTACCTGAGTGGCAAGAACTCGGCTTAAAAACGGTAGTGGTGTGCGGCGAGCCTCTCTTGCATCCCAAGTTGTGGGAAATAGTCGCCGCCATACGAGATGGTGGAATCACTGTCGAGCTCCTCACTAATGGATTTCTCCTTGACCGTCACGCCACACAAGTAACCCAGTATATAAAAGAGCTTCGTGTTAGTTTGGATGGTCCCGAAGAGATACACAACCTTATGCGTGGCAGGAGGAACGCGTTTGAGAAACTCCAGGATGGCATACAAGCCGTTCGCGCAATCGAGCCGGGTTTCCGCATAGATGGACGCTGCCACATCCACCATCAAAACTTTAGACTGATGCGTGAGACTATCAAGGATGCTAAACGCATTGGGCTGTCGGGCTTGAGTTTTTCTGGGACTGACTTCTCCAACGCCGAAGCCTTTCGTCGTGCAGATACCATTAATGATGAATATTCCCGCCTATTTAACATCTCGGGCGATGCCCTCGTAGAGTTGCAGCAGGTACTTGAGACACTAGTAGAGAAACACTCTGACGATTTCAGATCCCGGTTCCTTACTGACTCACCCGAAAAGCTTAAACATTTAATTCTTGACTACTATCGCGATTTGAACGGTGGAGCAAGAAGACACATTAAATGCAACTCTCCTTGGACGTCGGCCGTTATAGAATATGACGGCACAGTGAGGCCATGCTTTCCAATGCCCGCGTATGGCAAGATTGGGGACATGGGTACGTTGAAGCAGACGCTAAATTCACAGTGCGCTTGCGAATCACGCGTGGCCCTGGATGTCACCACTAATGAAACTTGCAGGCGCTGCGTAGATCAGACATTGAATTTGTTTTCTAAGTAAGAGACCAAAGCGCTATGAACTCATCGGCAGTGCGGGCCCTACAACTTGATTCACGACTAGGAGTCGAACCTGACGCGATCTGTCAGATTTCTGACCTCTTACCAATTCTGAAACATAAAACTACATTGACCGATACTCCAGTATTTCGTTTCTCTACTAGTATTCCTGCAGAAGACTTAATATCGGGTCTACGAAAGAGTGAGCTATGCCTTGCTCCATGCTCTGATGGCGACCATTCTGTAGTGCAGGATCGAGAGCGGCCGTTGGACTATTCGCAACGTGGTGGGTTCTTCGATTTACACCAGGATGGAATGGCACAAAAACATATTCCTGACATGGGCATACTGTATTGTGATAACCCGGGGCAACGGCTTAACCCAACTGTGTTCTGCGACACTACTGAAATCATTGAGAAGCTACGGCTAAACAGCCCTCACCGCTTCGATGTGCTGCGTGCACTAGATTTTATCTATCTTGATAAATCGGGCCAAGAGACACAGCATCCTCTGACTGACAGACATGCTCTGACCGATCAGCTATTTATTAATCTTGGTTCACGCGGGTATGTCCGTCAAAAATCTGTTATCGAGGCACCTTCGATCAGAGAAATGTCAGACTTGCTATCGGAGGTCTTTGCCTTAGCGGAGCAGGCAACTTTTTATCGGCACTGCTGGTCTAAAGGAGACTTAGTTCTCTGGGACAACCACCGTCTTTTGCACGGGCGGGGCGGGGCAACAATAGATCGAGATCGAAGGCTAGTAAGGTTTATACTTAACCGGAGACTTGGTGAGTGAATAATTCCGCCGCACTTATAGAAGAGAATCGGTTCCTGTGGAGCCTTAAAACTCCTTACCATGTAGTCTCAGACTTTTACAATACCAGCGCTTTTTTACGGGGCGATTCCACACTGAGTGCCCTTGAAGTTGCTCAAGTCGGCAATGTCCAGGACCAAATGCTACTACACTTGCAGTGTCATTT
This sequence comes from uncultured delta proteobacterium, assembly GCA_903922175.1. GTDB lineage: Bacteria > Bdellovibrionota_C > UBA2361 > UBA2361 > CAIXSY01 > CAIXSY01. Next base: position 3,987 of record CAIXSY010000225.1, on the reverse strand, counting down.
CGGGTTAGATACACTTAGCTGGGTACGCTTAGGTGCACGCGGAACCGGACTCGATTTCTCGAGAGAAGCCATTCAGGAGGCTGTCAAGTTAGCTAGAACTGCCAGCATAGATTGTACATTTCGCTGTGCGGATGTACTAGAGCGACAACTAGACTGGGAGTCCAAATTTGATCGAGTGGTGACATCATTCGGCGTTATTTGCTGGCTTCCGAACCTTGTCGAATGGGGGAAAAATATTGAGTATTACCTGAGGCCAGGTGGACAGTTCTCTCTCTTGGAGTTTCATCCCCTCACTAACCTTTTCTCGCCTGACGTGGCGCCGACTGGCCGTTACTCAAATGCGCACGCCCCCACTAGCCGCACCCGTAACGGCACTTATGCCAACAGGGCAGCGCCGATACAGTATACTGAGCACGTGTGGGGGCACAGCATCGGCGAGATAGTCTCGGCACTGCTCGATGCCGGACTTACACTAAAAACACTAACTGAGCAAACCACCTCCCCTGTCCCATTCCATCCGGACATGGTCTCTACCTCCGATGGCTGGACTCTTGAACATGCGGAAGAGAGACTCCCAGTCCTTCTATCGTTAATCGCCGAGAAACCGCTTGCATAACATCGAGGACTTATGAATACCGCAATTAAAATCGATCGTAGCGCGACCCTCCAAAAACAAATTCATTCTTTGGAAGTTGAAGGATACTGCGTATTACCAGATGCAATCCCAGCCCAAGCGCTCAACATGATTCGCACTGAACTTCAGAGACTTGAAGAAACGATTCTTCAGAACTCATCGCAAGTGGGGGATCGGTCAGTTAAAATAGACAGAACTCGGCTTCTGATTCACGATCTGCAATTCGAGATGCTGCCCTCACTCCACAATCTTATTACCAATGGACCAGGGCGAAAGATTGCTGCGGCGGCTATGCTCGATGAATTAGTGTGCATCGGTGCAACTTTTGCCAATTGCAAGCCAGGATATGTCGGAATACCCTTCCATACGGATTTCGATCCTTATGGTAGTGATCTCTATCGCCCCAGCAATCCAGTTTCCGTACGCATTACACACTATTTAGATGACCTGACTCGCGCAAAAGCGCCACTCAGACTGCTTCCGTATTCACACGTAAGCATGCGTAAAGACAGAAGACCGGAATTAAGGTTCCAGGAAGAGCTACCGGGAGAGCTTGTTCTTGAATGCGATGCTGGCACTGCCGTGATGTTCAATCCGCGCATATTTCATGGAGTAGGTCCAAACCTCACCGAAATGAATAGGCGGGTGATTGCAATTACATACCGTCCGCGTTGGGCCAAACCACTGCGAAGCGTTTCTGAACACGATCCAGTCAAACTGGCTAAGCTTTCGCCCGAGCTGCGCTTGCTTTTTGAAAATATAAATAGTTAGTGTTAAGAACGGATCTGTGCCAACCTAATGCTCTATTTATAAGTCTGAATGAAGTCTTTACCCATGAACGGCCGAAGGACATGCGGAATTTGCACTCGTCCATCAGCTTCTACACCTTGCTCAAGAAGTATTCCCCAAAGTCTAGACACCGCCAATGCCGAAGAGTTCATGGTGGTTACAAAACCACCTTCTGTCTTACCTTGATACTTAATGTTGCTCCTGCGCGCTTGAAAGTCATAAAAAAGTGACGCCATGGAAATTGGTAGCCATGTGTCACTTCCATACGAATAGGCATCGAGTCTATATGCCCTTGCTGCCGAGAAAGGGAGATCTGCTGGACACAGCTTTATAAGTCGATACGGCACCCCCAGCAGCCCCAAACAGGCGACCGTGTCATTCACCAGCTCCGTGTAATTCTCCTCCGCCTGAGACGGAGTACAAATACGCATCAATTCTACTTGATGATATTCATGCAGACGCCACCGAGAATCCTTACCGCCACCACCTATTTCCTTTCGAAAACAGTGCATATTGGTCATGTAACAGAGAGGAAGGGCCTCAAGCTTGATCTTCTCGTCGCGATGTAGCCCCACCAAAGGCACCTCAGCAGTGGGGATCGCCCATATCGGCTCGCCTTCGATTTTATAAGCACCAGCCGCAAATTTTGGCAGATGTCCCGAGCCATAGAGCGCTGCATCATTCATAAGGTGAGGGAAGCAAACCTCTCGATACTTATCGCCCAACTGTTCTAAAGCAAATGACTCTAAGGCACGAATAAGGCGCGCGCCATCTCCGGTTAATACCATGTATCCAGGACCGCTAATCTTTAGGGCTGCTGATGAGTTACCGATGCCGAGATGCTCCGCCAATGTCCAATGAGGGATCCTCAGATTGCAGGATCTTTCTCTACCAGTAACTTCTCGAACGATTCTACTGCTGGGAGTCTTCGCAGTATCTTCATCTGGAAAATTAGGCAGGCCAATGAGTTTCGCATGAGCCAACTCTGCAACAGAGCGATGGCTCGCTTCTGAAAAATCGATTTGCTGCTTAAACTTATTAAGCTCCGCAGGTATCGGCGTTATAAATAAATTATGGACACCAGTCGTGCCTTGTTGTTGGACAAACGCCTCACGACACTTGCGCGAGGTCGCGATAAGTTCATCAGTAGCGGTTCGTAATGTATTTCGCTGTCGGAGGAGGTCGATAGTATCTTCAACCTCTTCTCTTGGCACATTTCTTAGACCAAGCTTAGCGACTGCGATTTCTTTGTTTCTAACTAACTCTCTCTGGTCGAGCATACTTCCACCCGTGTCCAATACACGCCGCCATTCTGCAATATACTCTGCTAAATGTCCAATGAAGTTTATTTATATAAGTTGAGCGTATTCGCACTTTCGACTTAAAGGCCAGGATACGAGATCCTCCCATTTATCATAATACGGCAAATCCATGACGTCCAATACCCCTATGACACTACCAACTAGCGCCGTTCGCGGAATACGTAACCTAGAATACTCGTGGGCATAAGAGGAAAATTCTGCGCGTTGCTGGTAGCCTGCGAGTTAAATGTTTCTATAGCAGGTGTACTTTGGGTCGCGTCCTGAATGCGCATCGGCTTCGCCGCCGATGCTATGTCGGACAACTCGCAACAAGATTTTTTGCACCGGCTATAGGAACGCATATAATCATGGTCATAGCGTAAATTCAAGCTTACTCGAAAGTTGTCCGGTGATGTCAAGTTTAAGATGTATCAACTTTCCACTTCTGCTATTGTCTAACCTATAGCAGGTGCAAAGAGTCTTGTCGCAACTTGTTTGCCGTCTTGTCCTACATAGCGCTTGCCGCAGGCAAGGCGAAGCGGGAAGCATCGACCGCAGCCCGTCTCTCGCCCTAGCTTCGGCCCAGAGGTCGAGCGAAGGCGGAAGGTCGAGCGACGATGGAAGCGACTCAACGGGCTCCTGCTATATCCTGCCGTCGTGTTCCACGTAGCACTCGCTGCAAGGCAAGGCGACAGGATCGCAGATTACCACATCAAGCCTTTTTGCGGATGATATAACACACACATGGAGTTCTATGGAGGATCTTCTGGCTGCTCGAACCCAAATGGCGATTTCGCTTGGGTTCCACATTATTTTTGCGGCAGTGGGTATGGCGATGCCTTTTTTTATGGCGCTCAGCCACTACCGCTTCCTTCGTAGCGGCGATCAGGTGTACCTGCGCCTAACGAAGGCGTGGTCAAGGGGGGTAGCTATTTTCTTCGCTACCGGGGCTGTTTCCGGAACCGTGCTTGCATTCGAGCTGGGGCTTCTCTGGCCAGTGTTTATGAAGCACGCCGGCGGCATTATCGGGTTACCCTTTTCGTGGGAGGGGGCGGCTTTTTTCCTGGAGGCAATTACGCTCGGACTCTTTCTCTACGGATGGGATAGATCAAATCGGCACCTTGATCAATCTGCTCTCCTATCTCTTTTATACGCTTATCGAGCTTCTCCTGCGTAAAGTTCCTCTTCTTCGAGTTGACAGCCGCAAAACGGCTCCCTAGATGGGCTTTGCCGCCTGCGCCCTGTAATGTCTCCTCCATTTTT
>CAIXSY010000224.1 GCA_903922175.1 uncultured delta proteobacterium | reverse complement strand
TCACCATATTCTTGGAATTCGACTGATAGGCATGCTCAGGTCAAAGAAGGAAAGGCCACGGCCAAGCAGAAGTTCAAGGCCAAGTCTACGGCGAAGTTTAAGTTAGCAATGGAGCCTTGGTCTGAGGCAGAGCCTCGCTAGGCGTTAACCACCAGAGCTTCCTGGCTTTCGACCTGAACCTTTGGTGAGCGAGGCTTCCGACGGTGAATCGCCTTACGTCGGTGCAGCTTTCGCACCACAGGTTGATCTTCATCAGAGAAATCCAGCTTAGGCGCGTCACCATCCGGATAGATCGAATTGGAGAGATCACTGTAAAGCGCTTCGATCGCCTTTCTCTTAACTCGCGAGATATGGCAGCGGCTATACCCCAAGCTATTGGCGATATCCAACAACTGCTCCTCCTGCACATAAATTCGGTAGACAACCTCTTTCTCAAGAGGATCGAGCTTGGCGCAAGCACCGGAACTAAGCTGGGCAAGCTCTTTCTGAAGAAGGGCTGCATCTGGTAATTGATTATCATGATGACAAAACGTATCTGCTATCTCGATAGCATTGGCGATGCGTCCGCGACTCGTGCCTCCACGCTCAATACTTGAATCCATGCCGTCAAAATCAGGAAGTGGGACATAGTTTAATGACGCCGCAGTAGCAATCGCGCGGATCAGGTTGCCGCGCAGATGATAAAAGAGGAAAGTGATAAAGCTAGCACCATTACGCTTATTAAAGCGGCGCACGGCCTCGCACAACGACAGGTCCACAAGGCTCTCAACCTCTTGTGAATCTAATCGCGAGTGCCATCGACGCAAAAGGCTATGCGCAAGACTGCGTGCCTTTAGGCGATACTCGAGGATCATGTCCTCTTGCTGTTGGCGAGAAAGCAACACCACCTTAGAGGTAACTTTAGCGGCTAGTTTTAAAAATGAGACTCCCTTTTTACTATGATTTTTAAGCGTGCGATTAACTTTGGCTTTCTTACGTGTCTTGATTGCTGCGCTAGACATCTTGAACGACCCCCATTCCATAAATTTCGCACCACCCTAAGCACCTGATTTATCTCGATTAACCAACATGTAAGGCGCTTAGTGATTCAATTCGTACCCATTAATCATGCGCTGACACGAAGTTACTCCACTTTATTTGCACTTTCTAACAAACCCTTTAATTACAGGTAGTTAACACAGACGAGCCTGGATAAATTGGATAAATAAATGCTGCTCGACGACGAGATTGAACTAAAAATGTTCATTTTGCGTTCTAGCGCATCTTATTGCTGTCACCATTGATGCGCTGGTCAGGGGCTGCTATACGAGTCCTGGCGACTGCTCATGGAGGGTGAAAACCCCCTCTTTGTACATGTGGGGATAAGTCCGTTACCAGAACTACTAAGTATTTACGGTAAACACACTGCGTTCACCGGAGGACAGATTGAAGGAAGGTCAGACCCTTAGCATTGAAGACGCCAACGCCCTCGTGCTGGAACACCACGGCTGGGCCGAGAGCATCGCTCGCTCAGTTGCCAGAGCTTGGAATCTCGATTGGAAACTCGACGGCCTTGATGGAGCTGCGATGGAGGCCCTCATCTTCTGTGCCCGACGCTTCCAGCCAGCACGAGGAGTCCCTTTTCGCGGCTACTCCCGAAAGAGAATTCATGAAGCCTCCACGGACGCCGCAAAAAAATCACGTGGCTGGCGTCGCTCATCGATACCCAAAGCCGAACAGCAGGCCCGCGAAATATCAGCTGAGTTGTTTCATGTTTTCCCCGAACTACGATCGGGAACCCTGCCCTACAATGAAGAATTGAGCGGCGATGATGGCGAGGATATGCGCGGCGCTATTCGCAACATGCTTGTCGGCGCCAGCATTGTGGCCGCCAAACAGGGGATAGCAGGGGCGCTACCAGACGAGATGATGGATTACAAAAAGATGCTCCAACTCATCGCCGACCTCGAGCCGGTGCACCAGACGCTGCTCTGGGAGGTATACTGGGGGGGCAATTCGATGCGTACAGTCGCCAGCGATTGGCAGGTTGATGAGTTGTGCGTGATTCGAGAACACAAAACTCTTTTAGAATTCTTACAGAAGGGCTTTGCTAAAAAGACGCACGCAGTCAAGCTGAAGGTCCGCCCCGCCCTGAGGGAGGTCGGCCAACGTTTGAAACAACGCACAGAGCCCACACCGTTTTCACAATTTGCAAACCGAGGTCCGGCATGACAACAAAAAAGATTGGCGATAAGAAAATAGCCAGTGTAACCTCTTCTACACAGGCCAAAAGTGTCGAAGGCACCGAAGCCGTTAGCGGCGTTCGCGGTGTCAAAGCAACAGACGCCATCGGTGGCGTAGGCCGCACGACGGGGGTCTCTGGAACAAAAACAACTCGAACGATGTCACTCGCCGAACGTGAAGAGCTTTTTCGCATGATCGATCAGGAGGCGAGTAAGCTATTTTCCGACAGCAGCATCCCCGCGGCCAAGCGCAAAGTAGTCGAAAGTGCCGTCAAAATGGCCATCGATGCCAGCCTCATGCCGGCCGATGACGATGACTCAGATGACTCAAAGAAAAAATAAAGCCATCGCGGGTTAGCCCGCAGCTTCGCATCGACTTTATGCAAGGAGGAAGCGCGCTGCTCCCTTCGACTCACGCTCAGGACAGACCGTCCGCCATCAATGTGCTTTTTGCGTCAAGACTTTTTGCGGACGGTATAGGCTAACAAAAGAACACGGGCAATATACGAGACAACTACGCGACCACTTTTTTATCAACAAACGAATAACAAGTCGCATTTGGATAGCTCCCCAATCACCTTAATAGGGCAGCTACCATACGCTAACCGAGCATTTAAGTCACGAGTAATGTCCTGCCAGAATCTAGTGAGGGAAAAGGGTTCCGTAGTATCTACCCGAAGTCACTGCCTCATTCTCCAACAATTACTGCACTACCCCACCGATGACTCGTGGAGCATCGGTTATATCGGGCTCGGCGCCGAGATTAGGATCTACCCAGTCCTTGGCGATGCTTAGCCACTGGCCGCTCAGATCGACTATGCTAATGCCTGCGCACAGGGTCGGCAAAAGAAGCCGCAGGCGAGATGGCATAAAAGGCTATAAATACGACAAAGATGAAAAACCTATGCATAAACCCCCTCATAAAGTACTGCGTAAACAAGGATGCACAGCAGCTTGCGTTCTAACGGCCTGAATCCAACAACAAGAGATCATATCGGACCCAGTTATCTTCGACCTGAGGATTCGGAGCATTTAAGCTTATGGGGCGATTGAGGATACCCACCGCTTAGTCATTCCTGGAATCGCCCCCCCCCACTATTAACACGGTCGACTGCGCAGAGTTGCTGTGGTAAACCATCTGATATCATAAATTCCTGAGGCACTATGAAAACAGCTCTATTTCTCCTCCCTGCTGTGTTGTGTACTTCGCTGTGTACTTCGTTATGTACTTCGAATACATACGCGGCTACATTCACCGTCGACTCAACCGCCGATGCTGTCGACAGCGCTCCGGGTAATGGAGTCTGTACCACTGCAGCTGGAACGTGCACCCTCAGAGCCGCCGTGCAGGAAGCAAATGCGCTTGCGGGTGCAGATACAATCAATATTCCTGCGGCAACATATAACCTTACTATTCCGGGGGTTGGTGAAGATGCTGCAGCTACCGGAGATCTCGATATTACCCAAGAGCTAACAATCACCGGAGCAGGTACAGGCTCCACGATTATCAACTGTGGCGCTCTCGACCGAGGCTTTGACGTCATCGGGAACATTAAGACGACCTTTTCAAAACTTTGGATTAAAAACTGCCTGGTATCTGGGACCGGCGGCGGCATTCATAGCGTCAGCACGAATACTCTCACGCTCTCAGAAGTAAAGCTTTCCACCAATCGCGCTACCGAAGGCGCCGGGGTATTTCAGGTTGGCGCGCTTGCAATCAGCGATTCCATCTTCGACCAGAATCATGCCTCCAACTCTGCCGGGGCGATATTTAAGAATGGTACGGGCGATGTGACGATCTCCGGTACCGATATTACTTCCAACTATGCAGACGCTTCATTCGGAGGGATTTTCGTCTTATCCACAGATGGTACCGTAAGCATAGGCACGACAGACATCACCGACAACTCTTCGGTTGGATACGGCGCCGGTTTGGCCATTGCCGTTGGGGCCGGCGCAGTCAGCATGAGCTCCTCTAATGTGAAGCGAAATAGTGCTGACTCGATTGGGGGGCTGTTTCTGCAGTCAGCTGCTGGACCGGTGACGATCACCGACAGTGAGATATCGAATAATGCGGCAACCACCACCGCTGGTGCGGGAATGGGTGGTTTATATGTTATTGCCAATACGAACATTACGCTCACGGGAACTTCGATTCTCGACAATACCTCCCGGAATCAAACGGGTGGCGGCATACTCATTTCTTCAACGGGAAGTGTGAATATTTCAAGCTCTCACATCAAGGGGAATACTGCGCTCGATGCGACTGGGGGATTTTTGCTCGTTGGAACTACCGGAGTAACACTCACCGATACCGAGGTTTCAGAAAACTCCACGAGCAATTCTTCATCCTCTCCGACAAGTGCAGGAGGCTTTGTGGCAACAGTGCCGGCAACGGCATCGCTGACACTCACACGAGTCAGCTGCAAGAATAACAGCAGCTTCAATGGACCCGGAGGCTGTTTCCATCTTAGTAGCGGCTCGGGGCCGTTTACCATTACTTCGAGTACGTTTGATGGCAACTATTCTGATACAGGTGGTGGGGCTTTTTTTGCGAATTCGCTGGCAGGGGCAGGTCCTTCTACGATCGACGCCTCCACCATTTCGAATAATTCAGTTGCCCTCTCAACAATAGGCGGCGGGGTAGTCGTAAGCGCCAGTCATCAGGTAAAAGTCACCAACTCTACATTCTCTGGAAATTCTGCTGGCGCAGGAGCGGCGACCTACTATTCGGTGCTGAGCGGGATACTCTTTAAGAACTGCACCTTTGCTGAAAACAAGGCCCCATTTGGAGCTAGTTCTATTGGTGCTATTGTTGGAGCGACCACATTGGAGAACTCTATCATCTCGGATGGCAATGCAGCGATATCAAACTGTGCGGGAGTCCCGCCTACCTCTGCGGGGAATAATATCTCTGATGACGCGACATGTAACATTTCTTTAGGAACAGATCGAGCAAGTACGAATCCTTTGCTTCAGCCGCTGGCCGATAATGGAGGTCCAACGCTTACTCATGCGATTACACTAGGAAGCCCAGCCATGGATTGGACGGCAAGCTGTCTTGCAACCGATCAAAGGGGAGTTGCCCGGCCGTTTGATGGCGATCGAAACGGCACTGCGCTTTGTGATATAGGGGCTTTTGAGGCAAACGATGCCTGCCCTTCTGACCCGGCCAAAAGTGTTGCTGGGGCATGCGGCTGCGGTATTGCCGACACCGACGCCAATGGCAATTCGATAGCAGATTGCCTAGGCAACGCAGACTCCAAGGCACAAGCAAATGCAATGTATACGCTGGTTGCCAAGCTTAAGAAGCCAACTAATGCCGCTGACGCTACGACGCAGAAAAACCGTGCGAAGGATATTAAATTAAAACTCGCCGCGTTCAAGGCATACACGACCGCCCATACGGCTCAAATTACAGCCCACGGCAGCACACCACTTGCTACGCTCGTAAGCGGAGTCACTTCAAGCGTAAAGAAGGCACTAAAATACACAGCTTCGAACTTCTCCTCAGTCACCAAACCGAATGCTAAGAAGGCGCTTAAAAAGTATATCAAAGCTATGTAGCACCCACCGATCCCGGGGGTGGGACCATCTCTACAAGGTGGGCCGCTGCCAGGTTGAGGATCTGGAAGAAAAGTTTCCTCCTCGCGCTCTTTTCTGATTAAAAACGGGCGGGGAGAATAAGAAGTGAGCGGTTTCAGTAAGTTCTCTGAACTTAGTTAAAGGTGATTAAAGGTAAGGGAAGTTACCATCTACCAGATCTCCCCCGGCACGACCAGGAGCTCTGCGAAGCAGAGCTCCTAATGGTTCTGATACCTCGCAAATTGCGCTCTGTAGAAGCGCAGCAGATGCGGATTATCAACCGAGCCAGCATCGATCAGCTCGCCGACCTCACCAAGATAGGAACCTGCAGCATTGAAATCTCGCGCTCCGAGCAAACAACAGATCAGGAACAGCATAGCCTCGACAGATCCAGAATCAGCGCGCAGTGCTTGGCGGGCAGCTGTTAAGGCACCTTCCTGGTTCTTGTTCAGAATATGAATCACACAGGCACCGAGCCAAGCCGGAGCAAAATCGGGCGCCACTTCATTGATACCAAACATGATCCCCTCGGCTCGCCGCAGATCGCCATTTTCTAGGCAAAAGCGCCCAAGGGCATATATATGGGCTAACTCATCATCAGAATAGCCTCGCCTGAGAACCTCAGACGGCGATCGCGGACGGACATTCTTCTCGCTCATACGCCCTCCTTTTTCTCGCCGCGCTCGGGCTTAACCGACAACCAATCGAGCACCTGCTTAAGCATATTTGCTTCGCCGCTGTGAGCTCGAAGGCTCCCCTGTGATGCCTGGCCAGGAACTATCTCCCGGTGCAAGGCCTGCACCTTCTCATAGCGCGCATAGAGCGACGACGTTAGCGCCTCCAACTTCTCAATGCTGCCCTGCACCGGCAGAAGAACGATCATTGGCGAAAGGCTAAATGGATCCGGTGCTGATAATAGTGATCGCTTCATAGGTAGTTACTCACGTTGAGGTGCCTGGGAGGACGCCACTCGATGGCGCTGCATAAATATAAATCGGCTCCCGATCCAAGAAACTATACCAAAGGCCGACAAGACAATACAAAAAAGTGCCACCAACGGCCCCCACAAGCTAGCGCCCCAAAGCGCCAGATAGCTGGCCCGGTTGGTAATCGGCGATAGTAGATCCCGCGCCAAGAGAAGGCCTGGCAGCCCCCCAAGAAGGACCACAATCAGCAGTCGCGGCAAGGCCAGCAACACCCGCCCTAGGTAGCCGGATAAACTGACATTCTGCGCCGGGCTGAGGCGATCCATGCGCAGTGCGAGATTAGCACTGCGTAAAAAGAATCTGGTCTGCAGTAAACCGATAACCGATGCTCCTACGAGAAGAAGGCCCGCTGGCAGGCAGATGGCTTTAATCACATGTCCTGAGATTTCGGCCAGGAAACTCCCAATCTGGGGGGTTCCGACCTCGGCTCCTACGGGCTGCACCCTCAGTGTTTCCCATACAGACTTAAGCTCTCGAATCACCACCCCGAGCACAAGCAAGACCCCCACCGCCCCTCCGCAGGCCGTTGTGAAGATACTATGCGGGACCACACCTTCGAAGCGAAGCTCTTCAAGTCGTTGGGCTGTGGATAACTCAGCTCGTTGCATCTATCCCCCTACCATCTGCTCAAGCGCCGTCGGCCACAACTCACGCTCATACAGCCCAACAATCAGATTAGCCACTGCCGAAAAAGCCAAGACCACAAGAATCAAGCGAATGCCCTCGTAGGCGATGGGCATATGTAGCCGCCCAGCAGAGGCTAGCCAACGGAGCGGCAACTCGACGCTCAGACAGAGCGCCATAAGGCACATGGCGACAACGCCACCACAAAAAAACACACTGCTGATGACGGAAGAAAAAAAGACCACACTAGAGACGCTATCCGCGCGAAGGAACAGATCTGTACCGGCCTCCAAGTATTGTGTAAACATTCCGCTTCCGAAAAAAAGCGCTGCCGCGAGCGGTAGTGCCAGCATTCTGAAACTTCGACCTCGAACACTCCCCAGAAGAAAGCTATCGAGAAGATAACCCGACACCAGGGCTGAAAGTGGAACGGCGCATACAAGGGCAGCTGAAATAAATACTGTCTGCGGGGCAAGCGCCGGATTAACCTGATGGACAAAAGTGTCCAAAGCATAAACCAATACTGCAAGTGCCACTCCACAGCCACTGCCCCACGCCAAAAGATATATAGCTGCAAACAGAAGCATCATAGGTGCACGCCCAACAGACCCTACTTAAGAGAAGCCTCCAACAGTGTCATGAACGAACGCGAGAAGAGAGGAAAGAAAAGATAGAGCGTCAACACCGTAGCGAGCAGACGCACCGCATAGGCTGACGCCACATCTTGTACCGTTGTCGCCGCCTGAATGGCCCCCATAAGCGTGCCCGCAAGCGAAACAATTACCACCGGCGGGACCACCAAGAGCAGCACCGTTTGCAGCGCAAGGATCAGCAATTCTTGAAGCGCCATAAGCCTCTATAGATAACCATTAAGAAGTTTTTCAGAGACAAGCTGCCAACCATCAACGGCAAAGAACACCAGCAGCTTGAGCGGCAGCGCCACGACAGCCTGCGGCATCTGGGTGATGCCTAAGGCCATAAGCATATTGGCAACGACCAAGTCGAGAACAACGAAAGGCACGAGCAGCAACAACCCAACATAGAAAGCCTCCTGCAGCTGGGACACAACAAACGACGCCACCACAACAGGTGAACTCGTCGCCCTCACACTCGCCGTATGCCCCTTGGCCGTTGCGTCGAGAGGTGCAGGGAGCGCACTCATTGAAGCACTACTGGAAGCAGCCACCGTAGCCGGAGCCGACAGTTTCTCTGCAATCCGCTCGAAGCGTGCGGTGATATCCTTGTGGGCGTGTTGCTCGATAAAAGGCTTAAGCTTCTCCTGCAAAGCTGCGTCCTCAGTTGGCTTACCAAGGAGAATCTCAAGCCCACCTGACGGACCGAGCCGCGGACTCATAACAACGAGAGTCAGCGCCAGGGATAAACCCGCAACAACCAACCCAAAGCCGCCCGCCTGCAACCCCAATCCATAGCGCAAGATATTCAAACTGGTGAATATCTTCAGGAACGAAGTTAAGAGCAAAACAGCAACAAGACCGGTAACATAGGCTGGGATAGCGTCCATGGCGCCATCATAAGAGAAATTCCGCCGTGGGGCTACCCCGCAAATGATACCGGCCGCTAAACGTCTTGACGCCAAAAGCGCATTGATGGCGGCCGGAGCAGCGCGCTGCTAGCCCACCTTCGGTGCGAGAACCTTCTAAGCCGGCCTGATGAAATTGCTAGTCTCGGATGGGTCACATCCCCCGCCCATATTATTGTTTTCTACAAGACTGGGTACATACTTATGGTTTCATCTAGCTGGTAAAACCACTCTGATATAGGGTAGCTATAGATGGAAGAAGCGATTGCACTCTGGATCTTACTATTATGCTCGTTGGCGGTTTTTATGCGCTGTCGTTTTCGCAAGCGGTTTTACTTGGGTTCACATTACCGCGCTCGAATGATTTGCATCGCGCAGAAGGAAAGGCCGCGTGAATTCACAATTTTAGTAGCGATATTTGCAAGTAGCTGCGTCCTGATATTTGCTGCAGCAGCATTTGAATCTTTTTGTGCTATGTTCGGCGCCAACTACACACTACTTCTCTCGCTGCCCGGCTGGTTAGCAGTCTCCCTCCCCACGTATATCGTAATTACCCAATTTGTCCTATTTTTAGGAGAGCTGGGTGGGTACGTTGACGAGAACAGGGACGATCCCTTTTAAATACATGGGGAGCTACGGAGAGTCTACCCGCTCTTTCCCTCGGACTGCGCGCGCCGTCTCCGAGGAAAATATCAGAGGTCTGCACGCTGTTGGAACAAAAGGTTCTCGCACCGAAGGTGGGCTAGAAGCGCGCTTCTCCGTCCGCCACAAACCTGCGTCTTGCATCAAGATCTCTTGCGGACGGCCTACTCCACGCTAATCGCAAACCTGCCCTCAAAAAGACAGAGCGCGGCATCTGCCACCTTTTCGGCGTTAATGGCGAGCGCCACCTTATCAGAGAAGCGAATGCCGGTATCCCAAATAGCGCCAACCTGTGCCATTTCGGAGAGCACGACGGCATCAAATTTGACGGCACCAACTTCGATCGAAAGCCGCGTTGTCCCCTCGGGCAGTATCGGCGAAGCAACGGGGCCGGAGATGACTTCAAAGCCGAGGTTGCCCCCAATAGAGCACAACCTGCCCGGCAGCCAGCCTTTTCCGCTATGACGCAACGTAACCAGATCCGTGGCTACCACTTCAAGATCAATCACCGAGCCGGACCTTGTGTAATCGGAGAGCATCGATACGGGTACCGCCAGCTGAGCAATCTCGAGGCGTAGATCAACCGCTGCGGCACCACCCTTGGCCGAGGAACGCACCTGGCGCCGCCACAAGCCATCGAGCCGCTCAAGCAGGAGCTTGCCGATAACTACCCAAACAACCGCGGCACTGCCATTGATCTCAAAAGCAAATTTCACTGCCCCTGCGGCGGGCGTCTCGAGTGGATTAATCTGTGGGTCGAAGCGCACCACGGAAGCCTCCGGACCGCTCCATGCCAATGCCAGACTTGAGAGGAAACGACGGGCCATGTATTCAACTACGATCGGCGCGGCCTGGGCAACCGTCCCCGGCGTAATTGCCTCGATCAGAGCCTCATACGAGGCCTCATCCATCAGCATCGCCACGGGCTCATCATCCACAGTCCCCGCGAATCCGTAGCGCAGCGTACGAGGTGCTACCAGCACGGTCTTTACTTCAGTAACTTTGACCTCGACCCCGAGAGAGTGCGCTAACGGCAGCCACTGCGTAGCCACACCGGGAAACCATTTTTCGGGCCGACAACGCAGGAACCCGCGTGAATAGCGCGCCTCGGTCGGATCGAGCTTGCGCAGTACCCGCTGCGGATCCCAAGAAGCAAGTGATATTTCCGGCTGTCCTGTTTGTGTCATGGATAATTACTAACCAAACATATTCGAAATTCTTTATTTACCGTCCTCAAAACCCTCAGGTCGCGCTCGTACTACCTCATCTAAATCCTTCTCTACCATCTGGCGACGCTCGCGCGCTCTTTCGACATCAGCCAGGCACTCCTTGCGACGCAGCTGTCCCCTGCCGATCTTCTCCTCCAAGGAACAGCGGTAAGCCTCCTGCGCCATCAAAATCGACGTGCTACTACGAAGTCGAGTTCCCTGCCGCAAGCGCTCCATCTTATAACGCAGACCAAGCAACTCCTTATCAACCATGGCGAGCTTGGCCTGCCGCAGGCTGAGCTCCTGGAGGGTCTTCGTCAGCTCCTCTCGAAGCCGACGCTCCTCCTCGTCCTGACCGATTACATCATCGATTCCCCCAGTCACAGCACACCACGACAATAAAACTCCCCATCAAAAACAGCTACCCAGCACGAGCCGCTTTGAGCTCTTGAAGCGCAGAACGCAGCAGCGTTCCCGCAAGCGGCATACGCAGATCCGGGTCAAGTGACGCTAAATCTAGCGCCGCTTTTTTTAACGAAACTCCATGCACCACGTCAGACTCAAGGTACGCCACCGCCTCGCGCCCATCAAGAAGCACGGCTATCGCTACCAATGCGCGATCATGGGCTGAAATGGCACGAAACCTTTGCATGTCCATAGACTCTCCTACACCCCCGGCAGATCTTTCTTTGGCCGCTCATACCTCAGCGCCGCCATCGGCAGCTCCCCGGACTCACTCTCGAAGAAACTCTTTGAGGTCTGAAAGTACCCATACCAATAGCCGCCGATAATCCCCACAAGCAGCACCGCCACCAAGCAACCAACGAGCGTCAGCGCCAGCTTCCCATAGCTATCCTCGGCCACATAATAAAAGTAGAGAAATGGTACCAGATTTCTGCGAATAACCTTGCCCTTCTCCATCGTCGCTCCTTCCTGCCAAGCTACGGTGAAGCCAACATTTTCCGGTTGAAGCGAGATGCTTACCTGTTCACGAACCACACCGGGAATGGCACGCTGGATTATCTCGGCCAATTGCTCAGCCTTAAGATCTATGCCGGTTTTCTGCTGCACCACAACCGAGACACTCGGCGATGCCAACTTAGCTTCCTGGCTATCCCGAATGTAATTGAGCCGCACTATCGCCCGAGCGGAAGCAACACCGGGATGGGCACGCAGCATATCCTCGAGCTCAATCGCCATCGCCCGATCGAGCCGCAACGACTCTTCAGCGCGACTATTGGGAATGAGTCCATGTGGCGCGACAAGCTCCTCAAAAGTCTTCTCAGACTCCTTCGGATAACCCTTCTCCCAAAGGATCGTTAATGCTTGGGAGCGCGCCGCCTTGTCTACTTGGACAACATAGCGCCCGCGACCGCCGCTCTCACGCTGGGTCGTGGCCGAGATGCCGTAGCTATGGAGCAACGCCACAATCTCAATCGCTTCCCTCTGGTTGCGGTCCTCGATGATGGTAGCCGACTCACATGCCGCACAAACAAGGCAGACAAGCAGAATCAGCACTCGTGCGAGCGCGCTCTTTTTCCCTCTTTGTCCCACCCAATCCATGAAGCTTCTACTACGGTTACTTAATTATTTCTCGCCAACGTGGGCGATCAAACAGATGCAATATTCAACGTCTCCAAACTTAATCCAATCTCCATGCTCCAACTCAGCCGTCTCGGCAATGCGGATAAAATCACTCTCACCACGACGCTTAACAAAGACACCGTTGTCACTCATTAGATCCTGAACACGCATGTGCTGTCCAGCAGCTATCGCCACAAGAGCGTGAGGGCTCGATACGCTGCGGTCATCAACCACCAAATCGGAGTCCTTCACACGGCTTCGCGAAACGAAGAACTTACCCTCGCGAACTTCCGTTGCTCTGCCATCGGAATCACGATAACTCACCAGCCAACCCACAAGGCGGCCACCAGAAGTGACATTTTTTCGTTGGATCTCAACCGAACGTGCCGCTTCCTGTTTCGGTTGCGGCTGAGCCTGCTGCGGTGAGCGAGCCTCCTCCCGGCGCTCCGGTCGGCGTGCTTCAAATGCACGGTCGTCGCGAGATTCTCCCTCTCGGTGCGAGCGCAATGGAGCCGAGGGCGCAACGCGGCTTGGTGGAGCCGGAGGCTCCCCCTCATCCCCATCGGAGGAGTTGTCAAACTGAGCTTCCGGCTTCAGCTCTAGGAACTGCTCATCCTCAGATGCAGCGAGCTCTTCCTGCGCGTGCGTGCCGAAGGAAAGTCCCGGCCCTCTGCGCTTCGCGCCACTTTCAACGACAACACGAGGTTTATTCTCGGCCTGCTCCGTGGCCGAAGCCGCGGGCCTCATTGCCGACATGGGCTTCGTCGAACGCTCAGAAGCTGTAGCTTCAAAAGGCGTACTCGTCGGTGGTGCGTAGCTCGAGGCAGACACAGGTGTCGATTCTGCGTAGTCAGGTGCCTTGGCAAGAGAACCGTTCTTTCCAGCGTGGGCGTCGGCAGCACCAGCCACAGGGTCAACCTCTTCGATATAGGCACTCAGTGGATCCTCTGGCCCATCTGCCTCTGCTGGCGGTGCAATCGGCGCGGCGCTGGACGGGGTTGCATCAATTCCCATCTCCTCCCTAATCTTGTGTACCGCCGAGTTTAGCTCATCAGCTGCCGTTGACATGGTACGCTGTCGCACCCTGCCCGAACGTCGAGATTCACTCGAGGGATCCTCACCCTTGGCGCCAGCTTCGAGAGCCGCGCCGCACATGCGGCATGTTTTCGAAGACGCAGGCACGAGGCTGCGACACGATGGGCAACGGACGAAATGGAGTTCTGTACTATCGCTTGACATGTGACGGCTCCTTCAAAAAAAACCAAACTCTGTATAATAATCACTACTACTAAACTCACAACCTTAGGCCTTGTGAAAGAATAACTCAGACAATCTGCATCCCATCTTCAGGCCATCTTATTCTTTCACAAGACATTCCCTAACTCTTCATCCACCCTACGAATAGGGTCAACATCACAACCAAAAGCACCCCGACACCTGAGAACATCAACATGATGCTCATCTTTGCCAACGGCTTTAATGTACTGTAAAAACGTGAAAATCTTCTAAGCCAGGCGCCGTGCTCAAGGGCCAGATGGAGCGACGAGTTTGACGGCTCCGCCTCATGATAGCTGGGCTGGCGAGGCGCATCGAGTGCCGCCGCTGCGTCGAACGACTCGGGTGTACGAAACGTAGTCGGAGCGCCCTGTGTCCCGACAAAGACGCGTTCCTGCTCAGCATCGAAACAGATACCCACAGTAACTCCGCCACCAAAATCGAACACGGTTGGGTCCGTGCCAACTTGGAGTTCATCTCCCTTATGAAGAATACCGCGATCATGCGCCGTCCCATTGGTGCTAAAGTCCTGGGCAATAACCGCACCGGCCGGAGTCATACCGACCACACAATGTTTGCGGGAAACGTGCGGTGCCCCAAGCCATAGATCGCTCGACGGATCGCGCCCGACCGTAATGGAGCTGCCTGGATGAATCACCATCCGCGCCGGACGCGCAACCTCTGAAACTGAGATCAAGACTGGGTATTTTCGGTCCGGAGCTGCGCCAGGCGCAAAAGCCGGGGCTACTCGCACCGCGCCATCAAGCTGCTCAGCGGAGACTATGCCGACGAGCGTAACCTCTCGTCCCAAGCGAATCGGCACACCAGCCGCGACGTTGACCCGGCCCGAGATCTGCTGCTGATTAACGAAGGTGCCATTCGTCGAACCGAGATCCTCAATCCAAAACTCGCCGGACTCGAAACCGAGACGCGCGTGCTTACCTGAGATATCGGGCAAGTCGATGCGCAATGCACATTGTTTGGTGCGCCCGATATATATCGGCTGGTCCGGCACAAAAGAAATTACCATCGGCGAGGTTCCGCCGACTGCCACCGCTGGAAAGAGCGGCCCTGGGGTGGCGCAGGCCTGACGCAGAATACGCACCCCTGCCCGATCCGGCGGCTCTCCCTCGCGGAAGAGAAGATCGGAGTCAAGCGCCGTGAACTGAAACTTGACCGGCCCAAGATCCATCGAGCACTCACCCTCGTAGACCCCTTCAAGCAAACTCGATAACTCGAGGCTTCCACCCTCGACGCCTAAAGGCTTGCAACGAAACCGTCTTCCCAAATCACGCACGAGACGCAGCTGCACACCGAGGTCCTTAAGATCCTCAACCACAACATGCGCACTCTCCGAGGATCCGATAACGGCCTGCGGACGGCGAATAAAGACCATCTCAGGCTGCGAAACACCATCCCGAAATGTTATCTCCAATGCGAACATGGTCAAACCGCAGAAAAGCTAAACCTTATTTTCTGATCACGATTTTCCGATCATGGCTCGTTATTTCCTTAAACACCGACCTACACCCAAAGCCTCGTATATAAGAAGCCTCAGACTATTTCGAAGTTCCGGAAATATTCCATCATTAACTGAACCGTGAGACGTTATAGCTCATTTCACTAATTTTTTCACATCTTAGCGTCACGCAGGGTATGCAGATTAAAGCAAACATCATTTTACCAACTGTCGCTCGAATCTGGTATCCATATCGGCCGATATTGCATCAACTATAATATGAATTATTGAGAGTTGTATCGTAATCAAGTATTTTCATCGACAATCGTGTTTTGTGCGTAAATCTGTAACTGATGATATTCCCCGCAATAGGCGGGACAACTAATCGTCATATTGAGGTAATTTCATAATGGAAGGCAAAAAGATACTAATCATAGACGATGATGTTACTGCACTGGATCTTGTCGATTTCCTCTTCGAAGAAAAAGGCTTTGACGTGGTGCGTCGCGCCGATGGGATATCCGCGCTCGAGAATGTTGAGGAGATAAAACCGGATATTATCCTCATTGATTTAATGATGCCGCGCATGAACGGCCAAGAGTGCGTGCGTCAGATCCGCGCCAAAGGAATTAAGATCCCCATTGTGGCGTTCACTGCACTTGATGATCCAGAGGTACATCAGGAGGCCAGAGATGCAGGCTGTAATTTGGTGCTCACCAAGCCCTGCAAGCCGTCAACACTCGTGGTTCATATCGAGAAGCTGCTGAAGTAGCGCATATTAACGCTCGTTGAACCGCCCCGCGTATTCGCGCCGAGAAGACTCGTGCCGCCTGCCTGCTATCTGCCTTCTGTAAGCAGCTTTCTGCTGACGGCATCAGATGCAGCTGCAGCTCCCGGCCGCAGCCAGGAAACGACTCGGTTCAACAATATCCCCCTCCCTCACTACCCAACCTTAACCCTCAATCGCACCTTCCCGAGTGAAAACTCCACTCCATCGTGGAGCTGATGCGATTCGCCCGGATTGAGCCGAGTACCGTCCTTGAGAAACGTTCCATTGCGACTACCTCCGTCCCGAAGGATTAATTCATCCCCATCACGATCGATAGTCGCGTGTTTACGAGATATCTTAACCTCGGCATCAACCGAGGTTAGGTCTACCTCAGGGAAAGATAGAGTATCAGGATCCCAACGCCCAAGAAGGTTCTCCCCCTCCTCAAGAGGAAACACATCGGACTCCATTCCGTCTATAATGGCGATTAGGCAAACAGCGTTCTTAGGTAATTCATGCTCACGACCATCTATCTTCATACCATTTAACCTTTCCTAAAAATCAGTGTTCACTCATTAGCTGAGGAGCTAACTAACTGCTCATGATATGCTTTTCGGAACATTCAACGACAAGCAATAGCGTAATTTGAGCTGCCTCTAACAAACGCGCACCCCAATGGCGAAAATTATAGTCTATTTATATTGGAGGACTTAACACCTCTTATGTTATACTCCCCCCCAGTTGACGTAACTATTTGAATTGACTATTTTCCTTCAATTAGCTGCGATGACCGATAGCCCAAAAGCGGCGGTGAGTCATTGTCCAAACGATCTCTACCGCCTCTATGAGGGATGCTTGTATGTCTTTTTAGCGGTAGTTCCATGATGCAAGCGTCATTATCATCTAGGTAGATTTTATAGTTATCTTTCTTTTTTTGTTTTTTAACCATTTCATGACAACCGGCAAAAAAGAGGCTTCGCGTAAGTTCATCGTCAAAGAGGCTCATGGGGCCTCGGCGCTGTACTTTACTCGATTGATGTCCTCACCCGGGAGCCGATCACGTGATTTTCTGCAGGCAAGAACTCTTGGAGCGACACGCTGCGCCTCGAGCTTATTTAGATTTCGTCTATCCCTTATTGCTCACAGAATTTCACATTTCAGAGATCGACTCACCCTGGTGGGACGGCTTCAAGCCGCTAAAGTGAGGCGATATTTATGGATCGGCGCATGCTTATCAACGCGGTACATCAGGAAGAGTGCCGCATTGCAATTGTTGATGACTCAGTCCTAACCGAACTCGAGATAGAATCCGACGTCGGCAGGAAGCTCAAAGGCAATATTTATAAATCAAGAATAGCTCGAATTGAACCGAGCTTGCAGGCTGCATTTCTTGATATCGGCACTCAGCGTAACGGCTTTCTGCAGATCAATGATATCCATCCCTCCTATTTCCGCACAACGAATGGGCGAGATCGTGGCTATCATGGCCGTCCGCGTATCCAGGATGTGCTCGAAGCGGGCCAGGAGCTGATCGTACAAGTCGTCAAAGAGGAGCGTGAGGCCAAGGGCGCCACGATGACCACCTACCTATCACTCCCCGGCCGTTATATTGTGCTCATGCCAGGCAGCGATCGCGGTGGCATCTCACGCAAGATTAGCGACGGAGAGCAGCGTAAACGCCTACGCAACCTCTCACGAGAACTTGAAATTCCCGCCGGTATCGGCATCATCGTGCGCACAGCCGGCCTCGACCGCAGTCAAGCAGAGCTTTCGCGCGATCTCGCGCTGCAGCTCAAGGTTTGGGAGAAGATAGTCACGGACACTCAGTCAGCCTCCTGCCCAACGATCCTTTACAAAGAGAGCGATTTGGCAACCCGCGTCGTGCGCGACTACTTCACTCCTGAAATTCGAGAGGTCCTGATTGACGATCCCGAAACCTTCACCAAGGTGCGTGAATTCGTTGATCAAGTTATGCCGCGCTATCGTTCACGGATTAAGCTTTATAGCGAACAGCGACCGATATTCTCATCAGCAGAAATCGAACAGCAGATTGAAGACACCCTCAAGCGCGAAGTCAAGCTCCCCTCCGGCGGTGCCATTGTTATTGATTCGCTCGAAGCCCTCGTTGCAATCGACGTCAACTCCGGCAAGGCCACTGCTGGTGAAAACATCGAAGAGACCGCATATCGCACCAATCTTGAGGCCGCTGATGAGATCGCTCGGCAGTTACGCTTGCGTGACCTTGGCGGTTTAATCGTGATCGACTTCATCGACATGATGGACGCACGCCACCGTGCCGCCGTCGAGCGCCGCGTTCGTGACGCGGTGAAGAACGACAAGGCTCGCGTTGAAATCGGCAAAGTCTCTAAGTTCGGTTTACTGGAGATGTCGCGTCAGCGGTTACGCGCCACAATTACGAGCCAAAGTCAGCATAAGTGCCCACACTGCGAAGGGTTGGGAACACTAAAGAACCCCGAACTCGTCGCACTCGATGCGCTGCGCAAGATTCAGTCAGCCATCGTCGTCGGACACGTCAGCGTCGTAAAGGTTCGGCTCCCGCCCGCTCCGGCCCTCTTCCTGCTTAACAACAAGAAGGCTCAGCTCGTAGAGCTTGAGCAGAAGTACTCTACCCGGATCTATATCCTGGCCGATGGTCGACTCAATGCGGACAAATACGAATTCGAGATTGAGTCCGCCAAGAGCGTTCACCATACTCCGCTGGCAACGGCCCCCGCCCCAACGCCCCCCGCGGCAGTCGAGCAGGCGCCCGAAGAGGAAAGCGAAGAACATTCCGCGGCATAAAAAAAGCGGCGGCGATGGAAACCATCGCCGCCGCTTCAGAATCTTCATCTCTTAGAACGAGACGATTACATCCGTGGTAATGCGCCAGTCGAATATTCGTGACCCTTTACCGGTGGTCAAGGGGAACTGGTACCCGAGGCCAAGATCAACGCTTTTATTTACACGATAGCGCCCAACAACGCCGGCAACCAAAACCGTGCGATCTTCAGACTGACTAGAGCCAAGTCCGAAGAAGTCTGCGCCTTCATCGGGAATCGGCAAGCGATCACCAGCATCCATGACCTGCTGTAAATTCAACTCTAATCCGGGGTAGAAATCACCAACAGGCACGTCCGCGTGCACGTTAAAATCCCAGACGGTACTATCGTGCTCGCTCATGGCGATACGCATCCCGGTATAACCGATGAGGTTAACACCATCCAATGCCGCACCTGCGCTCAAGAACGGACGGAGGAACCCCTTTCCCTTACCCTGCAGAACTTCCTCTTCACCGACCGGGGCCTCAAACGTGAGACCGCCAGTGGCGATTAACCCCTGCTCTGCGCAGTTGTAGAAAGCGTACTTTACACCACCCGCGACATTAGCCACACCTGAGCCGTCATTGAGAGCCGAATCGGGCTGGAAATTCACAATCCCGTCCTTCGTGGCGATAATAGCCAGGTCATCATTGACGGCGTAGCGTGCCTGCAAAGCGTATATCTGTGCCGAACCGCCAGTCGTCACAAAGTCATTACCGATCTTGTGATAGACATAGATCGGACGGAGTTCCGTATTAATCCGAGGATCCTCGAAATTTACTGGATCGGTTACCGGCGAAACCATGTTGCTCAACGAGTCCGCTTTAGCAAATAGTGGCAAGGCCGCAAGCATCGCCGAAAAACAGACCGCAATGTTCTTCCTTGAAAGATGAAGATTCATAGATATATTCCTTAAAAATTAACCAACACACATTAACGACTTATAGCCAGGACAAAGCAGCATGATCACACGCTGCTCTCTAACTCTAGAATAGCAACCTCTATTTACGCTGATATTCAAGCACAACGTATATGTAGTTACCCAGAGTGTTCCATATTCGCAAGCATGTAATCTTCTCGCCAGACTGTTTCGACACCTAAAGCTTTACTAATAAATCATCTAAAGCTGTACTAATAAATTATACTTTACGGACTATTGCAGCCCCTACTCACCTATTGGCGGCGGAAGTTAGAATAACAGCGTCTCGCCACAGACCGGCATGCCGTAACCATTTTAAAATACAATATTATTCCATGTACCGCCGTGTCCGCGTATGCGTCCCCCCTGTCATACAAAGGAACGCTAGCTCATCTGTGAGGATCAACTCGTCACTTCTGTCCGCGGTTATGCTCTGTAGCTATCTTCATCATAGCCAGCGCATGCGAAACCAATTGATGTTGTGGAGCGTAAGAGAGGAGTAGAATTTCTGTGTTGAACAAACGCCATGGTGAATGAACCAATTAGCCAAACAGCTGTGCCGCAAAGCGTGCAAGTCCGAAACAAAGCGCAAAGAGCGCCCCAAAAACAAAACCATCATATTCAGAGCGCGGCCTATTATTCCTCTGCGCGGAGTTCCCCGCAAGCATCGTAAGCGTACCAACAAATAGCGGAACGGTACAGAGAAGAAGCATCCTTAGGGAGTGGCTCTTCATGAAGGGAGTAGGCACAATTACCAAGCTTATCGCCCCCAGTAGAATACCGGAGAAACTTGCCCGCAGAAGGAGCGATTTAACACTCCCCGAAGGTGGTAGGCAGAGCTCACAAAATAGTTTGGAGAGCACCTCAGACACAAGGTAAAGAAAAAGCTCACCAAAGAGCTCAATCACACCGCCGAGGACCAACTCTAAAAGTATCTCCATAGGTGATGCCTAAATGCGGGAATGCTCTCTTCCTAGGTATGACCACCCCAAGGACAAATTGCTTTGAGAAACGCCAGAGAATTTCCCTAGTAGACCAGGCTGCGGCTAATTTTTGATTTGGGCCCCAGAAAGAACGCGCTAATCGGCTAAAATTGTTCACATAAAACCTGTGCGACTACTTTTTACATCGGCTATAAGGTATAAGTCTCTGCCATGGTGCCTACGCTCACCGTCGATAACATAGTCAAGCGCTTTGGCGAAACCGCTGCTGTGGGCGGGGTGAGTTTCAGCATTGCAAGTACCGACGTGGTAGCTCTGGCCGGGGGTAATGGATCTGGAAAAACAACTCTGCTTAGGATAATTGCCGGCGCACTTATGCCCGATTCCGGCAGCGTTATCTGGGAGGGCCAGCCCTTACGATGCGGGAACTCTCGCGACACTCGCAATCGTGGTATCGAAATGGTCTTTCAAGACTGCGCCCTCTGTCCCGATGCCACCGTCGTCGATAATCTATTTCTGGGCCGAGAACCGATTTCGGCTCTCGGTTTTCTAAAACTTCGCCAGATGCAGGACGAAGCCCAACAGATGATCGAGCGCTACCACCTTCCCATTCCAAGTCTCACGACCCAAACAAGGTACCTCTCCGGCGGACAGCAAAAAGCAGTAGCCATCGGCCGAGCACTCTTGTCTAAACCACGATTACTGCTCCTCGACGAGCCGACCGCGGCCCTGGGAGTAAAGGAGCAGAAGATAATATTGAATACCCTGATCGAACTCCGCTCGGCAGGGGTTGGGATCATCCTCTGCACACATTCACCCGACGAAATTCTCTTGGTGGCACAGCGGGTGCTGGCCCTTCGACGCGGCGAATTGGTCCACAACAAGCCTATCGGCGAACTTAGTCGGAACGAGCTAGCGCTGGTGATGAGTACGTAACGATTATGCAAGAGCAAACCAAATCAACACCTCAACCGTCGGGCTTTATCGAGCTGCTGCGCGATCACCTAACCTTTCCGGTGATCCTCCTCGGCCTTTACTTACTGTGCATCTACATCGTCCAGCCAAATTTTTTCATGTTTACCAATCTCAGCTTGGTGCTCTACTACACCTGCCTGCTCGTACCAGCCGTCGTCGGGGTGCATCTGCTGATGGTGCTTGGCCTGTTTGACCTCTCCGTCGGAGCGATAGCGGCAGTTTCCGGGGTAGTGATCGCCAAAGCACTAAGCAACGGAGTCTCGATCCCGCTCAGCGTTTTACTGGCCTTACTCACGGGGCTCGCTTTTGGACTCCTCAACTGGAGCCTGGTGAGCAGAGCGCGGATTCCAGCTCTCATCGGCACACTGATTACGATGGGAGCTGCTCGTGCCACGGCGCTTGGCATCACTCAGGGGCAGGTTATCGGCAATCTTCCCAGTTCGTTTGGCAGCTTTGCTCTCGGGTCTGAAGGCTCACTTTCTCCAGCAGTCGCATCGGGACTGCTCTTGGTGATCGCGGCCGAAATTCTTACCCAACGTCATCGCCTGTTTCGACGTCTCTATCACGTTGGCAGTAGCCGCAGCGCCGCAGCCAGCAGCGGGATCAACGTCTCGGCACTTGAGTGTTTTGGTTTTTGTGCCTGTGCCGTCGGCGCCGCACTCGTTGGTGTTCTTCAAAGTTCACGTACACTTTCAGCCTCACCGCTCGTATTCCCCGATCTGGCGCTTGAATGCATCGCCGCCTGCGTTATCGGTGGTACAAGCCTGTGGGGCGGCTCGGGCCGGACCGTTGGAGCCTTTCTCGGAATGCTGATGGTCGTCGTATCACGCAACCTCGTCGTCCTAGCCGGGGTGAGTGTTTACTGGAAGGAATTAGGCGTGGCACTGGTACTACTTGCGGCGGTGATGGTGAATAAGAGGGAAGGGTAACTACTCACCACCCTATATTAGAAGGATCGACGACGCTGACGTCTAGCGTCCAACGCCGGACGTTAAACGTCGACGTCAGACGTCCGGCGTTATACGTCCGACGTCAGCGTCATCGATCCTCAATAATTGCTGTTTTTAAGCTGCTTATTTCGATATTTATATACGGGCGAGTAGTTACAGGGAAGGAAGATAAAGAAATGCAGCTCGGCCCCAAATCAAACTCTCCTTGAAGTTTTACCCTGTAAAGACTAAATTTGTTTAATCTTGACATGTCGAGGGATTCATACCTGTATGAAAAGTAAAAATATTGTCGTCCTAGCCTTGGTATTTCTACTAGGGTATGTCGTCAGTAGTTTGTTAAAAACTCCGCAGGCTGAGGTGGTCGCCTCGCTAGCGCCGGCTAGAGTTAGAAATTACGCCATGAACGTAGTCTATAGCTCCTGGGCTGGCTGGAACGGCATAAAGAGTCCAGCACAGAGGCTCTCGGACTCAAAACTGGGTGTACAGATTTCATTTGGTGGTCCACTTAATGGCGAACCTAGTCAGCAGATCGAAGAGTTAGAGCCACTACTTCAGAAAAAGGTAAATGGTATTGTCCTATTTGCCAGCGATGCCAAGTCGATGACTCCGATGGTGAATAGAGCGGTTTCTCAGGGCATTCCAATTGTAACGCTATTCGGCGATGCCGAGGGCTCGAATAGACTGACATTTATCTCGGCTGATGATCGGGGGAGTGCCAGGCGCTTAACAGAGAGGGTAGCCGAGAAATTTAAGAGCAAGTTCGATAGTAATAACCAAGCAAAGGTGCTGTTGTGCACCAGCAAAGTTGGAATTCAAGCCTCTGATCAGCGAGTGCAGGGCGTAAAAGATGCACTTGCCGCTACGCCATGGATGAAGCTCGTCGATTTTATTTCTGATGAGAATGATGATGCTAAATCCACCGAATTGATTAGCGCCGCATGGACAAAACATAATGGACTAGACGTGATTATTGGTGTTGTACCTCGTACGGCAATTGGTGCCATAGCTGCACTCAAGGAGAGACAAAAGAAGCCGGGGGAGGTAACAATTACCGGTTGGGATAGAGACGATGATGTTTTGCAGGGGATTAAGGACGGTTGGATTTTAGCGGTTTCGACGCCTAAATTTGACTACATGACCCAGCTCGCGATCTCAATTTTAGAAGCCCATAATCTCGGCTACCTCTATCCTGAACCTACTAACCCGGGAGGGGTAAGGTCATCACCGCTGCCGCAACGTATCGATATTGAGCAGAGCTATATCGATAAGGATAATGTCGATACTTTTTTGAAGAAGAGATCCTAGTGGTAAGGAGCGTGGTGGTGACCTAATGAAAAAAAAGATCATACTCTACCTTCTCGGAGCTCTCGGGCTTGGAGTTATACTCGGAAGAAGCCTCACCTCTTCTTCGCCGCGATCACTCCCAGAGCCGCCGGCACGGCGGCTCTATGCGATGAACGTCGTCTATAGCGCCTGGCCCGGCTGGCAGGTGCCGATGAACATTTTAAAGAGAATTTCAGAGGTAACCCCTGGGCTGCAAACCTCTTTTGGTGGGACACCCGACGGCGATCCCAGTAAGCAGATCGAGATGCTCGACGCGCTGATTGCGCAAAAGGTCAGCGGTATAATCATCTGCCCGGGTGATTCGAAGACTCTGAGACCCACCATAAACAAAGTGGTTTCAAAGGGAATTCCGGTGGTAACTATGTTCGATGACGTCGATGGCAGCGGTCGGTCGACGTTTATCACCTCAGCTAATCGGGCGACCGCGCGAAAGCTTGCTGAGCGGATAATCCAAAAGACCAAGCCAACGGAGAGTCCTCACGAGCAGACAGAGGTCCTGATTTCGTTCATGAAACCTGGAATCTCTAACCAAGATGAGCGTCTGGCCGGAGTCAAGCAAGCGCTCGAAGATGCTCCTTGGCTTAAGCTGGTTGATGTGGTTCGAGACGAGGCGGATGACGCCAAGGGGACGGAGGTCATCAGCGCAGCATTGACCCGTAATCCGGATCTACAAATTGTTTTCGGAATCGACTCGCGGGCGGCAACTGGGGCAATCGCTGCTTTTAAGGAACGTGGCATCGCCAAGGGGCAGATTATTATCACCGGTTGGGATAGCGATGAGGATGTTTTGCGTGGTGTTCAAGACGGTTGGGTTAAGGCCGTCTCGGCCCCTAATATCGGCTACATGACCAAACTTAGTGTAGCGATCTTAGAGGCGCAGACCTTGGGATATTTGAAGCCTGGTGTCGGAGAGGTACATCTCCCAAGTATCCCGGATAAAATTGATATTGCGCAAACGTTGGTAACTGCGAGCAACGTGTTGGACATCCTCAATAAGGGCGCTAAATGAAAAAGATAAATACCCGTTTGCCCCCTGCCGCATCTACTTATGATGTAAATTATGGCGAGAAATATTCAACAGTGACCGCAACCTCGGATGAAAATACTCTTGGCTTGTGTATTAAACTTTTTATCGGAGTTGCCCTTACTTTTGCAGCTTATCTTGTCGGAATGTCCGTCTGGAGTTTGAGCTGGCCATCAGCGCCTGGAACGGTCATATCTTCCCAGATAGTAACGGGGACAAACTCATCTCGTTCGAGTGCCTTAGTTGAATATCAGTATACTGTCCATGGCATAAACTATAAGTCCTCTCGCATATCGTTTGATTCTCGTATCGGCATGCGTGGTAGTGGCGACACCTCGGCTGCGGCGATGGTAACTAAATAGAGCCTGTCCGGAAACAGCGAAAGCGCGATAGGACGGGAGAAATAAGTGAAATAGTAGAGTAGTATACGTGGCCAATTTCGAGGTTAAGCCCGAAAGAGGCACGCTATAATAGCGCCGACTAGTGAATTTTGAGG
>CAIXSY010000223.1 GCA_903922175.1 uncultured delta proteobacterium | reverse complement strand
GGGAACCAGTAGCCCTTCGACTCACTTCGTTCGCTCAGGGCATTCGCCTCGCCGAAGAACTGGCTTGCCATGAGCGAGCCGCGCGGGCGGCGAGTCGAATGGGGTTGGCGGGGGATTGCTCGTAGAATCCTCGTTTATCAAGCACGGTCATGTTATGGTTCGACAGGGCTGCTTTAGCCTCAAAATTCACTAGTCGGCGCTATTATAGCGTGCCTCTTTCGGGCTTAACCTCGAAATTGGCCACTTATACTACTCTACTATTTCACTTATTTCTCCCGTCCTATCGCGCTTTCGCTATTTCCGGACAGGCTCTAGTTACTTAAAAAGATCATCTAATTTTTTAAGAGTATCTTTTTTGCTTGGCTGGCCCCCGGCCGAGGCCATACCGCTTCTGAATTTGAAGTAGTCACAGAAGTTGCTGAGGTCTTTTTCGAGGACACGCTCCGCTTGCGGCTCGTGGCACTCATTGTAGGCGGTTTTGTCATAGTGAACGCAGTTGAGGCAGACGTGGAGATCGGTGCTGCAGTGTGGGCATGCCTCTTTGCGGCCCAAGGAGGCGTTTGTTCCCACAACGGAGCTGACGTCTTTCTTACATTTGGAGCAGTGGTGTGCCATAGGATCTAGCCAAACACAGTTGAAATTTTCAAAAACCAAGAACCTCGGAGGCATGCCAGGCTAAAATACATTTTGGACAAGCCTTCCCACTTCGCCTGGCCTTGCGGCCAGTGCTCCATAGGACAAGTCGGCTTGGCTCTATCACTTTAAATGTGTTTAGCTATGTTGTCCCTTCATTCGACTTGCTCCGCTCGCTCATGTCAGACTACTCAAACCCTGAGCGAACGTAGTGAGTCGAAGGGCCTGGGGTAGAAACTTCTTGCCTACTTATTTGTTCGACAGCTTTTGTGCAACAAATGGGCAAGAAGTTTCTAGATGTCTGAAAAGTACTATTGTATGGTATATACGCCAAGAGGGGTTTTGTAACTGCTCAATAACCCCGGGTAACTTAATAATTCGTGCTCGTGGTCCTGGTCGAAATGTTCCTCGAATCAACCAGTTATATCGACCACGTTCACGACCACGATTCGCCTACCCGGACTTAATGAGTACTTACGTGGCTATTGAAGTAGAAGATGCAATTCAGGAACGCAGCATGAATGAGTTAAATGACGACGTAAAGATTGAGAACGGGTTGGGCCAGGGGCCGCTCGTGCAGCGCATGTTGTATTGGCTGGTTGCCGAGATCCGTTGGCTTGTTCGCGTGTTTCTCTCCTCAGGGGACCGATTCTATTGGGACAATGGCTTCTCCAGAGCTGCATCCCTGGCCTATACCTCGCTCCTTTCGATCTTCCCCGTCACGGCGCTGATATTCGGCCTGCTCGCTTTCTTTGCCGTTTCGGGTGAAAACATCGTCCGCGTCAGGGAATTTGTCTTTCGCCAGTTTATCCCCGATACGCATACGGTCGATAAAGTTCTCGAATTTATGGAGCAGTTTAGTCGTGTCGTCACGGACCCGGGAAGTTCGTTTAACCTGCTCGTTTTTGCCTCTTTGCTCGTGACCTCGATCTTGCTGATTAACTCAATTGAGTATGCCCTAAATGAGATCTGGCAGGTCTTTGAGCCACGAAGCATCATCGATCGTGTCAGCATCTTCTGCGCCGTGTTGCTCCTGGCCCCGGTTCTGACGCTTTCGGCCTATTTCTTCACCAAGCTGCGCATTGAGCCCTTTTTGGACAATGCTGCGGTGACTCGCGCATATGCCTTTTTGCTGCCATTTCTGATAGATTTTTTAGCTTTCTTCTGCCTGAACTACTTGGTACCCAAAGCCCCGGTTAAAATTCGCTCCGCAGTGTTTGGGGCTGCGGTTTCGGCGCTTCTTTTCGGCGCGGCCAAAGGCGGATTTGCGCTCTATGTCGAGCGTTTCGCTTCATACGATCGGCTCTATGGGGCATTAGCCGCAATTCCCGTGTTTCTTGTTTGGTTATACGTTTCTTGGATCGTGATGCTGATTGGCGCCGAGGTCTCGTATCAGGCGCAGTATCTGCCGCGTTTCGGAAAGGTCTGGCGGCGCTCGGTGATGAGTGTCGGAGATGCGCATATGTTGCTGGCGGTGCAAGCGTTGGTGATGGTGGCGCGAGCCTATGCCAAGGGAGCCTCACTTCCGAATGAGATTGACGTCGCCGAGCAGCTTGGCTGCAGCTCGACGGTGCTCAAGCCTGCGTTGGCGGCGCTTAATAGAGCTGGGTTACTAACCCGTGGAAGTAGCCGCGAGATGCCGCTGACCTTTATGCGCACGCCTGAGCGTATCTTGCTGATCGAGCTTCGAGACGCCCTCTTTCAGAAGCGTCGCGCGATCCATTTCCCGGCTGAGCTACGCCGTCTTTTCGGCGCCTTCGAGGATGAAACGCGCCTGGCCTCGGCAACTTTGGCTGATGTACTCAAGGAGGGGGAGGCTATTCCCCCTTAGTTACATTTTTTGTATCTAGTCAGCGCCATTGGAAGAGGCGCAATAAGCGCTATGTTTCACACGGAGATCCACCGAGGTTTCACGGAGTTACACGGAGGGGATAGTGCTGGGCACCACAACGCAGCCTCCTGTGGAACTCTGTGAGACCTCGGTGGATCTCCGTGTGAAAAATATTGTATGCAATAGCAAAGTGCTGACTAGTTAGAGCCTGTCCGGAAACAGCGAAAGCGCGATAGGACGGGAGAAATAAGTGAAATAGTAGAGTAGTATACGTAGCCAATTTCGAGGTTAAGCCCGAAAGAGGCACGCTATAATAGCGCCGACTAGTGAATTTTGAGG
>CAIXSY010000222.1 GCA_903922175.1 uncultured delta proteobacterium | reverse complement strand
CGGACTGCTTCGCAGCCGCACATAGGTTTTATCCGGCGCCTCTGGTGGTGAAGTAGTGGTTGGAGGTGATGAAAAGAGGGGAGCCAAAATAAAATTGCACCACCGCATGGCTCGTGGATCGGCGGGCTGAGGGAGATTCTGTCTACAGCTTCCTGCGCAGTCCGACCATGTGGTTAACTCCACATGCTTCCTGCATTATACAAAACTCACCTGGCTTGAGCTCGTCCATGAGGGTAATTGGCCTGTCTGGGGTTATGGGGCCACTTAGATCTGCCCGATAAGTATATCCTATTGCCTCCGCCATCTCTCGCATCCGTTCAGGGCCTCTCAACTCTAGCTCCCAGTTTAGTATGAGTGCGAGATAGTAAGGAACTGGGATATTATCGTTAACCTGGGTGACAACGAGGAGTCCACCGGGTTTGACCATCTGTTCGAGCATGGCAAGTGTACAGGCCGCAAAGTCCGCTCCCATAATCTGCTCGATTTTATTTTGGCCTAGGGGGCCATTCTTAGCTAGGACTCTTAGCCACTCCTGTTTTGCAGAATCCGGAACATAATCAAAAACCCCAAGCATGTAGAGAAGATCTTGCAACTGATTGGAAACTTGAGGTGCCGACACGCCGAGAGATCTGGCAATGTGATCGAGGGTCAACGTATAAACGTTGGCTGTGATTGTTTCTATTCCAACAATTCTATTGGTAACGCC
The DNA here is from genome assembly GCA_903922175.1 of uncultured delta proteobacterium. Taxonomy (GTDB): domain Bacteria; phylum Bdellovibrionota_C; class UBA2361; order UBA2361; family CAIXSY01; genus CAIXSY01. Next base: position 27,524 of record CAIXSY010000222.1, on the reverse strand, counting down.
ATCTCGCTCAGCCCGTACGTTTTCCCTTTCGAGTGTCTTCCTAAATAAGGTTAGTGTTCCTGGATCGAAATCGACCCCAAGCACGTGAAGTTTTCGTTTTAGTGCCTCGGATCCAAATTCTTTTAAGATCTCTGCCCATTCAGTACCACTGCCTGTCCCTACAGAGCCGATGTTAATTGGCAGCTCTGTTGTCTCCCTATCTAGCTTTTTGGTTAGGTGGGCTAAAAGATGACGAAATTCTTGAATTCGATTGCGATGACCTACTGCTGCTTCGGTGTGCAGATGAATTGCGCTAATAACTCTGCCCAAGAGCGTGTCCAGTTTGGTTTTGTCTACGGGCGGGCTGGCTTCACCGGAGGTGATCATGTCAATAATGCCAGTTCCGCCAGCGATCCTAAGGCCAGGCTTCTTCGACGTTTTGAGGTTAATTGCGCAGTCGCAGAAGGTACTTTTCTCAAGGATGTCCATCAATCCCGAATCGCGAAGTATCTTGACGCCGTGCGACTCACCGTCTCTTCCGCGAGGGTGAGTTCTAATAAAATGCTCCTTGTTTTCTGAAATCAGAACATCGAGTTCCTGGGTTATGGCCAAAATAGGCTGCACGAGCGGGGCTTTAGCAAGAGTGGCGTCCGCGTAGCGCTTTATCTCGTCACGCTGCGTTTGAGTTGGCGCGCCATTGAAGATTACTTGGGCATCGCCACCCAGTTTTCCCAGATCGGTGTCTACGGCCTTGTATGCCTGGACTAATCTTGACCCTATGCCACGAATGCGTTCTCTGAGTTCTTCTGAGATTTGTGGGACACTTGGATTCTGTAGTTCGCTCGCTGTTTCCATTCCAGGACTCTAACAGTGTTAGTTGCGCTACTCAAGAATGCGGTGGTACATTTTGACTGCGATTACTATTGTTTGTTCCAGGAAGGGAAAATGCTTTACTTGCATAGTTTATGCAAGTAATGTAGTATCTCAAGGGCTGACAGGCCATAAATTTAACAATAATGGTTGCTTATGAATTCCCCAACTGCTCTTCCCCAATTGAAGCTTGCTGGTGACAACAAATCAGAAAAATTTTATTTGCCTGTTAGGCCTAGTTCATTGGCGTCAGATATGTCGCATGCTTGTTTCAACGAGCTGAAGGCTCGTTGGCCAGCTAAACCTCTTGGTGGTGTCTCCTTCGTTAGCGGCATTGCTAGAGGTGTGACTGGAGTAGTATCCGGCGCCGGCGAGATTGCCGCACGGTTTCGTTTGGCTCTAGGACTGAAACATAAGTCTGACAAAGCCTAGAAGGCACGCGGTGTTTGTCTTATGGTTCGTGACGTGCGGACTGTTTCCGTTGTCTCCACTTTACGGCTGATTGTCCGATGTTGCAGGTTATAAACATTCGGCTTAGCCGGCAGTGTTTTATTTTCGTGAGGCGATTAACATTGCAGTGCGACGTTGTTCTCCTTGTCGCGCCCTACGCTACGCATTTTAATTTCAGAAATACCTTTGCCTGGTGATTTTTTAGTACATCATGGATGGGCAATGCTAATTCTCCTCCCCACGTTGCGGGTGTCATGTGGGATTAGGGGGGGGGCCTTTCATCCTTTTCCCGCTGTTCAGTGCGGCAATTCGGAAAACAATTTTCTAATTTTGCGCCACCATGCTCCCCCTAAGTCTCGCGCTCTCCGTCCCTCGCCTCGCACGAGACGGCAACAGGGGGCCTATTATGCCAGTCGCGGCGCCAGCCGCGACTTATTGATTGATTTCCTCCATCTTTTTGAGTACAGATACCTGGTCGCTTTCCGTTAGAAGCTAGCGTTTGTCGTCGTGCGTTGTCTGCTCGGCGGCATCGAAGGTTTTGTTTACTACCATCCTTTCTTTAGAGGGAGCTCGAATTCGGTTTATGACAATAAAAATTACCCCTGTTAATTTCTGTCGCTCAATCTCTCCATGCTCTTTTTCTTCCCGCTCTTTTCCATTGTTTTCCTTATCTTTGCTCGCCTCCGCTCTCATGTTCGCCTCGGTGAGCTCGGTCTTGGCCGAAGATCCGGCGCCTGTTAAAGCGAGCGCTGTGGTTGATACTGCCGCTACTCCTGATGCAAAGGCTGGGGTCTTTGACATGAGCATCGACCAATTGCTCGATCTCGACGTGACCTCTCCGGCGAAGAAATCAGAGCGCTTGGCTGATGTGGCCTCGGCCATATTCGTGATTACCTCTGAGGATATTCGCCGTTCTACGGCGACGAATATCCCCGATCTGCTGCGCATGGTTCCTGGGCTGCATGTGGCCCGCGTTGATGGAAACCAGGCCGTGGTGAGTTCGCGCGGATTTAGCGGTGTGTTCGCCGATAAGCTGCTCGTGCTCATGGACGGACGCTCGGTCTATACACCGCTCTTCGGCGGTGTGTTTTGGAATGAGGTTGATGCGCCGCTCGAAAACATCGATCGTATCGAGGTCATTCGCGGGCCCGGTGCGACGCTATACGGCGCCAACGCCGTCAACGGCGTGATTAATATTATCACCAAAAGCGCTGGGGCGACTCAGGGCGGGTTGATTAGGGCGAGCGGTGGAAATGAGGAGCGCGGCTCGGGCCTAGTTCAGTATGGTTCGGCGGTAGGGGATACTCAGTACCGCGCTTATGGGCAGTACTTTAACCGAGATGGGCAGCTTCTTGAAGCTACAAAGACGCAGGCCGATGATAGCTGGCAGAATCTTCGCACGGGGTTCCGTAGCGATACGCAGATGGACAGGGATACGGTTACGTTTCAGGGAGACTATTTTTACGGTGAAAACGGTTGGAATCCTCGAATTCCCTCCTTCGATAGTCCGACCTACCTAAATACCGATCCCTTAAGGCGTTATCAAAATGGTGGTAATCTGCAGGGGCGCTGGTCGCGGGCATATTCAGATACGTCATCTCTCGCTGTTCAAGCCTATTACGATTATATCGATCGTAATGATCGGGTTCTTGGGCAGCGGCGTAACACCGTCGATCTCAATACCGAGTTCCGTTTCTCTCCTCTGAGCGGAAACGATGTGGTCTCGGGCATGGAGTACCGATTCTACCATGATACCATCGATGAATCTTCATCCGTTGGTGTCGATCCACAGCAGGATAACCAGAACCTGGCCACCGGATTTGTGCAGGATGAGATAACGCTGCGCCACGACCTGCGCCTTATCCTTGGGACTAAAGTTGAACACAACGATCTTTCGGGCTTTGAGGTTCTGCCTAATATCAGGTTGATCGCCACGCCGGATGAGTCGAATTCTGTTTGGGGAGCGGTCTCCAAGGCTGTGCGTAGCCCAGCGCGCTTTAACCATGACGGACGTCTCGTGCTCGCCGACAGGCCAGGTGGTAGCGTCCCGGGGGACCAGGGCTTGCCCAGCAGCGTCGTGCTCTATGGCACGAATAGCTACGATTCGGAAGACATGGTGGCCTATGAAGTGGGCTATCGCTCTCAGGTCAGCGAGCAGGTTTCCTTCGACATCGCCACCTTTTATAACGTCTACCATAATCTAGAGACGGCCGAGCCTGCAGGGGCGCCATCGTTGGTGACAGGCAGGGGCAACCCCTATATTGAGATCCCCTATGAAGTTCAAAATCTAATGGACGGCACCACCAAGGGGGTTGAGCTCGTTGTCGATACGAAGCCGACCAATTGGTGGCGTTTGATGGCGACCTACTCTTTCCTGGAGATGAACATGGATCCGCAGGATAACAGCCAGGACTTTATTTATAGCGGGGAAGGGGGGCGAAGCCCGCGCAATCAATACATGATTCGATCCTTGATCAACCTGCCGTACGATATGGAGTTTGATACCACGCTGAATTACGTCGGCTCGCTGCCGGACTTAAACATTCAGAGCTACGCCGAAGCAAGTGTTCGTCTCGGCTGGCACGCGACCAAGAACTTAGAATTGTCGGTCAATGGTCAGAACTTGCTGCAATCTGAACATACGGAATACACCTCGAGTCTGGTTGATACCGCGCACACGCAGATGCAGCGTGGGGTATATGGCAAAGCTACGTGGCGGTTCTAGCAATTCCGTGCAGCATGAGTTGCCGCTGTCGTCGACGTAAAACGGACGTAAAACGTCGACGTCAGGCGTCCGGCGTTTGACGTTAGCCGTCGACGTCAGTGGGAACTCGTGCTGCTTTGGGAGGGGGGGGGGCGAGCAATTACTCCTGGTCGTAATTGCTCAATAAGTGTGGGTAATTCTAAATCTTGAACATGAACTGGAACTGTTCCCGATTCCTGCTCCTGTCCCTTATCCTCTTGATTGGAATAGGAAAAGGAGCGGGAGCAGGAATCAGGAGCGGTTCAAGTGCAAGTTCAAGCAAGTCCCTTTCGCCCGGGGTTATTGAGCAGTTACTCCTGGTCGATGTAACTAGCCGAATCGGCACGCTCTTCGACCGGGATAAGGTAGAGACGCTACTGACTTTCCCTCTAAAATAAGGTAAGTAGCGCCCAATGTTCTCCTAATTATTACAAAGGAGCCTTCGTGCAACCAGAAATTCTGCCAACCACGCGCCGTTATTTCCTTACCAGGGTCGCAGCGTGTGTCGCCGCAGGTGCCGTCGGCTTGCCGGTTCGATCTCAAACTGCAGAGGCTACGAACGCTGCTCTCTCAGGCGGCGCCATAGTACCACCATCACAGCCTGTTCCGGATCTTCTCTCGCCACCGCGAGTGTATCTTCAGGTAAAGAAAACAAGGGTCTGTGCAATTGACTTTCCCAAAGCGGCCGCCAAGGTTTACTGAGGCGACAGATATCTTTGTGAAGTTTAATATCGATGCAAAACGATCTGATCTAAAGAATAGGAATCAAGATCTGGGCACCATGTTGAGCGATCTGGATGCCATTCGTGCGGATGTGTGGGCCAGGGCTAAAGCATTCCCGTTTTTAAAGATCCCGAAGAGTGAGCCCTATACTCTCAAACGATTTCAAGATTATCTTTGCTTTGATCTTCCCAAGGTAGTGGTCGAATTTGGGGCGCATGTACGAACGGACGTCATTCCCCTGAGAGTATCTTCGGACGAGAGATCCGCAGGAATGCTTGAGATGGTGCCGAGATTCTTTGATATCTCCTCACCGAAGCACGAGCGAATTCGACTCTGTGGAGTCGAGTTCGAACGTGCTTTGGTTCTACTCGGCGGGCCTATTCCTAGTGCTGTTGTTAGTCGGTCGTTTCTGGAGTCTCTTCCCACGGTCGTCCCGGGAGGAATTTGCAGCACTCATGGCAATATCCTGTATTCGCCGCTTGCTGTCCAAGAAACATACAGCACTTTTTTAGATGACCTTAGGCAGATGCTCTCTCTTAAAGGACGACCATTGGCTGATATTGTGAGAGAGCTCGAGGCGATTGATAATTCCGAACAGCGCGAGGTCAGAGCACTTCAGCTGGCATATGGCCTAGCGCTGATCTCGTCGTATAGAACGCTCGATACGGTGGATACTTTTTTACAGTATGCGGTGCATGCGCACGAGGATTATCACCTTGTTAGTGTGTACTCCGGTAGATCAATTCAAATGATTGTTAAGCCCGTAAACAATACCTTTGCGGCTTTTGAAAAGGCAGAATACGAGACTAGTTATGCCTCGGAGCGGAGCGTCTACCTAAAGGAGTCTACGCACTTCGGATCCCTAGGATTCGGCCTGGCCGTTATGCTGCGCTTTTGTGCGCTACATAAGATGAAGCCTGCTGACCCACAAGGTGAGTACATGGCTGCGGCAGGAAGTGTAATCGAGGCGCTTGTTTCCCTTGTAGAAAAAGAGCCGCAGAAGTTTGGGATCGCCGTGAACCTAAGTCCAAAGTTAACCCGACGGCAGCAGGTGTTGCTGCAGCTTACAAAGATTCATGATAGCCAGGCAAACCTAGAGGATCTGCGGCGAAAGATGGAATAGGCTACTTCCCCAACTCCTGCAGCCGCCGAATGATAAGCTCGCGTTTTTCCGAGGCATCGGCGATGTGCCCGGCTGTCTCGGTGATACCGCCGTTAATGGCTCTTTGAACGGCCTCTTTAAGGTCGTCAAAGAGTGCTTTGCGGTCTCTGGCCAATGTCGCCACCTTGCTTTCTTGAGCGTCGTCGGTCGGGCCATAAACGAGTGACTCGGCTGCGCTGAGATATTCCGCATTGAGCTCTTCGAAGGCCATTTTTTTCTGGCGCACATCGGCCGAGTTTACGGCCACATCTGCAGCGGCGAGGCCGAAGTCAGCGCCGCTCGCACGGCGCTGACGTGTGCGCCAAAGTGAGAGTCGACGCATACTGGCTTCCAAGTCTGTGGTCATTTGGGCCAGCGATTGATCGAGTGCTTTGGCTTCGGCCTCTGGGTTTTCATACGCCGTCGGTGGTAGGAGTTTGGCGTCGGTGTTCGTGCTTGGAGCAACGTCGAGTGTTGGATTGCCGATGGCGCTATTATGTTCGGAGTGTTGGCGGCTCCAGAAGCTTCTAATGTGTGAAGCTTCTCCATTAACGTAGATACCGGTAATCGCCCCTAACACGAGGCACGCTGCTGCTGCTCCGAGCATCGGCAAACGTCTCCACGTTTTTTTTAGTGGTGGTGCTAGCACCTGTATCTTATCGGTAGGAGCAGAGTCATTTTCCGGAACCGCAACGCTTGAGCTCCAGCTATTGCAGAAGTGCCCGGAGAGCGCATAGGGGGGATTGGCGCCGCTTATGAGCGCAAGCTGCGCAGGGAATGTTCGGGTGACGTGAACAATGATACCGCTGATATTATCGGGGCCGCCACGGTGGTTGCACTCATCAATCAGCTGCCGTAGTGCGTCTTGGGCTGTTTTCTTACCTAGGGTAACAGACTGTAGGCCTCGGCTAATTTCGTCGGGGGTTACTTGGCCGTGCAGTCCGTCAGAGCAGAGAAGGTAGACATCATTGAGTAGCGGGTCGCCGTCAAAGGTCAAGCACTCCACCTCGACGCTGGCGGAGGGGCCAAGGCTGCGCGAAAGCATATGTCCGATAGGATTGTTCTGTGCCTGCTCACGCGTAATGGTGCCTGCGTTAAAGAGCTCCTGCACTAAGGTGTGATCGGAGCTCAGCTGGCTTAGTGTGCCGCTGCGCCACCGATAGAGCCTTGAGTCTCCGACGTTGAGAAGGAAGATCTTATGCTCGCTAAAAGCTAAGGCGACGAGTGTTGTTCCCATGCCGTGCAGAGAGGGGTCGTCCTCACCGCGTTGATGCACCGCTTGGTTAGCCTGCTGCGCTGCCAGGACTAATCCCTGTGAGTTAAGTGAGGACTCTGTCCCGTTTAGTGCGTGACTTATCGTCTGCAATGCCAGGGCAGAGGCCGCCGCCCCCCCCTTAATTCCGCCCATGCCGTCTGCTATGGCATAGAATGAGAACTGGGGGCGGATTATGCAGCAGAAGGAATCTTGATTCTCAGAGCGATGTCGGCCGCGGTCGGTTTGGGCACTGCTTACGAGAAGCTCTTTCTGCTCGGTTTCGGAATTTTCCACTGTTTTACCTTACCCTCAGTGCCAGATCGAGGAGCACGTTGGGAACTCGAATTCCCGCGGCCCGGATCTTGGTCACATCCAATTCAAACTTAACCTTAGCATCCTGCATAATAAATACGACCATGCCGACACCTGAATACTCGGTAACAACGAGGGCCGTGCTATTAGCTCGCGCTGCCTGTGCGGCCAGCTCTTCAGAGAGGCGTCGTCCGATGTTTCCGATGTAGGCGATCTGGCAGGTGCTAAAAGCTTTATCCGTGGCTGTGGTGCTAAATCTGAGAACGTTAAACTTTCGCGATATTTTACTCTGCACCCGAGCAAGGTTGTCATCAAGGAACGTGCCGAACGGATCGCTTCCGATAATGCACATCGTAAAGGGAGCCTCGTCGCTGGCAAAGGCGGCACTGGGCCACGACATCAGCTCACCAAAGCGATACAACACCGTGGCTCGAATTTGGAAGGCCATCGGCGGAGATTTTGATGATGACTCTTTGGTAGCAACCGCAGCCGCGTCATCGGGCGCTGAAAGGGTCGAAGCTCCAGCGACGACGTTCTGCTCAGTTTGGCTCAGCGTTTCAGGGACGACGGTGGCTGGCTGCTCAGGAGCAGTAGCTAGGTTCTTGGCACTCGCTTGTGGTGGCGGGACAGGTGAGTTGGCCCGCGCAACAGGTGTCGCGATTTTAAACTCAACATACTCGTTGGTTTTGCTCTCCTGCGCCAACTTCTGTCGCGGATCTAGTGCCGGAGATCGGAGTACTGCTGCCTGTTGTGCGGCTAATGCGGCCGACCTCTGTCGCAGCTCATCGGTGGATGGATGGAGCGTCTTGGAGAGGCTGCGCGCCGCCAAAATATCGGCTTCACTCATCTCCCTGGGGGCGAGTCGTGCTATTTCTAGGGCGTTGGCATCGGTTGTCTCGTGGGTTATCTCGCCGGTATTGTTGAGTGCCAGCTGGACTGGCCTTCGCCCATCTACTTCGGAGGGGGCCGTCGCGTTAGGAGTATTCTCTACAGGCTGGAGTGGCTCTGGGCGCCGAGGCAAGTTCTGATTGGCGGCTCGCATTGAGGCCATCGGCGATGGATCTTCTCGACCGATAATCAGGTGTGCCGATACTAAAACCACAAAGATTCCTGAGAAGAGACCCATCAGGGCCAAAACCTGTGGGGAGCGCAGCAGTCTTCGTGGCGCGCTGCTGTCAATCCATGCGGGATCGTGAGCGAGCAGGACTGTCTTGCTTCGTGTTAGCTCGTCCAAGACGTCGGTGCGCGGTAGGACGATGTCCTCTTTTACCGACGAATGTTGTTGTTCCGAAGACTTGGTGCAGGAAGACTCGGGGAAGGAGGACTGGGTGAAGGAAGAGAGATCGGTTATTTCGACAATTCTTTCGCTGGGCTCGACTTTTGGTTTAACCGTGCGCACGGGGAGGACTTCGTCGCAGGGGCAGGCTGACTGTAAGATCAACAGATCTTGCAATATCTCGGTTACGGTTTGGTAGCGCTGAGCCGGGTCACGATTGAGCGCATGCATGACGACTTCATTTAGTAGCTGCGGGCAGTCGGGGTGGGTCTGGCGCGGAGGATCAGGATCGGTACGCAGTTTCAACTCAATGCTTTTGTAGAATCCTGCTCCGCCAAACGGGGTACTCCCGGTTATTAGTTGGTAGCCGAGGACTCCGAGTGAATATATGTCGCCTTGCTGCGTGACCTCTCCGTTTTCAAGGTATTGCGGGCTTAGGTAGTCAATAGTACCCACAACCCCTCCGGGGGCGGTGATTTTCTTCCCCCCTTCGGTTCGGGCTATGCCGAAATCAGCGATTTTGACGTCATACCCAGGGGTGAGCAGGATATTGGCCGGTTTAAGATCGCGATGGATAATACCGGCCTGATGGATCGCCTCGACACCTTCGGCCATCTGCACGAGGAGGCGAATGGTGCGTGGTATTGAGATAGTAGGGAAGTCACGAATAAATCCCTCGAGGTCTCCGCCGGCAACGTACTCCATCGTGTAGGCGACGAATCCGGGTTGCTCAATAAATTCGAAGAAGCGTACCACGCGTTGGTGGTTTACACTGCGGCAGGCCTTCACCTCGCTTGCAAATCGCGCCAGAGTTAGTTCCTTAGATCCGTCAAATTGCTGCTCTAGTGATAGTACCTTAATGGCCAGGAGCTGTTGCGGACTGGCGATGTCATATCCAAGATACACAACACCCATGCTGCCGGTGCCAAGGCAGCTGACTAACTGAAACCTCTCGCCGACGAACGAGCCTGACTTTAAATCAAGCGTCATCAAGGCAGATCTGGACACGCGGATTCCCTCTAAATAGTTTCTGTCCTAGCGGACAGAAACGGGCAAAAAGTCTGTAGCGGCGCAAAAAACAGCATAATAAGGATTGCCAAGCTTGGCTTTTGATCCTTATTTAGAAACTTCTTGCCCGTTTGTTGCACAAAAGCAGTCGAACAAATAGGAGGGCAAGAAGTTTCTACCCCCGGCCCTTCGACTCACTCCGTTCGCTCAGGGTTTAGCCAGTCATGAGCGAGCGCAAGCGAGTCGAATGAAGGGACAACATAGCCAAACACATTTAAAGAAACAGAGTCAAACCGGCTTGTCCGACGTAGCACCGACCGCAAGGTCGGGCGAAATCGGAAGGTTTTGTTCAAAATGTATTGAATGCTCGTATCTCATCGGAAGCTGTTGGTTATTCTCAAAATTTCAAATGTGTTTGGCTCGATTGTACCAAGAATTAGGATATAACACATAGTAATTTCTGCATAAAGTCCTTCCCAGTGCGGCGCAATTAAGCCAAAATAGCAAGGATTATTGTAACAAGGCCGGACTTTTTTACCGGCCGCGGGCCCCAAGTTGGGCAGGGTGTGGTTATTGCTCGTCAAAGCCAGGTAAATGGTTTTCCCGTGCACGGGGCCCACCCAGAGTTGTTGAGCAGTTACTTTTTTTTAGGGTAGCAGATATGCCATCATTTTCCCTTGCAGAGTTAGCTGAAATAGTCTGCGGAACGCTTGTACCGGCCGATTGCGCTGGGATTCAGGTTTCGACGCTGGTCAACGCCAGTAAGCAGCATAAGCCTGGCAGCCTCTTCGTTGCTATTCCTGGTGTAAAGTTCGATGGCCACCGTTTTATAGAGGAGGCCTTCGCCCATGGGGCGGTTGCTGCTGTAGTCACGGACGCGGCTGCACTTAATGGTCGGCCCGGTATCGTCGTCAGGGATTCTCGTAGGGCGTTGTCGCGCATGGCGGCGCTTTTTGCGGGAGACGCTTCGCGCTCGATGCAGGTGGTAGGAGTTACCGGCACCAATGGCAAGACTACGACAACGTTTGTTTTGCATCAGATCTTTGGTCGATTGGGGAAGAAGGCTCTTCGCATGGGGACGCTGGGGAGTTACGCCAGCGGAGTTATCGACGACCCTGACACGTTAACTACCCCGGATTCAATCTATATGCACGAAACGATGCGTCGGGCGCTAAGTGGCGGTGTCGACTACTGCGTGATGGAGACTTCGTCGCACGCCCTGGCCCAAGCGCGGCTCGATCACGTCGATTTTAATCTCGGTATTTTTACCAATCTGACGCGCGATCATCTTGATTATCACCAGACGATGGAGGGCTACTTTGAGGCCAAAAAGTATCTTTTCGCGCTTGTGGCCTCAAGTACGAAGAAGCGACGCGTAGCTGTGGTTAACCTCGATGGTGCTTATGGGGATCAGATGCATGGCGAGTGTCTCTCGTATGGGCTGCAGACACTCGCGGTTGGGGCATCGCCCAAAGCCTCGGTGCGGATCCTCTCGTTTCGGCAGGGCATCGATGGCAGCGTTTTGACCCTTTCGTACGAGGGGGGGCAGTACTCAATTCGTTCAGGATTGATCGGTAAGCATAATGCCCAAAACTTGGCTGGATGCTTTGCGGCGGGGGTTGGGTTTGGCTTTACCGCAGAAGAGGTCTCCGAGGCGATGCAGGACGTCAGCCAGGTGCCGGGAAGGCTGCAACAGGTAACAGCCCCAGGATTTGGTATCTATGTTGACTATGCTCACACCCCCGACGCGCTTGAAAACGTGCTCGTTACCCTTCGCGACCTGGTAAAAAACCAGCTATGGGTTGTTTTTGGCTGTGGCGGCGATCGTGATCGCGGCAAGCGCCCACAGATGGCCGCTATTTCGCGGCGCTTGGCTGATAAGGTGGTGGTGACCTCCGATAATCCTCGCACCGAGGACCCACAGGCCATCATTCGCGATATCTTGGCAGAGGGCTGTCAGGCTGAGTTCGTCGACCCGGATCGCGTGGCGGCGATACACCACGCCGTAACCAGGGCGCAGCCGGGGGATATTGTGCTGATCGCCGGTAAGGGGCATGAAGACTATCAGGTAATTGGCACTACAAAAATACATTTTTCGGATGTCGAAGAGGCCGAAAAAGCGGTTAAGCTGAGATAGTGGGGAATGAGCAGATTTAGCAGGAGTAGTGTCTAATGTCTCTTAGTTTGACCAAAGATCAGTTAATCGAAATAGTCTCTGGGCATAGTCTCGCTTTGTCGGAAGGCAAGCTGACCGCTCACGGCGTGGAGTACGACTCCCGCCAAGTACGCGGTGGTGAACTGTTTGTTGCGCTTAAGGGCGAGACGACTCATGGACATGATTTTTTGCCGCAGGCTTTCAGCAGGGGAGCCTCGCTTTTCTTGGTGGAAAGTGAGGATGTGGCAAAGGGTTTTCCCGAGCCCGCGCGCTTAATTGTGGTCGCTGATACCCTTGTGGCATTTTCGAAGCTAGCAAACTGGTGGCGTCGGCAGCTCAATATTCCGCTGCTCGCCATTACCGGATCGGTGGGCAAGACCACGGTTAAAGAGATCTCGGCCAGCATCCTCTTGCAGCACTCGGTCGGCACCTACTCACAGAAATCTTTCAATAATCATGTCGGCGTGCCCTATACGCTTTGTCGTATCGCGCCCGAGCATCGCTGGGCGGTGATCGAGATGGGCATGAATCACGCGGGGGAGCTTTCCGCCCTTACCAAGATAGCCGAGCCGAGTGTGGCGGCGATTAATATCGTGGCCTCGGCGCATATTGAGTTCTTCGGCAGCATCGAAGGGATCGCTCGGGCCAAGCTTGAGATCTGCGAAGGTCTTGCTCCTGCGGCGCCGCTCGTGCTTAACGGCAGCGACCCGGTCTTAGTCAAGGAGTCAGCCTCGATCGCCAAAAACTATGCCGCGCACTACTTTGGGCAGGAAGCCGGGCATTGCTCGACGACGCTCCACGCTGCGGTCAGTGAGGTTCGCACCGCCGAGGATCCGAGCGCGGGGATAACCTTTAAGCTCACCCTAATGGGTGAGAGCATCGAGGTGGCGATGCAGATTAGCGGGGTGCACAACGCGCAAAACGCCGCCTGCGCAGCGCTATGTGCCAAGTGTCTCCTACCGGAGATCTCTATCGCCCAGATCAAAAAAGGACTGGAAGCTTTCAAAGCACCGCTGCAGCGGCTTAACTTGCAGGATCTTCGTGGTGGACGAAAGCTCCTCGATGACGCCTACAACGCTAATCCTGTGTCGATGCGCGCGTTGCTTAAGATCGGCGTAGAGTATATGCGCAGCGGTAAGCGAGTCGGTTTGGTGCTGGGCGACATGCTCGAATTAGGCTCCTTTGCCGAAGCCTTTCACCGCGAGGTGGGGGTGGCGGTGGCGGAGCTCCGGCCTGCATTTATGGTCACCGTCGGGCCGTTTTCGCGTTTCTACCGTGAAGAGGCGCTTAAAGCCGGCGTCAAATGCGTCGAGGCAGAGAGTCCGGAGGTGGCGGGCCATATGGCGATGAAGCTCGATTTCGACATCTTATTGGTCAAAGCCTCTCGTGGAACGAGGCTCGATAAAACGGTAGCAATAATTCTCAAAGGGGAGGCCGAGTAGTGCTGTATCATATCCTTTACAATCTGCGCGAGCATGTCAGCTGGTTTAATGTCTTTAAGTACCAGACCTTTCGGGCGATGCTTGCTTTTTTGATCGCCTTTCTCTTCTTGCTCGTCTTCCAGCCGATCTTTATCCGTAAGCTGCTTGAGCGTGGTGTCAAAGGACAGCCTATTCGCGACGACGGACCGAAAGCGCACGAGGTAAAGCGCGGCACGCCGACGATGGGTGGTTTAGTGATTATCGGCGGGGTTTTTTTCGCTACCTTTCTTCTGGCCGACCTGACTAATAAATTCGTCTGGTTGATGGTGGCGGTTATGGCCGGCTTCGGGGCGTTGGGGTTTGTCGACGATTGGCGCAAGATCGTCCAGCAGGATTCCAAAGGGCTTTCGGGATCGGTGCGCCTGCAGTGGGAGGCCGGGATCGCCGGTGGGGCGGCTGTTGCGCTTCTGCTCATGGGGTTCTCGAGTGAGCTCTCGATGCCCTTTGTCAAGGAGTGGTCCTTTGTCCTTGGGCCGGTTCTGTTTGTGCTCTTCACCATCCTTGTAGTCGTTGGGGCCTCGAATGCGGTGAATCTTACCGACGGATTGGATGGTCTCGCTATCGGTCCAATTATGACTGTCGCCGTTACCTATGCTCTTTTTTGTTACGTTGGCGGTCGCGCTGACGTAGCGCGTTATCTTGCTATTCCGCATATCCCTGGACTCGGTGAGGTGGCCATCATTCTGGCGGCGGTAACGGGGGCGGGGCTTGGATTCCTGTGGTTTAATACCTTTCCGGCTTCTGTCTTTATGGGGGACCTTGGTGCCTTGGCGTTGGGGGCAGGCTTGGGCTTTGGTGCCGTGCTCTGCAAGCATGAAGTCGTTCTCGTTGTCGCCGGTGGGATCTTTGTGCTTGAAGCCCTCTCGGTAATTATTCAGCGCTACTACTATAAAATCACCAAAAAGCGTGTCTTTCGCATGGCACCGATCCATCACCATTTTGAACTTTTGGGATGGGCCGAGCCCAAGATTATCGTGCGTTTTTGGATTATATCAATCGTTCTGGCGCTTGTCTGCTTGACCACGCTAAAGTTGCGCTAACTAGTTACCTGCTCATTGGTTGTTTATGGATGAACTTACTCGGCGCAAAGATCTCAAACCTCCGTTGTTGATTGATGCCTATCTTGTGGCGGCCACCCTTGTGCTCGTGGCCTCAAGTCTGGTGATGCTCTATTCCACGACGGGGATCCTTTCGCAGGAGCGTTTCGGCGATCCTCTCTTTTATGTTAAACGTCAGACGGTAGCTGCGCTCGTTGGCCTCATTGGTATGTGGTTATGCTCTCGGGCGCGGTCAGAACATCTACAGAAGCTCTCGCCGTTTTTACTCGTGATCTCGCTCCTTCTGCTTGTGCTTCCACTGCTGCCTGGAATCGGCGATGCCGCCGGAGGTGCGCGCCGCTGGGTGCACCTGGGGCCGGTTCGCTTTCAGCCGGGAGAGTTCGTTAAGCTCCTCTTCGTGGTCTACATGGCCGGATATTTCTCGCGCCACGAACGCGAACTTAAAGGATTCTTTGCAGGTGTGTTTAAGCCGCTGATGATGGTTGGCTTTGTCGGTGTGTTGTTTCTGTTGCAGCCGGATTTTGGAAGCACCGTGGTGCTCGCTACCGTAACGCTGGCTATGGGAGCTGCCACAGGCATGCGTTTTCGCTATCTTGGCATGGCCGCCATGTTTCTAGCCCTGGCGATGGGGGGCTTGGTGCTCGTCTCGCCGTATCGTCTAGCGCGTATCCTTTCATTTCTCTCTCCGATGAACGACGTTTCGGGGAAGGGCTACCAGCTCATTCAATCACTGATTGCGGTGGGCAGCGGGCAGCTTACGGGAGTTGGCCTGGGCGAGAGTCAGCAAAAGCTCTTCTTTCTGCCTGCGGCACACACTGACTTTATCTTTGCCGTAATTGCTGAGGAGCTGGGCTTTACCGGTTGTGTGGCGGTTGTGGGCATCTTCCTCCTCTTTTTGTGGCGTGGTTTGCGTATCGCCAGTCGGCTTGCGGAGGATACGTTTGCTTTTTCGCTGACGGTGGGGTTAACGATGTTGATCGTCTTGCCGGCGCTGCTTAACGTCGGGGTTGTGATCGGGCTTCTTCCTACCAAGGGGATGGTGCTTCCGCTTCTTGGCTACGGTGGTTCAAGTCTTATCGCCTGTCTAATGGTGGTAGGTCTGTTGCTTTCCTTTGCACGAACGCTTTCGCGGAGTTAAATATGAGCGCAGGGCGCATCCTCATTGCAGCAAGTGGTACGGGGGGGCACCTTTTTCCGGCGCTGTATATTGCGCGCGCTATACAAAAATTAGATCCCGGCGTGGAGATTCAATTCGTTGGCTCGGGGCGTCCGCTGGAAGAGAAGATTATCGGGGCCACGGGCATGGGGCGGCATGTGATCGATATTGTCGGTGTAAATCGGCGTGGATTTCGTGGCTTATTTGAGTTTTTGGGCAAGTTTCCACGCGCCTTTCTGCAAACCTGGAATCTGCTCTCGAAATTTAAACCGCAGGTGGTCGTTGGTGTTGGTGGCTATGCCAGCGTCTTACCTGTCGCCTTAGCCTGGCTGCGCGGCATTCCAACCTGGATTCATGAGGCGGAGCTTTCGCCGGGGTTAGCCAATCGTTTTTTAGGGTATCTGGCGACGAAGTCTTCGACGGCCTTTAAAGATGCGCGCATGCCGCGCCCGGCGCGAGCGGTGTTTAGTGGGCACCCGGTACGAGCCGAGATCTTACAGGTGCCAAAACAGATTCCTGAAGGCAGCGCGATTACCCATCTGCTGATATTGGGTGGCTCACAGGGAGCCGAGTCGCTTGACCGCGGATTTGTGCAGCTTCATTCGCTTCTTAAAGAGTTAAAGCTTCAGATACGGCATCAAGCTCGCCAGGTAAATGTTGATGCCGTGCGCGCGGCCTACGCCGGGGCAGGGGTCTCGGCTACCGTCTCGCCCTTTATCGAAGATATGGCTGAAGCTTTGAGCTGGGCAGATCTCGTTGTTGCCCGTTCCGGTGCAGGCACTTTGATGGAGCTCAGTGTGGTTAACCGCCCGGTGATCTTTGTTCCGCTTCCGACGCGTGGAATTCAGCAGGCGGCTAACGCCAAAGTGCTCGAGGCTCAGGGCAAAGCCTTGGTCGTCGAGGAGGGGCCAGAGTTTGCAAGGCGTCTGGGCGCTGCGCTGCGCTTTCTTTCCACGCCGCAAAACTTCTTTGAGATGCAGGCCCGTCCGGGTGAACAGAAGTGCGTAACCGCGGCCCAGACGATCGCGCAGGGGGTGATGGAGATAGCCCGTGGCTAGGCAGGGTGTTGAAAAAAGGTAACTGCTCGCCCCTAATCGGCTAACGCTGACGTCAAACGTCTTACGCCGGACGTAAAACGTCGACGTTAGACGTCCGGCGTAAGACCTTGGACGTCAGCGTCATCGGTGCTAGAAATGGTCATTTTGTAAAGAATATACGCACAGCTTATGCTGCGACGAGCCCAAAATGTGTTGAATAGTTAAAAGCACTAGCAAAAGTCCAGTCTTTGGAGCCGATGGCGTCTACAGAGAAAGCCCATCCCCCCTGGGCAGCCTTACTTTAATCTGCTACTGTAACTGCTCGTTAAGTCCGGGTAAGGCTAAATCTTGAACATGCACTTGAACTGTTCCTGATTCCTGCTCGCTTCGACTCGGTCGCAGGCTCCCTCGCTCACGCTCAGGACGGAAGCCTGCCCCTTATGCTGTTGATAGGAATAGGAAAAGGAGCGGGAACAGGAATCAGGAGCAGTTCAAGTGCAAGTTCAAGCAGGATCCTTTCGCCCGGACTTATTGAGCAATTACTTATCTTTCCCTGTTTAAAGAGAGCGCAATGAATTTCCTGCAAAGTATCTATCGAACCCACACCTGTAACGAGCTTCGACTCGCCCATGTGGGATCAGACGTAACCATCTCCGGCTGGGTCCAGCGTAAGCGCGACCACGGCGGAGTCCTGTTCGTCGACCTGCGCGATAATTACGGAATTACTCAAGTTGTGTTTCATGGGGATCTAGCCGCCTCGATGCAGGATGAACGCCTAGAGTCAGTTCTCTGTGTTAAGGGCAAAGTTGCGGCCCGCGAGCCCGAGCTGAAAAATCTAAAGCTAGATACCGGAGAGGTTGAAGTGTCTGTGGCCACATCACAGGTGCTTTCGCGCTCGGAGCTACTACCGTTTCAGGTGGCAGACGATGACAACGCCCCGGAGTCGGCACGACTTAAGCACCGTTTCCTTGAGCTGCGCCGTGAAAAGCTGCACCGCAATATCGTGCTGCGTTCGAAGGTGATCTCGGCTATTCGCGAGATTATGCAGGGGATGGGGTTTACAGAGTTCCAGACTCCGATTCTGACGAGCTCAAGTCCGGAAGGGGCGCGCGACTTTATCGTGCCTTCGCGTCTGCACCCAGGGAAGTTCTATGCACTGCCGCAGGCACCGCAGCAGTTTAAGCAGCTGCTGATGATCGCTGGCTTTGATCGCTATTTTCAGATCGCCCCCTGCTTTCGCGACGAAGATGCGCGGGCTGACCGAAGTCCGGGTGAGTTCTATCAACTCGACTTCGAGTGCTCCTTTGTTGAGCAAGAGGATGTTTTTCGCATGGGCGAACAGATCTTCGCCGATCTCTTCGGGCGCTTCGCCTCGTTTAATCGAGAAAAGCCGGCGCTGATATCGCCCACCCCGTTCCCGCGCTTCACCTACGATCAATCAATGGCCCAATTCGGGACGGACAAGCCCGACCTGCGTAACCCGCTGCGGATCGTCGACTGCAGCGCTGTCTTCGCCAACAGTGAGTTTCGAGTCTTTAAAAACACCTTGCAAAAAGGCGGGCACATTCGCGCGCTCAAACTTGAACTCGACAAGATTCCCGGCAGAAATTACCTGGATGAAGCCGTAAACGCTTTTACCAAGGTAACAGGACAGGGGCTGGTCTATCTCTCCTTCGATGGGGATGATTTCAAAGGCAGTATCGCCAAGCACGTCAGTCCGGCTGAGGTTACTGAGCTGCGTAAGTTCTTTGGCATCGTTAAGCCGACGGTGCTCTTTGTGGCAGCAGGTGACGACAAGACGATATTGGCTCCGCTTGGTGGTTTGCTGGCCAAACTCGGCAAAGATTTCGCACTGCTGGAGAAGGATGCCTACCGCTTCTGCTGGATCACTGATTTCCCGTTCTATGAAGAGGACACCGATAACGGCGGGGTGAAGTTTGTGCACAACCCATTCACCATGCCCCAGGGCGGACTAGAGGCGCTTAATACCAAAGAGCCGCTAAGTATTAAGGCCTTTCAGTACGACATCGTTTGCAACGGCTATGAGCTATCGAGTGGCGGGATACGAAACCACCTCCCTGAGGTGATGTACCGCGCCTTTGAAATAGTCGGCTATAGCCGAGAGGTAGTCGACGAGAAATTCGGCGGCATGATTCGCGCCTTTAAATTCGGAGCTCCGCCGCACGGAGGATTCGCCCCTGGCATCGATCGCATGGTGATGCTGATCGCCGGGGAAGAGGCCATTCGTGATGTGATTGCGTTCCCGCTCAATCAAAGCGGCGAAGATCTGCTGATGAATGCGCCGTCGGGAGTTAGCGCAAAGCAGCTACGCGAAGTGCATATCGAGGTCAAGCTTCCCAAGAAACTGCAGACGCCGGAAGGGTGAGCGAATAGACCGATATCGGCGCATGCGATAAGCCTCCAGAGCCGGTTTACAGCTAGCTCTGCGACGGTATCCGTTGGCTGTTGCAGCTAGCCGTAAGCTGTCGGCCGTTTGCAGACAGCCGATCCTGTCCAGTTCCCAATGAGTCGCTTCTCTCAATTGAGTTTTTCGCAGGGGAATGGTAAAACTCTCTAGACACTAACCCCTTGCCCGGGTGATGGAATGGTAGACATACAGGACTTAAAAGAAAGTGACTGAACTATATGCGGGGATGGCGGAATTGGTATACGCACAGGACTTAAAATCCTGGACCCGAAAGGGTGTGTGGGTTCGACTCCCACTCTCCGCAAGTTTTCAATAGGTTACGGTCACTTTCTTTTGAGCCCTCTCTTCAAGCTCGTTCTCACTTTAGAGTGAGAACGGAAATTCCGGCTTAAAAACTGGTAATTTCCTTCACTTCCAACTCGTTCCCAGTCATTCTCACTTTAGTTGACACAATTTTGTGCCGATGTTCTCACTTATGGGAACAAACGTGTTGGAAGTTGACCTTGATCCGCATTATTTGCTCAACAATAATCTTGTAGTTTACAAGCGTCCCGGCGCTCGGTCTCCATTTTATTATGCGCGTGTAAAACTTCCAGTAATCAACAAGTGGAAGAAGTTCACGACCAAGCAAACTGAGCTTGGTAAGGCTATTGAGTTCGCAGTCAAGGAGTACGAAAAACTTCAGTGGAAACTTGAAAGCGGCATCCCCATTGATACGCGCACGTTTAGACACGTTGCCGATTATGCCATCAAAGAGATGAAGGATCAGCTTGCTGGCGGCTTTGGCAAAGTCTCGTACCTTGATTACATCCGCTACATTGAGCGGTTTAAGGAGTTTTTCGGCACTAAGTTTATTGGCAACATTTCATATGAAGACTTGGTGCGTTTTGATAAAGAGCGCACGAAAAAGCTCGGGCGAAAAGCCAATAAATCCACGATTAATTCTCACAATGCGGCTCTTTCCAGAGTCTTTGACGTAGCTGTGCGCAAAGGCTGGCTTCACCAATCGCAGGTACTTACCTTTAAGAATGACGGCAAGGAAGCCGGTAGACGACCGTACTTTGAGCTGGAAGAGTATCGTCGGCTTTTTCGTTTTATGCGCAAATACGTAAAGCTGACTACTAAAGACTCCAAGGTCGGCGGCGTTAAGCAGCGTACTATCTGGATTCGTGAGCTACTGCGCGATTACGTGCTTTTCTTGGCAAACACTGGGCTTAGACCGGGCACCGAAACACGCTATCTGAAATGGAAGCATATATCTGAGTATCATAAAGACGGTGAAAAATATCTTCAGATTAAAGTACCACGGGGCAAGACTGGCGCTAGGGTCGTCATAGCGCGGCACAGTACCAGAAAATATCTGCAGCGCATTAAAGATCGCTTCCCACACCTTAAAGACTTACCCTTTGACGCTCTTGGTAATGTTGATGAGTACGTTTTTCGGCTAAGAGACGGCACTATGCCGAAAGACTTCCACGGCGCTTTTGAAATCGTGCTAGATGAAGCTGGGCTACTTTATGATTCTGCTGGCAATAAGCGGTCACTGTATTCACTGCGGCATACTTACGCGACTTTCCAATTATTGCGCACTGATCATCCAGACTTGCATTTAATTTCGCGCAATATGGGAACCTCTATCGCAATGCTTGAGCGCCATTACAGCCACTTGCAGGTCTTTCACAAGGCAGCGATTCTCGCTGGCGACGATGACAGCCGACGGCGAAAGGATGAAAAACGTCCGCGACCGTGGGGCGCGGAATAGCGCGATTGAGTCTTCAAAATGCAAGAGGCACAGGGCTTTCGCCCTATGCCTCTCAAAGTTCCGCGTATTCTCATTTAGGAGAGAAGACGCTTTCTTGACTACTGAATAGCACAACAAACCATTTGGAGACTCACAACTGGCGTGACGAAATCTCCAGCGTTTGGTGACTGGGCGTAAACTTCTGCGCCAACCGGGTACCCGTAATCTCCTGGAACATTGAGGACGGGGTTGGACGTTACCAATGCCTGCTCATATCCGCCTCGATCAATAGACGGAAAATAGTTAAGCATAAATTCGCCAGCCGAGCACTTCCCTTTGGCAAAATAGAAGTTACTATATCCGCTCACAATCGGTTGGTTGCTTAAGCTGTCGAAATATCTATTTCGGCAGGTTCCTAAAATATGGGTGAAATTGATCGATGTTCCGGCTAGCCCCTGTGCGCCAGTAGCACCCGGCGCCCCCGTATCTCCTTTATCACCCTTGAGACCTTGTACACCCTGTAATCCCTGAATTCCCTGTATACCCTGATCGCCTTTGTCGCCCTTTAGTCCTTGTGCACCGGCAGCGCCCTGGGGCCCAACTGGACCAATATCGCCTTTATCGCCCTTTACACCCTGCACGCCCTGCGGACCAACATCACCCGCAATTCCTACTTTGGCTAAGTTGATCGCTTTGAAACCAGCGGTACATTTGCTACCCCTTAAAATTTTCACATCCTGACCTTTTGCGCAAAGCACGTCGGCGTAAGCAGAATTCGCGACTATCGCCATCGAAAGGATCAGGGTACCAATTCTTGAAACTACTGTCATACAAACCTCCATAATAAGAAAACGGATAAACTTTCAAACATATCCGCGAATGTAGGATTTTTGCTTCACCTTTATGTTGCAGTTGGCGCTAAGAGCCTAATAATATTATGGCTTTTTTTTGATGTAAAGTGGCTGCAGGGACGTCGCTGTCAAGGGAAACGGCGTAACCGCTTACTTATTGCGAAGCGCCTTTTCAATCGCATCCTTGATGTTTTCTTCCAAGACACTTGCCGACGCCGAGACGTAGATATTGCAGCGGGAAAGCTCACCCAGGATCGGCAGAGCCTCGGCTATTGTTACGAGTGAATCAAATAGATACTGATTACGCTTGGCTGGATCTGCCTCGGTGCGCCCTCGGCTGGCAGTATTGTTTAGTTTTGACGCTAAAGAATTGAGCCGCTGCCGACTTTGCTCGTGGCGGCTGGCTTCTATAAGCGCGTAGCCCTTCGCGAAGAAGCTGCTTTCCACTATATCGTCGGCTTGCGGAGTGTTGTGTAGAAAAGATTTCAGTTTACGTGCCATAACTACCTTACTTTGATGGCAACCAATAAGACATCGCGCTCATCGGCGATGAATGCGGCAGCCGCTGCTGTAAATTCATTCTGCTTTGTGCGTTTAGAGGATGCGGATTCAGCGCGGGCTATGTCGGCGGCAACTATCTGCAAAGCGTCGATCTTGGTAATCTGCTGAATAAGCTCCTGCTTGCTCTTCTTTTTCATAGTTCTCCTATTTCAATTTATCATCAAGCCAAGAATCCAACCTGGCTTTGGTCTGTCTGTTTTTTTCACGCAGCTTGGATTGCTCATTAGCCTGCGCCAACTCCTGGTCAATTCTTGCACGTAAGAAAAGCCGGATAAGACCAAGTCTGGTCACAAACCGCGTGGCTGCCAAAGTATCAAGCTCTTGCACCCACTGGCGTGGTATGAGCAATCTGATCTGGGTTATTTCAGTGTTTGATTTCTGGGTCATACAGCTATCCTGCTTTGCTTCTGCCAATTATTTATCTAGCTCCGATGTCGCCACTGCTGCCAATTTGCGGTGCTGGTGGTCTTTGTCGGTCTTGATGATCTTGAGCAACTTTGTTGCTCAACACTCGCTCCGCTCGTGGTCTCCTTTAGGTTTTATTCTTGCAGAGGATTGGAGATACACTTTGCCCGTTGGTTGCGGGCAAAGCGCATCTCTGATCGACTCTTGCATCGGACCATCAACACATCTTCTTGGCGTTTATCCTGCAGACTTAGCAGGGCTCGGTGCGGCTATGTTTTCACCGAATTCACGCTCTTTGCATAACCACGGCGGCGGGTGATCCAAAGCCAAGAAGAAGTCTTTGGGCACCACTCTGAGTTCCAAGTGTCAGGATTGCTCAGTCGTATGAGAAAATTTGCCCGTTAGGGCTGACTACCATCATCCGTTACCTTTCTCACTTTGTCCGGCAGCGGAGGCAGCATTTTTGTATTGGGCTGCTATTTTATAACTAAGAAGATCACCTCTGCGGATAATCTTCTTTTAGCGCATTATCATATGCACATAAGGTATATATCCTTCCAAACTCGCTGGTTTGAGAAAAAGCGGCCTTTATTTTCAATAAAGTAGAGTTCACTAGTTGCCGATACCAACAAAGGCGACACAATGTGTCGGAAATGGAGGGCTAGAAAATGGCAAGGCGGGCATCTTCCCAACTTTTTCGGAAGCATTTGAAAAACTGGCGCGGGCGCTTTCCAAGGACTTGGCGCAAGGAAGCTGAATCAATCTTAGCTGCTGGCGAGGTACTAGCTGAAACCAAACCGGACTATCAAGCCTATTCCGTGTTAACGAAAGAAATGGGCTTGGCACCCCGGATGTGCGAACGGCTGATCAAAATTGGTACCGACGAGCGACTTAGGCGAATCCAAAGGCTGCTGCCAGATTCGTGGGCAACACTGGAAAAAATTGCTGGCCTGAGTGATGAGCAATTTCACGAGGCCCTAAGAAAGAAGCTAATTCATCCAAAGGTGAAACGACGTGAAATAAGGTCCTTTATGAATGGCGAATCAGAACCGGCCAAAAAGGAAGATTGGTCTGGCTCGGCAGCGGTGATCACGGTACGAGTTGATCGGAGTGTCACCGATCCTGACTACGTGGAGGAAGTAGTCCAAAGCATCAAAGGCGAGGTCAAGAATCTGCAAGACTATAGGGATATGGACTGCGTTGAGTGTCAAGATCACGGATATTTGGTTCGCCTACAAAAAAGGCTGGAGAAAGAACAAGAGCGGGAAATGGCGGAGGCATTGGCGGCGCGATTAAAAGAAGGTCAACGGATAGTCCGCAATCACAGACGGCACCGATTGAAATCAGACGATATACTGGAGCGTGAAAAAATTAAGGTGAGTTTAAGAATGGATGATGCGTGGAATCATCTAAACGAGCCTAAATGTGTAGATTGGTGCTTGGAAGAAATAGGCAGCGACTTTCGTGTCGATCCAGATGCCAAAGCGGCAAATCGCGTAGACGACTTTAATAAGCGTAAAATCTCTAAGTATTGAGCCAAGCTCGTTGCCCAACTAGGGCATAGCTAGGAAAGCTCATCCCATCGTCTAGGATGTGCTAGGAACGGCGATTCTTTGATACCCCTTGCTCTACCCCCTATAGCGCAATAAAAGCCCACTTTTTCGCTTGGCTTGATAATAGTCTATACGATTCCTGTCACGGAACGCTAAGTCATCTACCCGACTAGAGTTTTGGAAATGCCGGCGCTTTTGCCGGAATTCTCCTTAAAGGACTGATAAGGAAATGTTACAATCCAAGTATAAGATGACAAACAAGAGGTTTTTATTATGTTATCAAAGCAAGCAAAGGTTCTCAGTTCGCAGCAGATCACAGCCGTCCTTAACTCTTTTCGTGGCTCACGAAACGCCGCACGCAATACAGTCATATTTCTCTTATCTTTACACGGGCTCCGCGCGAAAGAGTGCGCCGAGCTTCAGCTGAGTATGATCACAGACTGTGAGGGTAACTTGACTGAGGCAATAGCGTTGGAAGATAAAGCATCGAAGGGCGACAGCGGACGAGTAGTGCCGATGAACAAAGCACTTCAAATCGCACTGAAGGAGTATCTGGCTGAACGAAATGGTAATAGCCCCTATGTCATCGTCTCTGAAAGATCAGAAAGATTCAGCGCCAACGCGATCGCCGTATTCTTCAAGCGGCTCTATAACAGTCTTGGTTTTACGGGCTGCTCGTCGCATTCCGGCAGGCGCACATTTTTAACCAACTGCGCACGCAAGGTTTCACAAGCTGGCGGCTCTATCCGTGACGTGATGGCATTGGCGGGGCATAAAAATTTACAGACTACGCAACGATATTTGGATCAAGATGCCGAAGCACAGAAAAATTTGGTAAAGATGCTATATGCGGCAGTCTTTTAGGCGACACAATGTGTCGTACTCTTTTGGTGAGTGGCAATGTGAATATTTTCTCACTTTGTTCTCACTTCCAAAGCGCCGGCATAAACTGCTGATATTAAAGGTGAATCAGTATGCACAATTTACTTAAAATCCTGGGGCCAAAAGCCGTGCGGGTTCAAGTCCCGCCCTGGGCAGACTGATTGACTTCCCTAGCTACGTTCTCTCACACTCCGCGCGTGCAATCGCAGCGGAACCTTTCATTAAATTCCGCGCGGTCACTGAGAAAATTAGTTGGGACCGCCTTCTGGAGCAAGGCGATCAACGCCAAAGGCGTTACTATTAATTGGGCCTTTGCCAAGGTGGATGCCCGCGAGAAATTCAACTACGAGTGAAAAAACTTATTGGTTGAGGTACTAGCTACTCTCCGACATATCGGATCGACTCTTGATCTCGCGGCGGTCGGCGTGGTTTATGTCGTAGCAGCACATTCTGCGTAGAATATACCCCTTTTATGTTGAAGCTATAGGCGCTTAAGAACGCTCTCTGAGCGTCAATAGTCCAGTATTCAACACAGACGAGATAAGGTAAGGTATAGCAATGGATGTTTTTACCATTAGCTTAATTTTGCTATTGAGTTTTCCTCTTTTCTTTCTGGCAGGTCGCAAACACAATTGGCTTATGTTCAGCACGGGCTGTATAAGCGTATTGGTAGCTCTGGCGGCCGTTTATATTGGTCCACTTGAAATTATCGAACGAGTTGAAAAAGGCTTTGCTACGCTTGGTGCAAATCTACACAGACGCAATGTTGTGGCGTCTTTAAAAGCACTGAACTGCCGTGAGCTTGTAGATACCTGGATCCGTCCCACCTTAACGGCACCGTCTTACGACGTACCACATCAAGAAGCAATTTCCATTCTAAAAGCGAAGATGAACGAGTGCGAAGAAGAGGTCGCCTCTGCAATAGATGCAGGAAAAGTTGGAATTACTCTCGTCCGAGAGCTGATTGACGATAAAGGGTCCAGCAAGATCATAGGCGCAGTGTTGAAATTTACGTTCCGTGAAAACTTTGCTCGATTTGGGGAACTTCAAGAATATATCGAGCTGCTAACTAGCTTTAGGACTCGTAGCTATACAGCTCAGCTTACCGAAGTGTTAAACAACTGGGATTCTAACGGGCACTTAAAGAATATTTACCAGATCGCTTTTCTGACTGATAACTACGATAATGTCATAGCCAATTTTTTCAAGAATCTAGAGCGAAGCAATGAACTGCTGCAGGAGCTGGCGCTTAGTGGATTTACACCGCTTCCGCTTGTGAAATGGCCTGGAACTGCCACCAATTCTGAAATAGGATCTCAAATGCTCGTATCTTCGAACGTGGTGGAAGCAGCTTCCACTAAAGTTCAAATAATTGCTCAATGGCTTTTTAGTTATGTAGATCCATTGAACTCGATGCGCACTAAGTTAATACAAACACGAGTAACCCCTTTCGTCCTATGCTTAAAAGCACCACCATCAACTGAACGAATTCCTTGTGGTAACGATGAGCGCATTGCTAACCCTTGTAAGGTAGCAGAGCTTAGTTTTTTGGAAAGGGCAGAATCTGCGGAGCTTGAGATGATTTTAGATTACCTTAAAAAAGCTGGGTGCACTTTCTCAGCGAAGTGCCTTAGCGATCTTCAAGTACAAATTCAGCGCTCGCCGCCTTGGGGTAAATTTAAGTGTCAGTAGCAGCTATTATCAGCACTTCTCTGGCTACGTTCTCTCACGCTCCGCACGTGCTATCGCAGCGGAGCCTTTCATTAAATATTAATCCCTTCGCGTATTTCACTCCTTCGCGTTAAAATTTCTTCTGCGAACATTCTTACGCCCCATGAAAACACCATTCAAATTGTGAATTTTTTAATTTTGTAGTATGGTCTCCCTATGGAGACCAGAACATTCAAAGAGATTAGAAAACAGTACTCGGGCGAGGATGATTTTTTAGTTCTCATTGACTGCGAGACTCGAGATCTGCCATCTGGGGAGTTGGAAGTTCTGGGCGCAAAGCACGTTGAACCCTTCAAAGACTTCGAAGCTATGTACGAAGCCTATAGGGACTATAAGAAAAAGGGGCTCGACGCGTGGTTTGTCATTCCTAGTTACAAAGAGTCCTTCATAATGGAGCAGCGAGCCTCGGTCAGGAGATATGGATTGTGAAATTTGAGTATGTCGGAGGGCTCCTTTACGCCGAAATTTCAATATTCCACGATCAGGAAGTTAAACTGCGAGCAATGATCGATACTGGCTCAGCAGGGACAGCGGCAGACATCGACAAATTCAAGATTAACCCTCATCGACGCGGCTCGCGGTTGGCTTACATAGAGCCTGTCCGGAAACAGCGAAAGCGCGATAGGACGGGAGAAATAAGTGAAATAGTAGAGTAGTATACGTAGCCAATTTCGAGGTTAAGCCCGAAAGAGGCACGCTATAATAGCGCCGACTAGTGAATTTTGAGG
>CAIXSY010000221.1 GCA_903922175.1 uncultured delta proteobacterium | reverse complement strand
GTATCCTTTGCTGCGCCTCGCGCAGCAGTCGCAAAAAGAAAGCATAGTCCTTCTCAGAAAAGAAAAGCTGTTGGCGTGCATTTCCTCTATTTAAAACATGAAATATTACGTCTCCGCATCGCGCACGAGGTAATCGAGCCGTAACTTCTCCTCTGTTTCCTCTGTTTTCGGAGATTCTTGAGAAAAGTTTCTTTTAAAAGGGGCCTGACCCCTTTTCGTTCCCCTGACCCCTTTTCGTTCCCTGCCTAAGTGTTCTGCTTACACAATAGGGGGCTTATTGTTTTATGTTATCGTTTGAATCAGTATGTACGCTGCGGGTCGCACTGGAGTTGGGAAAGGAATTCTGTAATATGGCGGCACACGAACTTCCATCTATAAAGACTATCCTGAACGAGGCATTAGGAGGCCCGGATTTACAACATCAAGGTGAGCTAAAAGCCAAATTACAGCGCGCCCTGGGCGAGCTTGAGCGGGCTAATAATTTTTTGACAAAGGCAATTGAGCATCAAAGCAGGGGAATTGAATCTGTCGCCGTCCCGTCCAGAGTACCGTTACTAGGTGCCTTGCAGGAATTCTCTACAATGCGTGGGCCTCCAGTGCATAATAAACAGGGAAGGGACATTTCCACGGTGTCTCCCGTAGGGGTACTCATAAGAGAACGAAGGATAGCGCTCCGTATTACACAAATGAAGCTAAACTTGGCTGCTCAAAAGATCGGTCATGTTCCAGAACAGTATGTCGCTAAAGTAGAAAATGGTTCTGTACGTCGGGTTCAGGATCGTCATATACTACCCATTCTCTCTGCCCTCGATAATTTTGAGCGTCAAACTAAGACGGCGACAGCGGCGACTACGCAGCCCGCTTCACCAGAGGCTATCTCACCAGCCCCATCCCCTACAGACAAATCCTCAACTTCAACTCCCCTTCCTTAGGGATAGAAACTATTTTGTCTGGGTTGAACCGTAGACAGCGCGGTAGTGGCCGATCACGAGCCGGAATTTCTGTATCGCCGGGTACACTGACAGCGAGAACGTTCGAAATGGTGTATACCACACAACCAGCTTCATGAGGGCTAGATTCTGTCCGTTAGGACAGAATTTATGCCAGCTGGATGATCTCGTTCAGCAGCTGGTTGATCGTCGTGATCATACGTGAGCTGGCCTGGAATCCACGCTGCAGGGTGATCAGCTTGACGAACTCGTTGGCGATATCAACCGTCGAGAGCTCAAGTGATCCAGCAGAGATGTCTCCCAGTGTACCGGTTTGCGGCTTACCGATGATCGGCTCGCCGGAGCTTCCGGATTGTTGGAGGAGGTTGTTACCGATGCGGCTTAAACCTTCAGGGTTAGAGAAGTTGACCAAGCCGACGGTGCCGATCACGGCGCTTTGACCGTTACTGAGGAGCGCAAAGATCTGTCCGTCTTTCTTGATTTCGACACTCGTCACCGTACCAATACCCTGCCCATCCTGGTTGATAGAAAGAATGTTGGATGAAGCGGAGTACTGGGTGTATGGGTCGAATCGGAAATCGATCGTACTCGATGCAGCGCCGTTACTCCACGCAACAATTGGACTCATGTCGTTGGCCCCTGCAGCCAGCGCTGGAGAACGAGCGCCGTCAGTTCCGAAAGTAAGCGTTGTCGTACCCAGAAGCGATGGTAGTCCAGCGGTGCCGCCACCCAAGACCTCTTCTTTATTGGCGTATGCTTTGACCGTATACTGTCGCGGCGTTCCGACCGTCGAGGTGTTGAAGTAAAAGAGCGTCACCGTGTGCTTGGCGCCGAGAGCATCGAAAACATTTACGACGGTGGAGGAGTCGGCCATACTATTCAGATCAGAGTAGGTAGTCGTCGCCGCCGCCGGAACAGTTGCCACCGGTATCGGTGTCGACGAGGCATTGACGTTACCCGAGATCTCTATCTGCGTCGTCGCCACGCTCGACTGGGAAACCGTGTTGACATTGAGCGGCTGCAGGTCGCCGGTGCCATTACCACCGGGGAACCCGAGTACTGCATTTCCGTTCTGGTCGACAATATAGCCAGCTGAGTCGGTCTTGAAATTTCCAGCGCGCGTATAGAAGCGTTGTTCACCCGTGGCAACAACGAAGAAACCGTTGCCATCGACCGCCAGATCAAGCGACTTACCGGTGAATTCGAGCGTACCTTGCTCGAAGCTGGCACTAATCGCACTCACGGAAGAGCCGCTACCGACTACCCTTCCGGCCGCCTGGCCACCGGCCACCAGATCTTCAAATTCAGCGCGCGCAGCTTTGTAGCCAATAGTGCTCGCATTCGAGATGTTATCGCCAACCACAGCGATAGCTGCACCGTGGCTTGATATTCCAGATCGTCCTGCGAACAGACCGTTAATTATGCTCGGCACGTTTCGTCTCCTAATGAATAACCGTTAATTCCGCTCCCTCTCCCCCGAGCGCCTAACTTGTACTCGCTCGGGCCGCTTGAGCGCCCCTCGTGGGGACTCTCGGCGGGTAAAACCTCTCACCTTCGTATCTCAGCTCACCGCCCGAGAGAGCAAAGGTGTAACTTCTTTAACACTTCCTGGCGCGGTTTCCTTACCGTTGACGATCAATCGCGGATCACTTCCGGGGATAAATCCCGTCACCAATCCGGCGGCTTGGGCGTTAACCTCCATGCTCCCGCCCGGTCGTTGTGCGACCACATTAAATGAATAGTCCCCCGTCCCGGTATTGGTTTTACCGAGATCAAGCATATGGGTACCTTGCGCTACTTTTCCGAACTTGACGACATCGGCGACCGTGCCTTGTGCGTCAAGAAGCT
Source organism: uncultured delta proteobacterium (assembly GCA_903922175.1). GTDB lineage: Bacteria > Bdellovibrionota_C > UBA2361 > UBA2361 > CAIXSY01 > CAIXSY01. Next base: position 6,091 of record CAIXSY010000221.1, on the reverse strand, counting down.
GTACTTCAAGAGCCTCCGCATCCGTTGGAAGCGATACCTGCAGACGCCCTCCCGCACCACCTTCGGTGTGTACCTTGCCGTCAGGCAGAAGTACTTCACGCCCAAGGTATCCGGCTAGCGATGCCATATCCGATCCGCCTGCTACGTTTTTGCCCGTCCCCGATACGAGCTGCTCTAGCTGGCTGAACTGAGCCAAATTGACAGCGAACTCTGTTCCGCCTGCAGTATTTGATGAAGCATCTGTCTTTAACTGGGTCATAAAAATCTGCAAAAACTGATCGCCAGCAACCTGCTCATTTTTTTTTGCGCCGCGCTTGGCTAACTTATCGGCGCTGCACGCAGCTGCGCTGCCGTCGATCTTGTTGCTGTTCGCAATATCCTGCACCATAGAAATTCTCCGTTCGATCTCGCTTGAAGTTACGCTACCCAGTGGTCAAGCACTATTCCCGTGTCCTTGCTAGCCGAAAGGGCCGCACCCAGCACGCCTGCCGTTGCTGTCGGCACTCGTTGCTCCGTCTCCTGACGCGACGGGTTGCTGTTGCCGCCAAACGTATTCGACGAGGCGCCCGAATCACTCCGCGCTTCATCAGAAACTACGGCTACTGTAACTGAGTCCACATGCAGTCCGAGTTTGCGCAGGGTCAGCTGCAGATCCGCCGCCTTTTCACGCAAGAGCTGGGTTACCTGTGGGCTATCAGCCACAAGACGAGCGTGCAAGGCTCCCTCTCGCAAACTAATATCAACTTTGACCGACCCGAGTTCACCAGGATCAAGTCGCACCGAGATGGTCTTGCCATCTTTAGCCTTGGCTACCTCTTTGAGCGCCTGCTCAACTCGTTCCATGGTCTGCGTACCTAGACGCTGGGTCAGCGGGCGAGTTCGAACTTCTTCGAAATGCGGCACACTCTCCCCTTTACGAGAGACCATCCCCTGACCTGCCACACTGGGCTGCACGGCGTTGACTGACCGCTTGATGTTCTGTACATGAAGAAGCATGTCCTCTAGCGGTGCTTGTACCCGTGCGCTAGCCTGACCCGCATCACGGGCAAAGGTAGCCAACGCCTGGGCGATAACCTTTTCATCAACACGGGTCCTTTCTTTTGCGCCCGCTGCCGAGACAGCTTCGCTCTGCTGCTGAGCCGAATCCTTAAGCCGCGCTTGCAGCTGAGTCATCAGCGCCTGGCGCAGGAGATCTTGCTCGCCACCTTGGACCTCTGCACCCTGCGCATCAGTCGACGTCTCCGGCTGTGTTGCTGTCGGTTCAACACCTTTTACTGGCCCATCCTGCTGCCGGGTCTTGGGCTCGCCTTTCATAGCCGAAGCAGCAACCGGCGCGGACTGCACCGCTACTTCAGTCTGGGGTTGCGACGAGTCCTGCTGCTCTCCTGTCTGGCCCTGGCCAGAAAGATCAGCTGGGACATCTTCCTGTGCCTGTCGGGATAACTCACGGGGCTGGGCAATTGTGCCAGGCTGCTGCGCTGCCAACTGGGCGGCGATCTGTTGTGTTTCTTCCTTTGTCAGTATCTGTGGTTGAATATCCTTCTGTGGCGCGGCATCAGCCTCGCTCTTCTGTTGGGTTTCAGCTGACGGAGTAGACTTTGTCGACTGAGCTGGCGCTGCATCCGGCGCGCAACTGTTAGCACCTTTCTCCTGAGTTTTCTCAGCCGTATCACCAAGTTGAGGGTCCTTCTTCGGCACAGGCGGCCGACTCGATTCCACCGAGGCGATGTGCTTAGGCGCCGCCTCGATGAGGTGAGAAGCCGGGGTCATGGCCGATAAATCAACGATGCTATTGACCACATTGGACTGGGCTTCAGACGTTGCTCCAATATGAGAGGCAATTTTATCCAGTAGCTCAGAGAACTCCTGGAGTAGGGCAGCCTCTTTGGCCGTCCCCGCTGGAATAATACCAATTGCCTGATTGGCCTGGTTTTTGTTGCTACCTGATGCTGGAATTTTGGTCATAGCGCCGTTTAAAGAGTAACTTCTCACCACCGCACTCCTGTCTTTAAAAGCAATTCCTAAGCCAAGCTAGCCACCGGAAAAACGGCAGTATAATTAGAAGGTTGCTAAATTCGAGAAGAGCCCAACGAACGTCGTTATCGGCAATTTGTGCCCTGGCTAGGCGATAATGGGAGGTGGACAAGGTCGGCGGAGCAGGAACTGCTCAATAACCCCCGGGCAGCTTAATAATTCGTAAGCGTGGACGTGGTCGTGGTCGAAGAGTGCGCTAAATCGGCTAGTTGAACCGATCCTGTAATCTGCTATCTGAGATCTGCAGTCCGCTATCTGCTGTCTGCATCAGCTACAGCTGCGGCTGCAGCCGACGACCTTAGCCGTATTGTCCTACGTAGCACTTGCCTAAACCACTTCCGGCTAAAGCCGAAGGTTTATAACCTGTAAGATGGAACAATTAATGAACAATTACAGCAGCAACGCTGACTTGTATATCCCCTACCAAAAATTCTATAATCGCCTCTTACACTTGGGGCTTACGTGGGGTAGAAAACTGCCCTGCTCGCACCCCAACAAATAAGACTTTGGACCAAGGAGATTCGATGACATCAGCCGAACAACCAGAGATGAAAAAGGTGCGCGAATCTCTCGACACCATTGATTCACAGCTTCTGCAGCTCCTCGCCGAACGGCGCAAGCTGAGCACCTCGGCTGCCGCTGCTAAGACGAGCGAAAACCTTCCCATTCGCGACCTTAATCGCGAAGAGGCACTACTTCTCGATCGCATCCGCGCTGGGCGCGATTGCGGCCTGGATTCTCACTTTGTAACCCAGATATTCCACCAGATTATCGATGACTCGGTGCGACTGCAGCAGCAATTTGTTCAGAAAAAGGCCAACAAAGAGGAGACCAAGCTCTCGCGTGTTGCCTTCCACGGCATTGAAGGCTCCTATAGTCACCTGGCTGCCCAAACACATTTTGCGCGCAGCTATGATTCGATCGTCCATACCGGCTGCGCTACATTCGGCGAAGTTTTGCATGCCGTTGAGAGCGGACAGGCTGAGTACGGCATCCTGCCTTTAGAGAATACCACCTCAGGCGGTCTCAATGAAATCTACGACTTACTCCTGCACTCGCAGGTCTCGATCGTCGGTGAAGAGCGCTGCCGTCTTGACCACTGCTTGATCGGAGCCACAGGGGCAGGTCTTGCCGGAATCAAACGTATCTACTGCCACTCACAGGCCGTAGCTGAATGCCGTAACTTCCTCTCCAAGTTGCATGGGGTACATATCGAGCTCTTTACCGACTCGGCTACCTCGGTGCGCAAGATCAAAGAGGAGGGCGACGCCACGCAGGCAGCTATCGCCAGCGAAGAGGCGGCACGCAGCTTTGGCCTTGCGGTCATTCAGCGTGAAATCGCCAACCAGAAGAACAACAGTACACGCTACATCGTTTTTGCTCGGGCCCCACGTCATGTCGACATGCGTATCCCCTGCAAGACCTCCCTGGTCATGGGCACCTCGCACCAACCGGGATCACTCTCCGATGTGCTGCAGGTCTTCCGTGAAGCGGGGATCAACTTAACCAAGCTTGAAAGCCGCCCCGTGGCCGACAATCCCGGAGAGGAGATGTTCTACGTCGACTTCGAGGGCAACGTCGAAGATGGCCGGGTACAACGCGCCCTGCAGGAGTTGACCCGCTGCACGCGATTCCTCAAGGTCTTGGGCTGCTATCCCTCCTACGATCTGCCGCAAGCAGTAGTGGCACCACAGATAATGGCAACGGATGCCACGCGCAATGAAACCGGCGCTGTCACCGGCACAAGCTCAGCCACTCCGCCGAAGCCCGATGCTAAAGAAAAGGAGAAGGCTGAAAAGAAGGGCTACAAGCTCGCCAGCCGAGCACACAAAGAAAGCGACACCATTATCGATATCAAAGGCATAAAGATCGGCGGTTCAAGCTTCATCGTCATGGCCGGTCCATGCTCGGTTGAATCATACGAACAGATCATGACCTGTGCACGCGAGGCCAAAGAGCACGGTGCCGTGATCCTGCGCGGTGGCTGCTTTAAGCCGCGGACCAACCCCTATAGCTTCCAAGGCCTGGGCTTCGATGGGCTCGATATGATGGTCGAGGCCGGACGCACCTTCGGCATGCCAATAATCACCGAGGTCATGGCCGAAGAGGATCTTGAGGGCGTGGCGGCAAAGGCCGACATCTTGCAGATCGGAGCGCGCAACATGCAAAACTACGCCCTGCTCAAAGCCGTCGGACGCACCCATCGTCCGGTGATGCTCAAGCGCAGCTTGAGCGCGCCGATTGACGAGCTGCTCCAGGCAACCGAGTACCTACTCGCGGGGGGTAACCAACAGGTCATGCTCTGTGAACGTGGCATCCGTACGTTTGAGACGGCAACGCGCTATACGCTCGACCTCAGCGCCGTGCCGGTGCTTAAACGCCGCACCCATCTGCCGATTATTGTCGATCCCTCGCATGCTGCCGGAGACCGCGATCTAGTTGCGCCATTGGCACTAGCAGCCAAAGCGGTCGGGGCCCACGGTATTATCGTCGAATTCCATCCGGAACCTGAAAAGGCGTTAAGTGATGGTCCGCAAGCTTTGCGCTTCCCGCAATTCGAGCAGATGATGGCTGATCTTTTCAGAGCATAGAAACTTCTTCGAAGTTTCTAACATAAACCAGTGTAACAATTTTTGATGGGCCGAGGAGGTCTGGTAGAGGGGCGAAAGCTGAGGTAAAAATAGGGCTGGCGAGGGGAAAGTGGACGTGAGATGAGTTTTTTGAAGGAGTTGGGGGTTGGACGTCAGCGTCGTCCGGCCTTCTGATATAGAGGGCGAGCAGCTACATTTATTTTTTTTGAGCATCGCAGTGGAAACAGTCAAAGTTCACCTCCCCGCCTCCCCCGAGCAGTCGTATCCGGTCTTAGTCGGGACGAACAACATCGGCCAGCTCGGAAGCAAACTGGATCTTGGGCATTATTCCAAGATTGTGGTGCTTAGCGACAACAATGTCGCTAAGCATTGGCTCTCTCCCCTGCTCCAGACACTGCCGCCCAAAACCCAGTCGATCGTCATCGCTCCCGGCGAGGAGCACAAAAACGTACAAACGCTCGCTCAGGTGTGGCAGGAGCTAGTCCAGCGCGGCGCCGATCGCAAAACGCTGCTCGTCAACCTAGGTGGCGGAGTCATCGGAGACCTTGGAGGCTTTGCCGCGGCCTGCTACATGCGTGGCATGGACTTCGTCCAGGTCCCGACCACGCTCCTGGCTCAGGTCGACGCCAGCGTCGGCGGCAAAACTGCGATCGATCACGCCTCAGTCAAAAACTCGATCGGGTCTTTTGCTCAACCTAAGGCGGTGCTGATTGATATCAATACCCTCTCGACCCTGCCACCGCGCGAGCTTGCTGCCGGATTTGCCGAGGTGCTTAAACACGGGCTCATTCGCCGGCGTTCTTATTTCGAGCGCACAGCCGCCAAGGCACCCAAAGACTTTACGCCAACTGAACTGATAGAGCTGGTCCTGGAGTCAGTAAAAATTAAAGCTGCGGTGGTAGAGTCCGATGAGAAAGAGAGTGGACCACGAAAACTCTTAAACTTTGGCCATACCGCTGGACACGCCTTCGAGATGCTTTCGTTTAAGTACGGATGCCCGCTCCTGCATGGCGAAGCCATAAGTCTGGGAATATTGTTTGAGGCTAGACTCTCACAGCTCCAGGGCTATCTTAATGATGCCGACCTAAAACAGATCCGCCAAGGCCTGGAGCTGGCTGGGCTCCCCCTCAAACTCTCCTTTGTGCCGACATTCGAAGAAACCTTAGCACTGATGCGCAGCGATAAAAAAAACGCTCAGGGCACGATCCGTTGGACCCTGCTTCGTAGCATCGGTGAGGGTATCTTCGATATTGAGGTTCCCGACAATCTCGTGAAAGAAGTATTTACTTCGTTTAGCTGCGAGGCGGTGACCTAGGTGGCAGGTTCATTGAAGATTTCGACTTATAACATGCGTTATTTTGTTCAGGAATCATTTCAGAGGCTCCGACTGACGCTGACGTCCAACGTCCAACGCCGGGCTCCGGCGAGCACCGTCGAGTCGACGTTAGACGTCGACGTACGACGTC
>CAIXSY010000220.1 GCA_903922175.1 uncultured delta proteobacterium | reverse complement strand
TTCACCACCGCGGAAAGCACGGTGACGGTCAACTGGAACAAGACCGGTTACGGCAGCCCTCCGTGTACCTCCGTGCGATCTCAGTGGGCCTTCGTGTGAAACCGTATTGTCGTTGACCCTAAATAACGCAGCTGACCACGGTAGACTGCGGCTGCAGCTGATGCAGCCGGCCGAAAGCAGACTGCAGATCTCTGATATCGGATTACAGAAGGCAGATAGCAGCAGGGAGTTTTTTTGCGCGGATCGATTCAGCACTCGTCGGTCCGAGTCGTTGCCTAAAACCCTGCCCCGGGAGCATTCTCGACAAGAATATCTAGTCCATCACCGAAACGCATCCAGTAGGCGTACTTTGTGCCACTCTTATGCCGTATGCTGATCTGATCGGCGACGCACGAGGCATCGAGGCAAGCTGAATCATGCACAATGGTAAATTTGGTATTCCGCGAGACCTGGAACTGCGGCAGCAATGCAGCGGCGTGGTCGTCAAGCAGGCGTCCCTGTGCGGTCTGTTCGTACAGTGAGACATCGGCATACGTTACGTCGGGCTCGGTCAGGCTCGCTTCCATGGCGACGCGCGCCTGGTTGAGCGAAGTTTGCACGGCGGCGTAAGCGGCGCTCGCTCGATAAACTCTAAAAGAGCTCATACTGAGCATCGCTAGTACGCCGATAATTCCAATGATGGTTAGAAGTTCAATCAGGGTAAAGCCACGCTCCCCTCGTCTTTGGTGTTGATTCGTCATATGCTCTCGACGCTCCTTGGCTAGGTAAATAAGTGGCAATAATAAGTATCGGCAGGGACTCTTTCGCCCATTATGCTTTGTGGCACTTTTTATTGTATCATTTGTCAATTGAATGAGGTAGTTAGGAATAGGGGACTAAAAATGGTCACACGCGAGACAATAATTGAAGTGCTGAAAACTATTGAAGATCCAGAGCTGTTTATCGATATCTGGTTTCTTGGTTTGATCTACAACATCGACATTAAGGAGGCGCCAGAGGGCAAGAGCTTGGTTAAGATTGAGATGACCTTTACCTCGCCGATGTGCCCAGCCGGGCCGCAGATGGTGCACGAGATCGATGATAAGGTTAAGAAGCTTGAGGGGGTGGCTGCGGTCGATGTCAGTGTTACCTTCGTTCCGCCGTGGGAGCCCTCCGAGGAGGTTAAAGGGATGTTGGGGATGTTGTAGCCTTAGAAAGGATTATTTCACGTGGAATCTCATCTTCTTACCAAAGAGCAGCAAGAGCTTCATCAGATCCTGCAGGACTTTTTCACTCGCGAGATAGGCTCCGAGTATCTCCGTAAAAGGGTGCGTGATAAGCAGGCCGTTGATTTGGCATTGTGGGGCAAGTTTGCTGAGCTTGATCTGTTTCAGTTTTTTGGGGGCGAAGGCTCTTTGGGGAGTGAAGGTGCCGATGGGGCGTTTCGAGACCTCGCCCTGATCGCCTTTGAAGGTGGACGAGTACTTAATCCTGAAAATCTTAGTGAAGCGCTGCTTGCCGGGCCTTTTCTTGGGCGGTATCTCAATTGCGAGAAGTTCCAGCCATTTCGCAGTGGCGACGAGCGCTTGTGCGTCGCGCACGGCGACCCGACCGTGGTGCACATTGACCCGAATAATTGCGTATCTGGCAGCGTGCCCTTTGTCAATGGAGTCGCCTCCAGTAGCGCTGTGTTACTCCATCTTCCTGTAGAAACTGAGATTCCTCGTGCAACTGAGCGCTTGTTGCTCGTCTCGTTGAACGCGGGCGGACTAATCACTGAGCTTGAGGAGTCTCTCGATCTAACACAGGCTTCTCATCAACTTACCTTTGCATCGACTGCGGCGATGGAGTTGTCGCTCGCCGCACGGGCTCCGGCATTCTCACGCATGTTAGCGCTGCTTAAGGCAGCCGAACTTTGCGGTATTGGTGAACGGGTCGTACAGATGACCGCTGAGTATGTGAAGACGCGCCAGCAGTTCGGTGTGCCCGTGGGAGGTTTTCAGGCTGTGCAGCACCAGCTGGCTGACATGTATGCCCACGTAGCCGCAGCCAAGGCTCTGGTGATCTTTGCCGCATGGGCTATCGATGTTTCTCCGGATCAAGCTGCCTTGGCCTCCCGTAGCGCGATAACTTATGCCTGTGAGGTGCTTCCGCCTGCAGTCGAGCGGGCGATTCAACTCCATGGTGGGATGGGCTTTACCTGGGAGTACGATCTGCATCTGTTCTTGCGGCGAGCCAAACGTATCGAGGCGTTGTGGGCTAGTGAGGAGGCGGAGTTTGATGATCTTTTGCGGCTGGCGGCGCAAGCCTAATTCAGTTACACGAAGGGCACGAAAGTAGTTGCTGAGTATTCACCTGGAGCTAGCTCCAGGTGAATACTCAGCAATTTATTTCGCGGATTTCGTGTCATATTTCGTGCCCTTCGCGTAACTGAATCCGACCGGTATAGTTTCAACTAGTACCCCGACCAGAAAGTTTTTTCACTTGGTCATGAACTCCCGCTTGGCCGTGGCCTCATCCTCTTCGACATCGACTTTTACATTTAAGCCCGAATCTAAGGGTAAATGGCCAAGGCCAAGCGGAAGTTCAAGGCCAAGCTTAGGAGAAAAACTCCAAATTTAGGTGAAAAAACTTTCTGGACGAGGTACTAGTTAGACCCCGTGAACGGATACCCTCTGCCGCTCGCCTTGTGGTTGTGACTCGATTTTCTACGGCGGAGTCATCGCGCGCAGCTCAGCAAAGGGGTCGCGTGTCGCATCCGCGCCCGACTTCTTTGCAATCTCGCGCATCTTGTCAAAGAAAGCCTTCCAATCTTGATTGAGTGCCTGGAAGAGCTTTTCAAAATCGGCGATGCTGGTCATGTAGATCACGAGCTGCATAATCTCAGCGTTATTTATCGACTGCAGCGCTTCCATCCGTGGATAGGCAGCATGCAGTGGATCGATATGTTTTTTGAAGATCTCGTTACGCCGCGCAAGCTTTTCAGCGTGCGAGGAGCTGCTGTTGTAGAGGAGGTTGAGATCTTGATAGAGGTGTTCAACGGCGCCGGCTATCTGAAATCCGGCTTCTTTTGAACGCTGTGCTGCACGTAGGAGTGATTGCTGGCGCTCGACACATGCGGCATCGGCAGAGCATGTTTTGAGCGCCTGGGCGAAGAATTCGACTGCGCCTTGGGTGCCGACGAAGTTAGCCAGGCTCTCGTTGAACGGGACGTTGTTGGGGATCCATACCGTGGCGTGTGTGGTCTCATGAATCACGGTGTTGGCGATGCGATATTCGGGTTGCTTGAGTGTCGGCGTCAGTACGGGGTCATTGAACCAGCCGAGTGTGCTAAAAGCCTCCGAGCCGCGTACCCAGGTTTCATAGCCTTCACTCTGCAAGTCGAGGGCTTCTTTGTCGGCGTCGCTGCGATCGAAATAGCCCTTGTATGGCAAGCTTCCGACGATCGGGTACCACCAGCCCCTAATAATAAAAGAATCGGGGCGGCATCCCATAACGACCCAGGTAAGCACGTCTTTGTCGATGCGGGTGTATTTGGTGAAGGAGTTTCTCGGCGTTAACCCCATAGTGAGCGTAAAGAGGCGCGCGTCTTTGACTAATTGGAGTTTGCGTAGCTCGTCATCGCTCGCGGAACGATCGTGGAGGATCCGATCTATATCTTGGCGTCGAGCGAGGATTTTTGCCTCTTCGTAGGCCCCGCGCATGATGTAGGTTGGGCTGCAGGATGAGCATGAAACAAGCACGCCAAGCATGATTAAGATGATGAACAGGATCTGCAGTCGATTTTTCATAGGCATGATCGGCGCTATTAGTTGGCTGGTGGAAAGACTTCGGGTTCAAGCTCTTCTATCGTTGTTAGCGGCAGGTGCGGGCTTGGGGAAACGGAAGGTGACGGCGAAGCGCCTGAGGTTTTCGCCTTGGGATCTGGTGTCTGGTTCGTAATGACCGTCGAGGCGTGCGGTTTGCGTTTTGTGGTGAACGAGCGGGTATCTGCAAGCGTACCCCAGGCTACTCCGTAGCACAGGGCGAGCAGATAGATAAAAAAACTTAGGCGAAGAATCGAATAGCGCATAATACCACAGCGGCAAAAATCCCGGCCAAAACATCATCCATCATCACTCCCAGGCCGCCGGGGAGCTTTTCGGCTGCACGCACCGGCCCAGGCTTGATTATGTCAAAAAGACGGAACAGCACAAACCCCAAAAAAGGATAGAGTAGGGGTTTGGCTGGAACCATGAGCAGGGTTATAAAGATTCCGGCCCATTCATCGATCACGATGTAGCCAGGGTCTTCGACGTTAGATCTTTTATTCCCAGCTACGATCGGGTGCTTGAGGCAGATCTCTGTGGCTGCGATGCCGACAATGATAACCAGAGCAATGACCAGAAGATCGATCAGTAACGATGGTTGTGGATAGTAGTAGCGTAGGATCGCCCAGGGGATTAATGCCGCGGCAGTTCCAAATGTTCCTGAAATAACCGGAGCGAATCCGCTGCCGAATCCAGAGGCAAGGGTGCGTGAGATCTTAACTTTTAGCATACGGGGTAAGGTAGAAGACTCTGGGGGCGGGCGCAATCGTGATTGCTTAGTAAGTCTGGTAAATGTTTTTCCCGTGCGCCTGTATGTGCAGGGGGTACTGCGCAATTATTTCCCGCAGCTAAAAACTCCGCAACTGGCGAGTCTTTATCATAGTCTTGGTTATGGTCCTGGTCCTAAATCCTGGTCGTTGTCAAATGATCAATGATCTCGCCCAAGAAGAAGACCACGACTTAAGACAGTTCGACAAGCTCACCGCAGGCCAGAACCAGAACCAAGACCAAGACCAGGACTAGGATCGAGGTTCGTTTCGCCCGGGGTTACAGAGCAGTTACTCTGCCTTCTGTAGTCCGCTCTCAGAGATCTGCAATCAGCTTTCTGCAGACTGCATCCGTTGCAGCTTTCGGCCTCAGCCGACGGCCTTAGGTGCACGTGTTGCCCGGGGTTACAGAGCAATGCAAAACTCCTGCATATACCTGTTGACTTGCTGTAATTATGTTTGTTATAAGTTACTTAAAGCAAAGCCTGGCGCAACCAGTTGATATTACTTAGATATCGCTTTCAAAGTAAAATGCTATAGGCCTCTGCTGTGTGCGTAAGGTGATTTGTATAGCAATTAAGATTCTTTAAATATTCCACCTCCCTAGTGAGTTTGATTTTAATCAGACAGAATTATTTTAGCCAAGATTAAGTTAGTAGGATTGTATGGATGATCAGCAGAACGAAGCCAGCGCGCTCTCCGAGATGATGGGGGAAGCGTCCTCGGCCGAAGTGACTTCGTCGATGAAGAGTTTCGCCGTCGAGTCATCTCCTGAAGGCTCGCGTGGTGGCATCGTTACTGCCCGCGGCACCGGGGATGGTTTGGTGATTAGGCTTGATGGTCGGGTCGATGGCTCCAGTCTTAAAGAAGCGCTCATTGATTTCCTTAATTCACGCAAGGGGTTTTTGGCCGGCAACGAGGTCGCCCTTGAGTGGGTCGGGGTGCTCGCTGTGCCTGCTCTGGTGAGTGAGGTCTCAGCCTTATTAGATGCGGAGTTCGGTGTTCAGGTAAGATCCTCGACCCTCTGGGAGCAGCCTTTGCGCACCGCTCCTGCCACAGAGGGCGAAAGGGAGGGCTCTTCAAGCCCTGGACGTGGCATCTCAGCCCAGGTCAGGCGGGTTGATTCGTCCCCGGTCCGGCGTGCTTCTGCTGCGCCACGGGCGATGAAGCCCGTCACCGGTGGTCGGGCCCCGAGCCTTTTTGACGGCATAGAGGCTTTTAGTGGTGTGATGGAGGAAGATGCGGTTTTTGCAGATGAGGTGGTCGGTGCAAAAACAGGCGATCGCGCCACCATGGGGGTTGATGCTTCGTTGTGGGACGACCCCAACGCGCGTCTGATCTATGCGACTGTTCGCTCTGGGCAGAAGATTGAAACTGAGCACTCTCTCGTGGTTTTTGGTGATGTCAATTCTGGAGCTGAGCTTATCGCCGGTGGTGATATCATCGTCCTTGGCACGCTGCGCGGAATTGCTCATGCTGGAGCATATGACGAGACCGGCGGTGGTCGGGTCATCTTCTCGCTCAACCTACAGCCCACGCAGCTGCGTATCGGGATGACGATCTCGCGCGGGTCCAGCGAGATGGGGAATGTCCCAGAGCTGGCCCGAGTTGAGGGTAGTCTTATCGTCGTCGAGCCCTATTCGTCTCGGTATAACTGGGGTCGACGGCGCTGATCGGTCTTAATTCTTGGTGATATCGGTAACTTAGTGATAGGGGATAACATGAGTGGAATGAACGGAACTTCGGGTAATAAGAAGGGCTCTGGAGAGATCATCGTGGTCACCTCGGGTAAGGGGGGGGTTGGAAAGACAACCTCAACGGCTAGTCTCGGTGCTGCTCTTGCACTTCGTGGCCAGCGAACTCTCGTGGTTGATGCGGATATCGGTTTGCGTAACCTAGATGTTATTCTAGGACTTGAAAACCGCATCGTCTTCAATTTGGTGGATGTGGCTAAGAACGTGTGCAAGCCCACCCAGGCGGTGATTAAATCTAAAAAATCAAACAACTTATTTCTGCTTCCAGCTTCGCAAACTGACGACAAGGATGTGGTCAATGAAGCTGAGGTCAAGGCTGTACTAGATCAGTTCCGTCGCGAATTTCATTTCATCCTCGTCGATTCCCCGGCGGGCATTGAACAGGGATTTAGGAATGCATGTGCGGCTGCTGATAGCGCCATTATTGTGACTACACCTGAAGTTTCGGCTATTCGCGATGCCGATCGGGTGATTGGGCTCCTCGCGGCTAAGGGTATTGAGCCACGGCTTTTGCTCAACCGTATTGACTACGACATGGTACGTAGAGGAGACATGTTGTCAGTTGCCGATGTTCAGGACATACTCGGCATAGAGATGATTGGAGTTGTGGAACGTGATGAGAGTATTATCATCGCGGCTAATACCGGCGAGCCGGTGACTTACAATCCCAAGTCTAGAGCTGGCCTCGCGTTTAATCGCGTAGCTGCAAGGTTGTGTGGAGAGAAATTGCCGCTCCCTGGTGCTGAAGGTGGATCGATCTGGAATAAGATTACTCGTAGCCTCGGCATTGGAGCTTAACGGTCCGAGTGGTGTAAGAAGGAGGACAAACTGTGCTTGCCGAATTGTTGCAAAAGATATTTGGTCATAAGTCTAGCAAGGTCTTAGCGAAGAGTAGACTTCACTTCGTGCTCGTTCAGGATCGCACGGGGCTTAACAATCAGGAGATCTCTAACTTTAAGGAAGAGATGCTCAAGGTCATAGAAAAGTATTTTGTGATCGACAAATCAGGCTTTGATATCGCCTATAAGCGCGCTGGAGAGACGACGACGCTTTACATCAACTCGCCTATTATAGTACGCCGTCAGGACTCTATTGGGCACGATGTTGGCGCGCGTAAGATGCGTCGCAAGGGTGATCGTCAGGAGAAGCACGAAAGGTCAGAAGAAGCTCCTCCCGCAGAGGTACAGGCTGAAGCAGAAGTAGCTGAAGCTGTGAATGCGACGAAGTAGCACATGTCCTGGTGGACATGTGCTGGCTTAAATTGTAGCTGCTCAATAACTCGGGGAGAGGTTACTTTGCCGTAACGTAACTACTCGCCCCCTTCGCAGGGTATGCAAATAACCCCTGCAAAATGACCCTTCTGAGAACCGATGACGTTGACGTCTAAGGTCTAACGCCGGACGTCAGACCTCGACGCTTTACGTCCGGCGCTAGATTCCTTGACCCTTGAAACGTGTACTAGATGAGTTG
>CAIXSY010000219.1 GCA_903922175.1 uncultured delta proteobacterium | reverse complement strand
TTACGCCCAGATCGTTGGGAGCCGCGCGCAAAAAAACGCAGGCCGAAGGAATACGATCTGCTTACAAAACCTCGACAGGACTACAAAACAAACGCTGCATATGCTTAAGTTAACGCCATTCGGTAGCGTCCCTATTTATTCCATTCCTGAGGAAAGTCGGTAGCGTCCCTATTTATTCCTATTTATTCCCTATTTATTCCGAGTTTATCGTGAGGAAAGTCGGTAGCGTCCCTATTTATTCCCTATTTATTCGAGGAAAGTCGGTAGCGTCCCTATTTATTCTCTATTTATTCCAGGAAAGTCGGTAGCGTCCCTATTTATTCCACGAGGAAAGTCGGTAGCGTCCCTATTTATTCCCGAGGAAAGTCGGTAGCGTCCCTATTTATTCCAACGCCATTCGGTAGCGTCCCTATTTATTCCTATTTATTCCTATTCCCTATTTATTCCCTACGAGCGCCATCCTTCCCCATTCCAGGCTGCCTTCGAAGGCATTTATCGGTACTTTGTTCTGCCGAAGGCTCTCGCACCGAAGGTGGGCTAGCAGCGCGCGCAAGCGCGCTGCTATGACCGCCCTACCTTGAGCACCCTGCTCACCTAAACCGCTGAATTTATAATATTTTCTCTCTAGAATGATGCGTCTTATGCTCTTTACAAAGCATCTTATCGCATACTAAACAAATCGACAGAGTCCTTTATTATTATTGAGGAATTCACTTATGACAGCAGCTACTGCGAATGCTCCAACGAAAAACGCAAAACTATTGGCATGGGTTGACGAGATCGCCGAACTCACCACTCCCAAAGACGTATGCTGGTGCGACGGATCTCAGGAAGAATACGATCGCTTATGCCAACAGATGGTCGCCTCAGGCATGGCCACCAAGCTTGATGAGAAGACGCGCCCGAACTCTTTCCTTTTCCGTTCCGATCCAAGCGATGTGGCTCGCGTCGAAGACAGAACTTTCATCTGCGCAAAGACCAAAGAGGAGGCTGGTCCGACCAACAACTGGACCGATCCGACAGCGATTAAGGCTACTTTGCGCAGCCTATACGCCGGTTGCATGAAGGGCCGGACGATGTATGTCATCCCCTTTTCAATGGGCCCCCTCGGCTCACCAGTAGCCAAGGTCGGAGTTCAAATTACAGACTCTGCCTACGTTGTCGTAAACATGCGCATCATGACCCGCATGGGTAAAAAGGTACTCGATTACCTTGGTGACCAAGGCACCTATATCCCCTGCCTGCACTCAAACGGTGCACCGCTCGAGCCCGGCCAAAAGGATAGCACATGGCCCTGCGCCCCAATTGAAAAGAAATACATCGCCCACTTCCCCGCCGAACGTGAGATCTGGTCATACGGATCAGGGTACGGCGGCAACGCTCTTCTGGGTAAGAAGTGCTTAGCACTGCGCATCGCCTCAACGATGGCGCGTGACGAGGGCTGGATGGCTGAACATATGTTAATCCTGGCGCTCACCAGCCCACAGGGAAAGACCCACTACGTGGCTGCCGCATTCCCCAGCGCTTGTGGCAAAACGAACCTGGCCATGATGCAGCCAACGCTGCCGGGCTGGAGCGTACGCTGCATCGGTGACGATATCGCCTGGATGCGCATCGGCAAAGATGGTCGTCTCTTTGCGGTTAATCCGGAAGCAGGCTTCTTCGGCGTAGCCCCAGGGACGTCTTACAAGTCTAATCCCAACGCCATGAAGAGCATCACGCGTAACACCCTCTTCACTAACTGCCTACTCACACCGGAGAATGATATCTGGTGGGAAGATATGGATGTTCCAGCCCCGGCCAAGGGCCTCGACTGGGAAGGTAAAGAGTGGACACCAGACTGCGGACGCAAAGGGGCGCACGCCAACGCGCGTTTCACTGCTCCCGCCACTCAATGCCCAGTAATCGATCCGAAGTGGGAAGACCCCGAGGGCGTGCCCATTTCGGCGATCCTCTTCGGCGGCCGTCGTCCAAATACGATCCCGCTGGTAAACGAAGCCTTGAGCTGGGAACACGCTGTTTTCATGGGATCGAGCACCGGGTCCGAGACCACCGCGGCCAACATCGGCGCAGTCGGTGTGGTACGCCGAGATCCGTTCGCCATGCTTCCCTTCTGCGGCTACAATATGGCCGACTACTTCGCCCACTGGCTCGACATAGGCAATAAGCTCGGGAGTAATGCGCCAAAGGTGTTCTTCGTCAACTGGTTCCGCAAGAACTCCGCTGGTAAGTTCATGTGGCCGGGCTACGGCGAGAATAGCCGCGTGCTTAAGTACGTCGTGGAGCGCATCGAGGGAAAGGATGTCGGACAGACGACCTCCATCGGCATCCTGCCGAAAGCAGGCGCTATCGACACCGCCGGTCTCAATGTCAGCGCAGCAGACATGGCTGAGCTTACCAAGATCGATGTCGACGGCTGGAAGAAAGAGATCGACGGTGTAGCCGAGTTTTATGCCAAGTTCGGCAACCGCATCCCGCCGGCCCTGATGGCAGAGCTGGCCAAGGCAAAAGCTAGGCTTGGCGCGTAATACGCTGCTCGGGATTCCTTTAGTCCAGAGAGGTGTCGGGGGTTTGCGTTTAATACTTGAACTTAGCCTTGAACTCCCGCTTGGTCATGGCCCATTCACCATATTCTTGGAATTCGACTGCTAGGCATGCTCAGGTCAAAGAAGGAAAGGCCACGGCCAAGCAGAGGTTCAAGGCCAAGTCTACGGCGAAGTTTAAGTTAGCAATGGAGCCTTGGTCTGAGGCGCAGCCTCTCTAGACTTGAGTCTGATCCCCGTACGGGTGTAGAACCTGTACGGGGATTTTTGGTAACTGGTCAGCTTTTGCCCTGACTCTTCGTTGCGAAACTCAAGCCCTCCCTGCGACTTACAGCTAGTAATGTCTCGGTCGGGCTTGAGTCTCGCGCCTCGATTCGGGCCAAAATCTGACCAGTTGCGCAGTGTGATGACTAGCTATGATTCTTGTAACAGGGCGGCCATTGCCCGGACTCTTCATATCGAGGAAAAACGATGAAAGGAATTATTCTCGCAGGCGGTTCTGGCACGAGGCTTTATCCCGTAACGCGCGGAGTGAGTAAGCAACTCATCCCGATCTATAACAAACCGATGGTGTATTATCCCCTGGCGACGCTCATGCTCTCCGGGGTGCGCGAATTTTTGATCATTACGACGCCGCAGGACCAGCAGAGTTTTATCAACCTCTTCGGTGATGGATCGCAATTCGGACTCAACATAAGCTATGCCGCACAACCCCGGCCGGAAGGTTTGGCTCAAGCTTTCATCATCGGCAAGAAGTTTATCGGCGATGGACGCGTTGCCCTAGCCCTCGGTGACAATATCTTCTATGGTCACGGACTATCCGAGCAGCTCCAAGCAGCAGCGCTGCGCGAGGATGGGGCCACGGTCTTCGCCTACCATGTCCACGATCCCGAGCGCTACGGCGTGGTAGCCTTCAACGCTCAAGGCGAACCGGTAGAGATCGTCGAGAAACCGGTAAAGCCACCCTCTTCCTACGCCGTGGTTGGACTCTATTTCTATGACAACGAAGTGGTCAATATCGCTGCCGAACTCAAACCATCGCCGCGTGGAGAGCTTGAGATTACCGACGTCAATAAAGAGTACCTCCGCCGTAAAAAACTCCACGTCGAAAAGATCGGCCGTGGCTGCGCCTGGCTCGACACCGGAACCTACGAGTCGCTAATCCAAGCCTCAATGTACGTCCAAGCGATCGAAGAGCGCCAAGGTCTGATGGTTTCCTGCGTCGAGGAGATCGCCTACCGTTCGGGCTACATCGACAACAAGCAGCTGGCCAAGCTCGCTGAGGGCATGATCAAGAATAGCTACGGACAGTATTTGATGCGGATTGTTGAAGAGGGGGAACTCAAGACCCCCTATGCAACTACATTATAAAGCTATCGCTTTTTCTCTACTGGCTTTGCTGGCGGTCAGCGTGAACGCTGTCGCCGAGGTGCAGATTAAACCGATCGAGTACCACGAACACAGCAGCACACTCGCCGGGTTCATTGCCCTTCCCGCGGGGATCACCGTCGGAGTCCATCCGGGTGTCGTCGTTTTTCATGACTGGGGGGGGGGTGTTAGCGATTTCGCCAAAGAGCGCGCCAAGCGTCTCGCCCAGGCCGGTTATATTGCCATCGTGGCTGACGTGTATGGTGCCGGAGTACGGCCTAAGGATAGCAATGAGGCGGGTGCACTGGCGGGAAGATACAAGAAAGATCGCCCGCTACTTTATGGTCAACTACCTTACGTTGAAAAATTACCTTCTGCGTTAAGCCTTCTCTGGCTCGCTCCGCGCGGCGAAAGCGGCAACTCGACGACGAATCGGGCGCCACGCGGTTGATTGTCGAACACTCGGATGCTGCCCTGATGGTCGGCTAAAACTGTGGTGACGATGGCCAGCCCCAGTCCGGTGCCGCCCTGCTTGGTCGTAAAGTAGGGCTCAAAAATTCTCGCTTTGTCGCCACTCGGCACACCAGGCCCATTGTCTGCCACCTCAAACCGGACCGTCTTGCGCCGTCTATCGCAGAAGCTACGTACCACAATCTGGGCATTGCTTGCAGCCGCCGGCCCCTCACCACGGATTGCGGCGATAGCGTTGTCAAACAGGTTGATCAATATGCGCCGAATCTGCTCGCGATCGAGCATAACCGGGGGCATACCTTCTGCCGGGATAAACTGAAAAACAATATCCGCGTTAGCTTCTGCCAGGGGTGCTATGGTATCCGATATTAATCCGTTTAGATCATCAGGCCGAAGTTCGGCCGTGGGCATGCGCGCAAAATGTGAGAATTCATTGGCCAAGCGCTTAATCGAGTCGACGTGCTCGACGATAGTCTGGGTGCACTCAGTCACCGTACCGCCAACATCTTTGTCACCTAAAAGCTTCTGCAGGCGCTGCGCTGATAGCTGAATCGGCGTCAGTGGGTTTTTGATCTCGTGCGCGATGCGCCGCGCCACTTCGCGCCACGCCGCCATATGCTGCGCCTTGGCGAGCTCGGTGACATCATCAAAGAGCAGAACCGTTCCGAGCAGTTCCCCACTCTCAGGGCTGATCGGCCCGGCGGTGCAAATTATCTTGAGTTCGCGTCCATGCGCCACGATGGTAAACTGACGCTCGGCGGCCGGGCTCAGATCCTCTTCCGAAGATCCCTGCTCATCGATCTCATCGAGAAGTGAGATCACCTGCTCGAGATTCTCTGGACTCATCAGCACGGAGAGATCGCGCTGCATCACACTCTCAGTATGCTTAATCCCGAAGAGATGCTGCGCGGCTTCGTTGATCGATGTGATCCGCCGCCCGCGATCGAGCGCCACAACCCCCACCGCGAGATGGGTCAAGATGGTCTCAATAAAGAGCCGCCGCCGCTCAGCCTCCATCGTGCTGCGTTTTAAATCAGAGGTCATCTGGTTAAAGCGGCGCACTAAAAAACCCATCTCATCATCGCCCTGGGCCTTTATCTTAAAATCGTAATTCCCCTTGGCAACCGCATCCGCCCCCTCGGCAAGCTCCTGAATCGGACCTGCCAGCTGGCGGGCGATGTAGAAACCGGCCCACATCGCCGAAAAAAGGATTAGTCCGGTGACGATAGAAAAGGTGAGTAGATAGACCGAGCGCAATGGATTTTTGAAGAATTTGAGCTGCTCGTATTCACGCCGCGATGAATTCACCGACTCCATCGCTGCCGAGAACTCAGGACTCATGCGCATCGTGCTAACCAACACCATCCGCACAGCCTGTACATGCACCGGGGAATAAACGCGGATAAAGTGGCTCGCTCCACGATCCTCGGAGCTAACAAAGACCTCACCACTGCGCGCAGCTCCAAGGCCTTGCTCACTCAAGGGTGGCTCTTTGAAATCATCAATCATGGCGCTCGCATTTTGAGCTTCAAAAGCCGCCATATTGTCTTCGCGTAAAACGCGAAGACTGTACAACCCAAGCTCCTTGCGCTGATCCTCGAGAAAAGGTTGGATCTCGCCGCGCTTACTCCAGCTCTTCGACTCTATCTGAAGACGCACCGTATCCGCCGCTGCGACCGTCGATTTCTTGAGCATCCCATAATGCTCCTTGGCGACGTCGATCGCCCCGTTGACCGCCGCATCAACGGGGGCGCTAAACCAACCTTCCATAGCGCGATTGAGAAGGCCATTGGCAATTATGAAAAGGAGCGCAGTCGGGACAAGGGTCAAAGCGACAAATGACAGGACAAGCTTTAGCTTCAGTTTCGAACCAAGTATCTTACGTTGGCGATCGAAGATGAGCTTGACGAGGTTGCGCCCCACAAGAAAGATGAGCACGACGAGGATAACGATACTCAGGTTCGCGGTAAGAAAAACAATCAGATTGCCGCCGGGATATTGCGCCTCATCGCGCGGACGCTGGAGATAAACCAAAAAGCCCAGGAAAAGGGAACCGAGGACAAAGGCCAACAGCCGTAGCAACATGCCGCGGCGGCGCCACCAAAGTATCAACTTCGTCCGCCGCGCTACCATAAGTTTAGCCAAACACATTTGAAATTTGGGGAATCCAACGGCACTTGATGAGATGCGAGCTTTAAATACATTTTGGACAGACCTCCGGTTTGACTCTGTTTCTTTAAATGTGTTTGGCTATGTTGTCCCTTCATTCGACTCGCTCCTCTCGCTCACGACAGACTACCTCAGACCCTGAGCGAATGGAGTGAGTCGAAGGGCCAGGGGTAGAAACTTCTTGCCCATTTGTTTGTTGTACTAGTTTTGTGCGACAAATGGGCAAGAAGTTTCTACTTTGTCGCGTCCTTGGCGTTCGGCTCTAGCGTAAAGTTAGTCCACCCCGAATCACTCTCATTAAAATGGAGCAACCCGAGGGTTAAGAAATAGCCGATGCGTGAGAGCGTCTGATTATACTCCCCCTTACAGTCGGTAACGAGACGAATGCTGATGTAGAGAGGCGAGGTCCCTGCGGCAAGGCCTTGCGCCGGCCCACCTATGGATACCAGCGAAAGCTCGCCAATCGTCGCTATCCCCTTGGTCGCCTCCTCCTCCGAGGAGAGATTAAGCAGAACCGGGGCTTCGGCATCGCCAAGCATATCAGAAACGAAGCGATAGCTCTCGCTTACCGCGTCATATTCAAGGGTGCGAATTAAGGTGTGCTGCTCACCGCATTCGGAAAACAACCCCGAGCGATGCTTGCAAAGCAAAAATTCGAATCGATAGCGCACCTGGAATCCAGAACTGAGACAGCTCTTGAAGGCCTCTTGACTCCCATCGACGGTAATAGCGATCGCTTTTTGTACCGAGCTCGTCCACCTCACCGCCATCTCCGGCGCCGCGTAGGCACTGCGCGGGGCGATGGCGGCAAACAGTGCCAACGCCAGCAGCGATCTTGCAAGACGCGCCAGAACCGTCAATATATCCATGTACACCTTAAACCGTTGTTAAAATAATGACGACTGCTTAGCGCGTCCGATCTTTTTCCCGAGATGTTCGTAGCCACTCTCTGTCACCTCACGTCCGCGCCGTGTTCGCGCCAACAATCCCTCTTGGATCAAGAATGGCTCATAGACATCCTCGATCGTATCTCTGTCCTCACCAACCGCTGCCGCAATAGTATCAACCCCCACAGGGCCCCCGCCAAATTTTTCAATTACGGTGTCGAGGATCGTGCGATCCATGCGATCAAGCCCACGCGCATCGATGTCAAGGAGCTTGAGCCCCTCCCGCGCAACCTCAATGGTGATCACCCCCGAAGCGCGCTCCTGGGCAAAATCACGT
This sequence comes from uncultured delta proteobacterium, assembly GCA_903922175.1. Lineage (GTDB taxonomy): Bacteria > Bdellovibrionota_C > UBA2361 > UBA2361 > CAIXSY01 > CAIXSY01. Next base: position 16,077 of record CAIXSY010000219.1, on the reverse strand, counting down.
AGGCGCTTGAGAATCCGATTAGCGATTCGAGGTGTGCCGCGCGACCTGCGCCCGATCTCGACGGCGGCGTCAGCGGTGATCTCCACCCCTAAAATTCCAGCGGAGCGTTTGACCACCTCGGTAAGCTCCGTGGTTGTATAGAACTCCAGGCGCATTATCATACCGAAGCGATCGCGCAGCGGTGATGTCAACAGCCCCGTTCGAGTCGTCGCGCCGATCAGGGTAAAGGGCTTAAGATCGATCTTGATCGATTTAGCTGCCGGTCCCTGGCCGATTATAATATCGATCTGGTAGTCCTCCATGGCGGGATAAAGCACCTCCTCTACCACCCGCGGCAGACGATGGATCTCGTCTATAAAAAAGACGTCGTTTGCATTAAGCGAGCTCAGGATGGCCGCCAGATCTCCCGGACGTTCAATGACCGGTCCAGAGGTAGATTTAAACCCAACTCCCATCTCTGTAGCAAGGATTCGTGCTAGTGAAGTCTTGCCTAGCCCCGGCGGGCCATGGAGCAGCACATGATCAAGAGGTTCACCTCGACGCCTTGTTGCCTTACAGGCCAGGAGTAACCCCTCCTTTATGGTTGATTGACCAATGTAATCGGAGAAACTCTGAGGACGGAGCGAGGTCTGCACCACGCCCTCCTCACTCTGATCATCCCCCAGCTCATCGTCCTTTTGACGTGCGATTTCAGAAAGGCCGGTCCAGGTCTCCATGTCCCCGTCATCGGATGGCGGTATTACCTTCTTTGGGTTCCTTTGATCGTTGATATCAGACACTATTTCACCTTGGTTAAGGAGATTCTAGCAAGTTACACACAACGCAGCGCCTCTCGAACGATCTCTCCAGCATCTTTGGATCCCTGCAGCCGCCCTTCAACGCTCTTGACCGAGCGCTCAGCATCTCTACGAGAAAACCCGAGCGCCATCAGAGCCTCTATGGCATCATAGAAGGCATTCGCTTGCACCGGCCGCTCATCTGTCCTCCCTCCAAGCTGCCCCTCCACCACGTATTCGCCGACCTTATCCTTAAGCTCGACTACTATACGCTCGGCCGTTTTCTTGCCTATACCCTTAATCCGCTGTAACCCCTCGATATCACCGGCGGCGATAATCCGCAGGAGCTCAACCTTATCGACATGGGAGATAATATCAGAGGAGCTCTTTGCCCCAACCCCTTTGACTCGCATAAGGAGTAGAAAGACCTGCTTTTCTAGATGGTCGGCGAAGCCATGTAGGCGAATGAGGTCCTCCTTAACTTCAGTGTGGACCACAACTGAGACCTCGGACCCCATAACACATCCCTCTAGACAGGCCGTGGAGCAGAGCACCTCATACCCTACCCCATGCACATCCAAAGTAAGCGCCTTTCCAGAGACGTGGTGCACTGTTCCGCGAAGCATTGAGATCATATTACGTCCTCTTGGCTATACCAGCCTCGTCACTATACCGTCCACAAAAAGTCTTGTCGTGGCAATTCGCGATCCCCGTTCGCTCGACCTCGCGGTCAAAGCTACGGGGGACAAGCCGCGGCAAGACTTTTTGCGTCTGCTGTGGACACCATTTTGTACCACGAAAGTCGGTGTAATTGAACAGCAATGGAGATAAAAAAGAGCGTAAGTGGTTGAAATGTTGAGTTTTGCAGCACTGGGGGCGGGATAAGGTAACTGACGTTCACGGATAACTGCTCAATAACCCCGGGCGAAGGCGCCTGGATCCTAGTCCTGGTTGTGGCCTGGCGTGGGCTCCGTCGAACACTCCCAGCCTGCAGTGAGCTTGTCACAGGCCGCGATTACCCGAGGCAAGCCCGGTTAAGTATCACCGGCTTCTAGGGTATGATCCATCCGTGGTTATTGAGCAGCTATCGCTTCGCCATCCTGTCTCTTTTAGTTCGAAACTGATCTCTCCACACCAGCACCCTTGCCTGCGCAAAATAAAATGATCTTCGAACGATCATTTTATTTAGATCAAAAATATCTCATCCGATATGTCACACATGCGATAATAGTGGTCATAAGTGTGGTAAGAGTATGAAATATTCCGCGTTCGTTACTTTGTTCCTTGCCAGCGTTTACGTACTGTGGTCTTCCCTGGCGTGCGCAGAGTCTGCTCAAACCACTAAAAGTACTACTGTTGTCGCGCTTGCTAAGCCCCAGAAAACGGCTTACCGAAGTTCGTTCATTCCGAGAGCAGAAACGGACTATACTTCTCCCGAGGAGCAGCAGCGGGAATTACAAAAGCTGATTGATGAACTCATCGCCGAGATCGAGGCCACGGAGGCCCATCAGACAACAACGGTGATGCAAAAGACATAGTGCGCAGAAAAGACTTCCTCCTTGCCCTCTTGAGCGGCTGCGCAGTGGCGCTCTGGCTGGGGCGTGTCATTCTCGATCTTCGCGCCCCTCCCGATCTACGCTTTGGCATCGCCTCTGCACCGTGGTCTGACGCGCTCACTCCCTGGCTTGAGGGTACCCTGCGTTACTACTTCACCGGAGAACCGCTTCATAGCCTTTACTATCCAACGGTGGGGATATTTTTCAGCTCACTCCTCGCTCTCTTCGGACGCATCGAAGCGATATCCATCTTTTTTGTGGGCGCCTGCGCGCTACTGTTTATCGTTTCATCGATCACCTTGCCACGCTCAAGCGCCCTAGCTCTGGTCGGCACCATCGCCTTATGCAGCGTCCCCGCAGTGTTCAACCGCACCATGGGTGCATCACTAATCGGCACCTTCCTTTTAGACTTCCCCTCGTTTGTCTTTCTTCTGAGCGGAGTCCTCCTACTCAGCGCTTCACTGACAGATAAACCTACCGTTGGAATGTCATTTTGCGTAGCGTTCCTGCTCTTAGGAATTAATGCCGCCATTCGTGGCCCCATGCTCTTCGGTGGTCCGCTAATCTTTGTCACCGTGCACCTGCTCTATTCACGCAAAATGTCGCTCTGGGCATCACCCCTTGCCCTCATCTTATTCGCCCTCCCCTTGGCATTCGACCTCCTTATTCAACGCCACGATATGCTCATAAATAACGGGCTTTCCAACCTCTACTGCGTTGTTATCGACTCGACACACACCTGGACTACCGCCTGCCATAGCCAGTTTCTGGCCGAGAATCCCAGCACCAGCGCAATCTTTTTGCGGTTCCTACAGTTCGCCTTCAGTAGCAATGGAAGTGGGCTTTTTCTGCACTACCTTAGCGGGCGATTCGCTCTCGACAGCCAGCTGATCTCCTCAATGCCTTTCTTATGCGCTCTTGGATGTGGACTGATCTACGGGTTCACCCGCGCGGCACAGGAGGACTACTCTCCCCGAACCTTCGCACTTAAGCTAATGCCACTGCCGATCCTGTGGGTAGTGTTAAACGTAACCACCCCAACAAGCATCACGAGCATGAATGCAGGTGAGATAGCGTTGTTGGCTAGCGCGTTCATCTGTGGTGTCTCCATGCTGGCACTCGGCGGCATATTTCGCGAAGCGCCGCTTACCTGGATCTGCCTCCTTACCTATCTCTCGTCAGCACTGTTTTTTGCCTGTATTGGGCTGCCCTTCATCGGACGCGCCGCCGGCACCTATACATTCTTCCTACCTTTGGGCGCCCTAGCATCACTGATCGAGGAGCCGCTTGATCACGAGCCCGCCGAACACCAGGCGATCCACAAGGTCTTTGCCGGCCTGTGTTTAATCAGCGTAATCTTCCTCTATGCCGGGACATTTTCATTCACGACCAAGAGCAAAGAGCGCTACCTGGCCACGGTCTACCGCAAGCAGGCGGCGATAAAAATAAGCGACTCGCCCGAGCACAATCTGAGCCTGTACTACTTTGGCAACGGGCACCTTCTCTATACCCCCCACGATGCTACCCCACGTTGGTCAGTGCGCACATATTCGAGGATCGAGCCGCCAGGAATTGACTCGAATGCGTCGTATAAAAAGCCAGTGCAGCTTGTGCCGTAGACCCCAAGTTGTGGCTGCGCTCAGTATATTGCTATAGTGCCGCCATGAAGCGCTTTCTAATTATCGGTATGCTGCTTGGAGCTTTGAGCGCAGCCGTTTTCTTTCTTTATGTCGACCAGCGCATCGTGGCGCGCTTGAACTACGAGCGCCCTAACCAGATCCCCTCGGTATATTCCGAGGCTTTCAGCATTAGCGCCGGTGGGGACACATACCTTTCGGTTCTCCGCAGCGAGCTCGCCGCACGATCCTATCGCAGCGTGCCACTGCCCCCGACAAAGCCGGGCGAATATCAGATCGGCGCGACCAGGGCCACCGTCTTCGGTCGCGAATTCGTCGATGCCGAAGGTCACGTTCAGAAACCCGCACCAATTAGCCTCACCCTTGACGGGGAGCGCGCTCACAACACCTCTCGCGCGCCGCTCTACCTCGAGCCGCAGCTTATCGCCCATCTTGGATCAGGTGAGATGCGCGCCTCGACCTATACCGAGCTCAAGGATATTCCGCTGCCGATGCAGCGTGCCGTCATCGCTATCGAAGACGAACGCTTCTACCACCATCACGGCATCGACTTCACCGGCATAGTACGCGCGATGGCAGCCAATCTCAAGGCGCTCCGTTTGGTCCAGGGTGGCAGTACGTTGACGCAGCAACTCGCGAAAAACTTACTTTTCACCCCTGAGCGTTCAATCGAACGTAAACTTTTTGAGATGGCGGCCGCGGTCAGCCTTGAGCTGCGTCACTCTAAAGAGCAGATCCTCGAACTCTACCTCAACGAGGTCTACCTCGGACAGGAGGGATCAATTTCAGTCCATGGTGTGGCCGAGGCCGCGCGCCTGTTTTTTGGCAAGAAACTAAACGAACTGACGATCTCAGAGGAGGCGCTCCTCGCCGGGATAATCCAAGCCCCTTCAGCCTACTCTCCGTTTCGAAACCTCAAACGTGCCGTACGCCGGCGTGATGTTGTCCTGGCCAAGATGCGGGACCTGGCCTTCATCACCGAGGCGCAACAGAGCGCCGCCAAACTCCAGCGTATACGCATCACCGAACACACCCCGCATCGCGGCAGACTCGCCCCGTACTTCATCGAAACTCTCTACAAAGAGCTGAGCGGTGCCTTCAATGTACCAGAGGCGATGCTAACGGGACTACGCGTCTATACCGGACTCAACCGCAGCATGCAGCTCTGCGCCGAAGAGGCCGTCAATAAACAATTAGCTAAACTTGAAGAGACCCACCGCGCCCTCAGGGCTGAACATAGGCGGATAGAGGCAGCACTGGTGGCGATTGAGCCCTTTAGCGGTAAAGTTCGCGCCTGGGTCGGCGGACGAGACTTCGCTGATAGCCAATTCGACCATGCCGCTCAGGCGCTGCGTCAGATCGGATCGACCGTCAAGCCCTTCGTCTATCTTACTGCCCTTGATCGCAATCTCAACAACTATCGCCCGGCGACCCCGTTGACGGTGCTGCCCGATGAGCCGCTCAAATTTGACATGCAGGGGCAGCCCTCTTGGGAGCCAGAGAACTACGATCGCAAGTTCCGTGGTGATGTGACACTGCGCTACGCTATCGAGAATTCGCTCAACATGCCGACGGCCTACATCGCCACTCGGGTTGGGCTGCCGGCAGTAGTACGCACCCTTAAAGCCTTTCACGTCAGTGAAAACGTGCTGGCGGTACCTTCACTTGCACTCGGCGCAGCTGACACCAACCTGTTGCGCCTCACCGCTGGGTACGCCGCACTGGCGAATTCGGGAACCTACGTTGCACCACGACTCTATCTCTCCGCCGTCGACGATGATCTTAGACTGCTGGCACACAGTGAACTCAAAGAGGAGCGTGTCGCCAGCGAAAACGCTGTCTATGTCCTAACCAATATCATGCAGGGGGTGCTAGATCGAGGCACGGCGACATCCGTACGTCGCGCCGGTTTTACACGCCAAGCTGCCGGTAAAACCGGAACATCGAATGACACCCGCGATGCCTGGTTTGTGGCCTTTACCCCTGCCTTAGTCGTCGGCGTCTGGGTCGGCTTCGATGACAATTCACCCACGGGGCTCACGGGAGCCCAGGGGGCTGCTCCCATTTGGACGCACTTCATGAAGTGCAGTGAATCGCTCCAAGAGCCGATGCACTTCATCCCTCCCCCCGGTGTGATCTTCGAAAACGTGGATAGCAAGAGTGGCGGTATAGCCGGAACCTCCTGTCCAACAGAGAACGTTACCCGCGAGGTCTTCGTGCGCGGCACGGAGCCGATTGAAGCGTGCAGCCTTCATAGCCGATACGGGGATGAAACGCATCCCCACAGCCGTGTCGTAGCCCGGTCGACGGAGGAACCAGCCAGGCGTAAAAAGAGCTTCTGGGATGTGCTTTGGGGGGACTGATGTGAGGGGAAGAACTAACGAGGCTTTGCCTCAGACCGACCCGCGCATTCGCGCGGAAGGTACTCGTGGCCCCTGCTCGCTATCGGCCTTCTGTAATCCGTTGTCAGAGATCTGAAGTCGGCTTTCTGCTGACTGCATCAGCTGCAGATTCTGCCGCAGCCGACGACCTTAGCCGTCTTGCCCTACGTAGCACTTGCCACCCTTTACCCAGACAACCTTACATAACACCTGAATTTTTTTGCGGCGTTTGCGTCAAAGATATGTTTGGTTGAGGAAACTAGAGAGGCACTGCCTCAGACCGACAAGTCTTGCATCTCGGCGTTGATTACAATGACAGCCCTTGTCCTAGACCGGGTCGAGGGGCTATCGTCTATAGAGTCACGACGGGCGATGCCTGCCCAAAAAGAGAATAAAAGCGCGGGCTTGAAAAACGAATATCGCCGTGATTATAAATAAGCGAGTTGGTGTTGACCCTAAAACGCACCTCGTCAAACAGAAATAATTTTTCTACTTTCATATACCTAAGGGCACTATGCAACGAACTTACCTCTGTATTAGCTCGACATTGACCTCACTGTTTTTGGCCGCCTCCCCGCTCATGGCTCAGACTATGGCAGAGATCTCGCCGCCATCCGCGGTCACCGACCTCTCCCAGGCGTTTGAGAAGGTAGCGGATGTGATTAGCCCCGTCGTGGTAACAGTCACCTCCGTGGTGAAGGCCAAGCCAAGTAGGCGCCGTAATCCACACAACGATCAGTTTTTTGACCCATACCGCGAATTTTTTGGCGACGACTTCCTCGATCGCACGAACCCCGATCGCGGAGGATCTGAGGGATTCGCCCAGCAGGGCATGGGCACGGGCGTGATCGTCGACGCCGAGGGTCATATTCTCACCAATAACCACGTCATCGGTGGTGCTGATGAGGTAACCGTACGCTTGAACAACGAGAAGACGTATAAGGCTAAGATTATCGGCAGTGACCCTAAAACCGACCTCGCCGTTATCCAGATCAAGGCCCCCGCCCTCCAAGGTGCAGCTCTCGGCGATTCCGACGCTTTGCGCATCGGCGAGTGGGTGGTGGCAGCCGGAAATCCCTTCGGGCTTTCGAACTCAATTACCGCAGGTATTGTCAGCGCCAAGGGGCGCTCGCTCGTTGGCGGTGGACAGTTCGAAGACTTCATCCAAACCGACGCCGCGATCAACCCGGGCAACAGCGGCGGCCCGCTCGTCAATCTCAAGGGCGAAGTGATCGGGATCAATACGGCGATCTTCTCCAAAAACGGCGGCTATATGGGCATCGGCTTCGCTATTCCGATCAACATGGCAAAAAACGTCATGGGCAGCCTGATCAAAAATGGCAAGGTTGTCCGCGGCTGGCTGGGCGTTGGTATTCAACCACTGAGCGAGGAAGGGGCTCACTCCTTTGGCTTTAGTGGGACCGATGGTGCACTCGTTGGCCAGGTCGAGCCAGGTAGCCCAGCTGAAAAGGCTGGCATCAAACAGGGTGATATCGTTACCGCACTCGGCGGCGAGAAGGTCAAAAATGTCAACCAGCTGCGTAACATCGTCGCCGCCACCAAGCCGAGCGGACGCCTCGATGTGGAGATTTACCGAGAGAAGAACAAACTGAACCTAACCGTCAAAGTTGGAGAGCTCAAGGCTCAACATGAGGCCGAACAAGAGCCCGAGGAGCAGTCTTCAGTTGATCTAGGGATCAACGTTGAAACACTTAATGATCGCAGCGCTCATCAACTTGAGACTAAGCGCAGCGAAGGCGTCGTGGTGACAACCATACGCCCCGGAGGGATCGGTGAACGCGCTGGCCTCCAGCCACGAGATATCATCGTTAGCGTCAACGGCAAAAAGGTGCGTGATGTGGCTGGATTTAATGAAGCCGTCAACAGCGCCGATCTTAAGAAAGGTGCCCGCTTCGTCGTTGAGACGCAAGGGATGGAGCACTTCGCCTTTCCGAAGATCGAAGAGTAGAACCTGGCCTGGCGGCCAGGTTCTGGCGAGGGTGCCGTAGGGTGGGGCATGACGAGCACGGGTGCGAGTTTTTTTAATTCAAGGCAATGATGAATGCTTATAAGCTTCTGCTTGCATTAATCTTCCTATCCTGTCTCTGCACTCCTCACGCTTTCGCTACACCACGATTGAAGGTCGGTCTCTCGGTTCCCCTGACGGGTCCAAATGCAACTTTCGGAACCGATCTAAAGAACATCATTCAATATGCCAATAGAGTTATTGCAGATAACAAGTACGATCTCGTGATTGAAGACGATCACTGCGACGGCAAGAGCGCTCTTTCGGTAGCTCAGAAACTAGTGCACGTAGACCGGGTTTCAGCCGTCTTTTTTGCGTGCGACACCGCCGCTCTGACGGCAGCCCCAGGAGAAAAGGGGGACGCTACCGAATGACATTAAGTTAAAGGCAATCCGCTGAGCTTACTGCTTTTTTCTTGCGCTTTAAATTCGTTTGTAGAGAATCCTAATCTGGGCCATATTGATTCCATGAAGACCACTGTTGACATTCCAGATTTTGAGCTTTCCGCATTACTTAAGAATGTGGGTACGTCAGTCAAGCGCGATGCTATCGTCACCGCCATAGTGGACTTTAATCGGCGAAAGCAGTTAAAAAGACTTGCTAAACATATTGGGAGCTGCAAGGCATTCCCCTCAGCTCAAGAGATCGTCAACCAGCGAAGTAAGAGCTAACGATGCACAGCCAGTCCCGACTTAACGACATCAGCGGTAGCACCGTCGTGGTCGTCATCATCACCGGCGCATGGCGCACATAGGGCACAACGTTGGAGCATGACGACCCATTGACGTTGAATGCACAAACCCTAAAATAGTAGGTTGTTTCATATCTGAGACCGGACTGCAGCGACTGTGTGATGTTCGGCAGAAGGCTGGTGACCTTCGTAAATGGGCCCGTAGGTGCAGTGGCGAACTCATGCGTGAATCCTCTTTCATCATTCGCGTTATCGGTCCATGTCAGTCGCGCCTGGTATACACTCTTTTTGGTCATCGCGATCGGGTCTGGCGTCGTCGTGCTCAGCATAAGCTGTGACGGGGCTACCGGTTTGGATGTCGATCCAGAATCTACCCGAATACTGACCTCATAGAGAGACGTTGCCGCAGGCAGGCCGACGGGGCGGTCGGTTGCACTAAATTGAACCGTGTAACTGCCTTCTTGAGCTGCGCTAGGGCTCCAGGTGAATAGGTTACCAGCCCCGAAGGAAGCCCCGAGCGGCGCTTGGGTCATGCGGAGGGTAACCGGCGTGCCCTCGGGGTCAATTGCCTTTACGACGAACCAGACAAGGCCGGTGGCGCCAACTATTTGGGGCGGGATGGCAGTAAAAACCGGAGGCTTCTGACACAGGGGAGCCTGCGTGGTCGCATCGAGAGGACAGCCATCGACGCAGTCAGGAAATCCGTCTCCGTCGGAGTCGAGGTGAGCCGACTGGCAGGTGCACGAAGCTCCTGGATCTACCAATGTTGCATCGCTTGGACAACGATCGGCGCAGTCGGGAACACCATCGTAATCGCTATCGATCTGACTGGCGCAGGCCTGACCGACATATCCTTTGGTATAATAGTCCAGATCGGCTTGATTGATAATCCCATTTTGATCGAAGTCGAATATCGCACAGGGGGCGTCGGCCGTGACATTGACACTACCAAGGCATCTTCCATACTCGGTCATATCAGTCGAGTCGACCACACCGTTAGAGTTAAAGTCGAACTCAGCCCGTCCCAAAGACTTCAGGAATCGGTTGATGTCGAGGACGTTTTCACAGGAGAGGTTGAAAAACTGCTGGGCGGAGGTGCGTGCCTCGCTCCCCGGCGCTCGGTGCTTGTTGACGACATTAACTATGCTTGCTGCTTGATTATCATACGGCGGTGGAAACATACCTTTGCAGGGATCATCACTGCAGTTGGGGCAGGCCCAGATCTCTCCGTCATGACCGATGAAGCCTCGTCTTGCAATCCCCCAAAGCGGCGTCGTACGCATCTCATTTTTCTGTGCTTCCCCCTGCGGGATCCCATCCCCCAAGCCATTAGCACTGCGGTCGCCCATATCATGCAGCAGAAAATCTGAATACGGTTTAACCACCCTGGCCGCAAACAGCGGATCGGCGCCGTTGAGAGCCGTTCTAAACTCGGCGTGATGACAGCTTTCGCAGCCGATATATTTGAAGAGTTTCTCGCCTTTCATGCCCGAGCGCGGTGTCTGAGGTGGCGGGGCGAGGTAACGTTGAAAGGTGCTGATAGAATCAATATACGAATACCCGTAGGTATTCTGAAAAATTGTCGTTTCCGGATCGGCAACACTGTCACACGCTGCCAAGGTTTGCATGTTCCCATTGGGGGCATTTTCCGCCGGCATAAGATCACTGGTAATCCCCATCTCGTTCAGTGCCGCGTCATGGCTAAAAGTTTTTATGGTTGCAACCTGCGCTTTCCATCCGAAGCGCCCAACCCGTAGTGGCGACGGCATCGAACCACCCATCGCACTCTCCAGTGGCACGACCATATGCACGCGGCCGGATACCCCCGCTGTCGCAGCGAGATCGGCAATGCTCTTGTCGCTGATAGCCTCTATTAATCCATCACCAAAAATGGCTCCCGCCATGCGACCAGGGACGTTGGTCACCGCCCCTGCGGGAATGACCTCAGCACAGTTAACTCCGGGTACGCTTATGGCAGAGTTCTGCCACAGTGAACCACCACTGCTCGTCATAGGATTAAAGCTGCCGTTGCTGAGGAATTGCCCAAATCTAATAACTCTCTTGGACAGTCCGATGTCCTGGCCACCTATCGCCGGACTGGTATGACAACCAGCACAACCACTATTCGTGTGTCCAGCATTAAATATCGGACCTAGTCCCTCCTGCTGAGTAAATTGGTGCTGAAACGCCTCAAGCCCCTTTGCGAATTGAGTGCTCTGCGCTGGGGTAAGCTCTCGTAGAGGTTGGCCCATGAGCGGCTGGATAGTTCGTCCACGCGTGTTCCACTGATCTTGAGAGAGCCCAGTTGCGGGCAAGAGGGCCAGGAGCGCGAAAACAGCCGCGCGTAGCGAAGCGGCTAGGCAGCTACGGATACCACCCTACCAACAGCATTAGTGTGATCTCTTTGAAGCATTTTCATTCCTCTTAAACATACCCTAGGCCCTGCTGTAGACATGCAGCAATAAGATGTGCTTAAAACCCAGCTGGGTTCACGTTTCAAATGGCGTTTTGGCGGTCCCTTGATTAGTTGGAAAAAAATGTTACTCTTCTGCTATCACTATGATAGCTACCCGTGTCCAATCTCACCCCTCTGCAAAGTCTCGGTCACGAGTCCGATTACTCGCAAACACTACATTCCATTTTAGTTGCCCCGAATCCGCCAAGTCCGATCCGCTTTCCCCGTATCGAGCCCTATCAAAGATGCTGAACACAGGTCTTAGGCCCAGCCGTGAAACACGCGCCCTCTTACGAGAGATGGCAGCGGTCGATCTCATGACGCTCACAGAATCTTCAATCGACCTAACGCGATTGGCACAGGAAAGGCAAAAATGGCTTTGCCACGCCAGCATTGCTCCAAGCAGGTACTTTAAAATTGCCGCTAAGTTTGGGGTTCTTGACCGAGACTGCCCAGAGCTAGCAGAGTTTAAGGGAAGAAATAAAATATTTACGGCTGCCGATCGGGCCTGGCGCGCGAGTGAGAAAGGTCGAGCTGCAAGGCATGTAGACGTACTGGCTGCTATGCTTGTGGCGATGATTAAATCAGAGATGTCAAGTGGTTTTGGCATTGTGCAGACGGCTTCGGCATTTGTACCAGAAAACGAACAGCAGGTGGCTGTTTTAGATAAAGTTATAACCAGGGCGATAAGCCTGGCGACTTAATTCGTCTCCGGCGCTGGCCAGCCCCGCACCGTACCGCGGGCGACACGCGCAAGTATTGCGCGGCTGTAAAAAAACAATCCACGGACAGCAGCATCGCTACGCAGTATGTCAGCATATCTGCGCAAGACCAAGCCAGAACTCTTTTCGCGAAGTGATAAGCTGTTAAGACTGTGTACCGCCTCAGCCTCGGCAAGATCGAGCGCTGCTCCGATATCTCCGGAAAGAGCCACGCGATTACGTCGCTCAAGCTGGCGATATCCGCGTGCCATGACACAAAGCCGCTGCTCCCAAGGCAGCGCTTCAAGCTTCATCAAATCTTTACGGTTGCCTAAAAACTGTACCATGATCGAGAAACTTTAACACATCGGTCAGTACGACAGCCTGAATTCGATCGAGTGGTCCACGCGGTAGGAGTGGCGCTAAAATATGCTTGCTTAGCCAAGTGCCCAGTCCTAGCTTCGGAGAGACTTGGGCTAGCACCTCTGATGTAGCCTGGGCGCGCCGGTAAAGCATCTCAATTTTAGGAGGGGTGAGGTGATCGAGGGTGACCTCAGCCTGCCGCAACGGATCGTTGCTACCGTGAAAAGCCCTATGAACTTCCGCCTTAACCGCATGGTTCGGAATCCGAACCACACGGGCACTGCTTGTACCCAACTGCGACATATAGCTTCACATACTAAGACTACTGAGGTTCTAAAATCTTCCTTGTATTCAATAGGCAGGCGTCGCCGTAAAAAACCCTTCAGAGCCCTTCTATTAACTCCCTCTCGCCAACAAACTCCTGCAACCGCTCGTTCCAATGCCGTCGCGGTAGCGGCAGCGCATTATGCAGGTAAAATTCCAGTTCGGGTTTTTTAAATTTATAGAGCCCGCCCGAACGTTCACAGATGATACTTTTCGAGGCAAGGCCGGTTACCGCGGCTGAGTCTACCGCATCGAGAAAGCTACTCGCCGGAATCGCTCCTACGATGATCTTCTCCGGCTCTTCTGGCGCTACCCAGTAGCCACGCCGCCGAGCCACGTCTAGCGGGATCTCCTCTAAGAACTCATGCACCATCGATTCTTGATAGGTTTGCGATGAAAACTGTGGCGGAAAGAACCTCCCACACTCTCCCGTATTCTGCATCTGGGCGATAATTCGCGGCACTATTTTCATATACTCCGCGCGACTATACTGCTTATTAAGCACACAGTAGCTTTTTTGCATAACCCGATGCACCCGAAACAGTGGCTACAGTCCTGCAGTAAAAAAAGTGGTTCTTCGACGTTTTTAGTGGGTAACTTTTAGAGTTTTTTGCATTGCTCGTGTATTTCTTCGTGAGCGTGGACGTGGTCGCAGGAACGGTGTTTTTGTGGCTCGATCAGCGTCACAACTTCCTACGCACCCTTCTTTCTCTGCCTCTTCCCCTCAGTGAGGATTTCGTACCCGGACTCGGTTACGAGCACGGTATGCTCCCACTGGGCCGAGAGCAAGCCATCGGCAGTGCGCACGGTCCAGCCATCAACCTTCGAAAGCGCGCACTTAAACGTGCCGGCGTTAATCATCGGTTCGACGGTAAAGGTATTGCCTGCGCGCATGATGTCGCCCGTCCCCTTTCTCCCCACATGCACCACTTGAGGCGGCTCATGAAATTCACGCCCCAGGCCATGCCCGGTGTACTCACGCACGATGCCGTAATTGAACCCCGACTCGCGAATAAACTCCTGAATCGCCGCTCCAATATCACCGATGTGTTTGCCGGGGGCAACCTCTTCGATGCCAATGTACATCGCCTGCTCAGCGGTACGTACGAGCTTACGCGCCGCCTCGGAACAGGTTTCCGGCCCACCAACATAATACATGCGGCTCGAATCACCATGAAAGCCGTTCTTATAACTCGTAACATCGACGTTGATAACGTCACCTTCCTTAAGAATGACATAGGGACTCGGGATACCGTGACAGACGACGTCATTTACTGACGTGCATACCGACTTAGGAAACCCTTTATAGTTAAGTGGAGAGGGAACTGCCCCACCCTCCGTCGTCATGCGATGAACAAAAATATTAATATCCTCCGTACTGATCCCCGGATGGATGATATCTTCCACGGCGTCAAGGATCGCCGCTGTTAGTTGGCATGACTCACGCATCAAGACGAGCTCTTCGGCAGTTTTAACAGGGATCTTATTCACATTTTCCTTGCAGCATCAACGATAATTTCAAAGTGCTTTAAACTTGCTACCTGAACACTGAGGCGGCTCCCCCGGCGAAGAAGCTCCATATCGGCAAGACCTCTGAGGGTTCGAATATCTGTCAGGGGCAAAACCTGCGCGAAACGTTCAACGAATTCGACATCTGGGCAAAACCAGCGTGGTTCCTCGGGTGAAGCAGCGGCGTCGAAGTACTGACTTTTCGAATCAAATTGAGTGGGGTCTGGATAGGCCTCTTTTTTTACCCGACAGATACCGACTACACCGACCGGTTCAGTCACCGAATGATAGAAGAGAACCTGCTCCCCTTTTTTCATCTGTCGCAGAAAATTTCGTGCTTGATAGTTGCGCACGCCGCCCCAAAAGGTAACTCGATCGCGTTCGAGATCGCCGATCGAATAGTTACCAGATTCGCTCTTTACCAACCAATACGCCATAAGAGCGGCATACCATAGCAATTTCCGGCAGATTTTACCACAGGCTCCCTCTTGCCTCCTACTTCGCCTTGCCTTCCGCGGTCGCTCGGCCGCACGGCCGAAACTATGGCCTGACAGACAGCAGTCGGGAGCGGCAGCTGCATCGGATGCAGCCGGCAGAAGGCAGACGGCAGATCTCTGCAAAAGGCAGATATCAGGCAGGCGGCATGAGTATCTCCTAGGTAGCGGGGGCCCGTGGGCTGCGGCCGAAAGCTGCAGCGGCATCAGATGCAGACAGCAGAAAGCAGACAGCCGATCTCGGAAAGCGGCATACAGACGGCAGATCCCTGAACCTGCACATGGACGTTCACGGGTCGCCCGGGGTTAATCAGCAGTTACAAAAAGACATACGTGTTGGGAATATGTATAGTACCCCCATGTTCTACTCACCCTATGGTCCAGAGATAGCTCTGGCTGAAACGCGGCTCAGCGGAGAGCCTCATGCGCTTCTCCCCGAAGAGGCGGCATTACTGCCGAGCTCGGCATCTCCCCTGCGCCGGGTTGAGTTTTCCATTGGGCGCGCTGCCGCACACTCTGCATTGGCGCAACTTGGCGTTTCACCGAGCGCTGCAGTCCTGCGTGTGCCGGAGTCCCGCGCACCACTTTGGCCAGGTGGCTTCATCGGTTCGATTACGCACAAATCGGAACGCGCCTATGCCTTGGCTGCCGATTCCACTCATGCCCGTGGCCTCGGTATCGATCTTGAGATGGTCAATGATCGCCATATTGATATCTCAAAGAGGATCGCCACTGCCGAGGAGATCACTTGGATTGAACAGTCGCCGAAGCTCAAATCATTACGTATGTTACTTCTCTTCTCCGCCAAGGAGAGCTTCTATAAAGCCGTCTCGCCATTACTAACGGACCACATTGGCTTCCATGACGTTACACTGCTACCACGGGACGAAAGTAGTTTTCGTGCCCACGTGAGTCAGCGCTTTCTGGGTCAACTACCCTCTGCCGAGGAGATTACTATTCACTACGCCATTGATCAGGGGTATATATTGAGCATGTGCCGGGTCTTGCCCCTCGACTAGCTCAGGGCAACGGCACCTCACACCACCTACTCAAGGCATAATTACGCAGTTCAGCCCAATTTATTGAAGGATTTAGTGCTCACGCGCCCGCTGCAGGCGTTAGTAGCGGACCTCACCTATATTCGAGTAGGAGATGGATTCTGCT
>CAIXSY010000218.1 GCA_903922175.1 uncultured delta proteobacterium | reverse complement strand
TCGAGCACGGTGTCGTCCTCGTTGGTTATCTCGTCCAAGGTAAAGCCGTACTGAAAGCCAGAGCAGCCACCACCACTAACGGCGATGCGCAACTTTAGATTGGCGTTGTTCTCCTCCTCGATCATCTCCCTGACCTTGTTGGCTGCGCTGTCGGTAAAGACTAGCGGATCTTCTTGTACCTCGACCACTGCGTTCATAACAATCTCCATAACTAAATGAATTTATGACACTATTTTTAGTTTGCATGGATTCTGAGTTGTAATCCCAGACACCATTCTTAAAGCACCCTAAAACCTAGCGATATACTCGGTTAAGCAGTGTACTTTAAATTAAAAAGATGCGCCACCTGTGAAGGTGTCTATTGAGGGGGTATCGATGGTTTTGACGTCTTGAGCATAGATTAAGCCAGTCACGAGCATCAATACACTCGCCGCCAACCCTATTGCGTTCTTAATGATTGACATCAGATTCGAGTCCCTTGTTTGGTTTTGCTCGCACACCCGCTTTCGTATCATCTGAGGCTGCGTCGTCTACCGAGACCGAGTTTAATAACCCACCCTCGCTGATGTGATTAATTAGTTCGGAATATCTTTCGGCTGATTTCCCATAGGCCTCGGAAAATATTTTCGCAAGAAAAGTATGGTTTCCTCTTTCGTAGAAAGCCAACAAGCCAAACAGATAATCACGTTTACGCATGTCCGAAAATGAAAATGGAGCTAGTTCGTTTTTCACCAAGGGGATATTCATAGCGATTCTTGATGTTCTCTTATTCCCATCTTGAAAAGGCTGAATGTATGGAATAAAAGCCATCGTAAAGAAAGCTTGCTCATACGGGTTGTCGATAGCACTGGCTTTCGCACAGAATTGGTCAAATATTTCCTTGAGCACATGTGGATTGTCGGGAGGCAAATATCGACTATCGTCGAATTTCACAACAGCCGAACGTAAAGCGCCCACTGCTGAGCGGTCACCCATTAATCCTCCAGTTAATAGAGAGTGGATGTCCATGAGGTCGCTCTTGGTGATTGACATATTAAGTCCATGCTCTTTCAGGTGAGCGATTGCGTCCTTATGGTTGAGAACGATACGCATCTGCTTGTCATTTAATCCCCCAGGTATTTCTCCAAACTCAATCAGAGTTTTAGTGTCAAGCCAAGAAATGGGTACGCTTTCCAAATTCGAGGAGGCGTGCGTCAAATCAATCAATAAAGAGGCCAGCACTCTTTCGTATGGCTTTCCCAGCTTCTTGGCTTCGTGGATGCCAGACGCGGCCCCTGCTTTTTCTAGCGCTTTGAGCTGCGGGTCGGTCAAAAAGAACGTCCCATTGGGCGTATAGTTGTCCAGTAAGGCTGGGTTATATCGAACACTTTTCCTCTGGAGTGGTGGACGAGTCAAATCCCACTCCAAATAAGCATCAGATGCTGGATTCAATCGATATGATTTACCCTCAAGGCTCAGGAGCCCATCCTCGGCCATTTTTTTAAAATCTCGGAAAAGCGTTGTTCTCTCAATGCCAAAGTCTGAAAAATCGCCAACGGATTTAGTCTCGTCTGGAGTTTCAAGGAAAACATTGAGAATGGTTTTTTGCCTATCAGTTAGCATTTTGGTCTCCTTTGCCTTGCTAAATGTTGCGTTTAACGTTGCGCTCCCGCAACATCATTTGCAACATTATACAGGATGTTGCGTTTAATGTTGCGCCTCTGCAACATACTTTGCAACATTACTTATAGCCGAGTTTGGTTGGAAGTTAATAGCAGGCAGACGCATCGACAGGCTTCGGGCTGCGTTTGGCGTCAAATAAGCCGATGCTTGCACTTACTAAAACAGACTTGAAAAATAAAACCCGAAAGGCAAAACGAAGAAGCGCCTATCAACTAGACCGAATCAGAACAAAGTTAATTTACTCAGATTTAAAACCCTTCGTTCAGACTAATTTTTGGATTGGAATATACTCCTGACCTAGCCTGAGTCCTGAGGCTGCCCCGGTGCAACCTTACGGCAGTATAGGGATGTCGGTCAGTGCGGTGTCCTCGAGCAGCCCGAACATGATGTTCATATTTTGTACCGCCTGACCGGCTGCGCCCTTAACCAAGTTATCGATGACCGACAGGATGACGACGGTGTCACCCCCTTGTGGCCGGTGCAGTGCGATACGGCAGCAGTTCGCGCCACGCACCGTACGCGTCTCAGGGTGACTGCCGGCGGGCATGACGTCCACGAACAACTCATTTTTGTAGTGCGCTTCGTACAACGACTGCAGGTCGATGTCGCCCGTAACGCGGGCGTAC
>CAIXSY010000217.1 GCA_903922175.1 uncultured delta proteobacterium | reverse complement strand
GCTTCCTCTTTGAACTCTTTGGTGAATTGTCTCTTTGCTTTGCTCATATTATCTCCACTATTACACATTTTGTGGAGACACCCACTTTCTCTTCTGATCGTCAACATCTAGGGGACAGGTCTAATCTTGTAAGGGTTCATCCCATAGTCCTTGGTGCGCTGCACAAGCCACTTGCGCTGTGTCGGCGTCAAAAGACTGTATCCTGATTTTTTTTGCTCATCTAACTGCCAGCACAAAGCAACGGCAAGGTATACTAGTTTATACTTTTCGAGACGTCGTCCATCGTCATACCTCACTGCAGGACGAAGTAGCTTTACAAAACCATCCCATTTATTTTCAGTTTCCAATTATTTCATTTGCATTCCTATTCAGTTAAATTATTTCGAAAAATCCAAGACATCAGTCTGACCAAGCACATCAGATCCCGTGTGCCTGCAGTACCGCATCATGGTTTTCATGTCTCCGTGCCCGACCATCTTCATTACTATTGACGGCTGAATGCCGTGCAGTAAGCACTGACTGATAAAACAAGCACGAAGGTCATGAAATCTGATTATTGGCAGACCGCAGCCGCTTAAGAATGCGCGGAGGTCTTTGGCTGCGTCACCCTGTTTCCATGCTGGTATCTGTGAAAGAACAAAATCATCGGGACAGGCATTTGGATTTCTTGCTTTGAGCAGGTCTATGATTCTTTTGACTTCTCGGTTAATCGGTACAGTTCTAACCTGCTTGTTCTTTGTGAACGGTTTATAGCTGCCCTGCTTTGTCCAGCTCTCTTGAACCTTGATGACTGGCTTACCCTCATTGTGCTCAATGTGTTTGTACCTGAGCGCAATAAGCTCGCCGCTTCTTAAGCCCGTGTATATCGCAACTGCCCAGATCGGAAACCACTCAAGCCCTGACTGCTCTGCTTTCTTTAAGAAGACTCTTATCTGCTGATCAGTAAGGATGTTTAGCGCTGATTCGGGAATTTTCTGAAGTTTTACCCGTCTGCAAGGGTTCTCTGTGATGTGCCTGCAGTCAATAGCATAGTTAAAAACACTGGCGAGGCATTTTCTGACATTGTGCTTAAGACTCAAGGAGCGAGAAGGATCAATTCGGTTCATGATGTCTCGAATATCCGCATCAGTAATCTGAGTTATGAGCTTAAGATGGAAATGCGGGGTTACGTGGTGATGCAGAATTGAAAGCTCATTAAATCTGGTCGAAGCTGCTTTATTACTCAAGCAGTTCTGCTCATATGCAGCTACGAAGGCATCCCAAGTTGGAACTGTCGTGCCACTGAGCTGCTCTTGAAGCTCTTTATGAAGGGTTCTTTCAAGCTCAGTTGCTTCCCATTTGTTTGCGGCGCGGCGGCGCAGAAAGTGGCGCTTCTTTGTAATGGGGTGACGTGCTGAAATCTGAACGTCATAGCCAACTTTCTTTCCATCTTTGACTAATTCGCGGACTGCCATAATAAAACCTCAATAAAAACCAACATCACGAAAGGCGAGACCTGACTTAGGCTTCTTGCAGAAGTGCAACTAAGCTTGCTCGCAGGTAAAGCATCTTGCGTTTGCCAAGTCTGACTTTCTTAACTCTTGACCCGTAACGATATACGAAGATCCGAAAGGCGTTGACGCTCATTGAGAGCATTGAGGCGGCTTCTTCAGCAGTAACGAATTCTTTAGTGTTCATATACAAGCAACCCTAAAAGTTAAAGTATTTGACAATATCCCCTAAATGGTATTATTATCATATGAGAGTCGTTGACTTACATATCAACTTTATCTCATATATACATTATATATCAGATATGGGTCGTTTGTCAAGACGTTTCTTGACGTGTAATAAGGCATCATGATACGCTTCAACTTGCTGGATTTATTAGCTAAATTAAAGGAAACGAGGGGTCAAAAGTACACCCTGAAGCAGGTCTCAGAGCTTAGCGGCTGCGACAAGAACGCGCTTTCGCGCATAGTTAACCATCCTGAGATTATCCCCTCTGCCAACGTAATAGATAAGCTCGTGCAATTCTTCTTCTTCCAATTGACGCGGGATGAGCAAAAACCACACTTAGATAAGAGCAGGATGAAGAAAGCGATCTATGACTTTATCACGGTGTACCCCGATAGAGACAAGGAAGAGTTCTGGTCAGTCGTTCCATCAGATATTCGCGACAAAGCAACAATCGATTATCTGTGGAGCTTTTATTGTAGCGCTCACCCGATACAAAGAGAGAAACCAAAGCCAAATGAAGTTAAGAAGAGCTTAAAGAAGAAGCTGGAGGAAGCTGAGAAGACTAAGCAGGAAGGCGCTGAAATCGAGCTATCCCTTACGCCTGACGAGTTTGATTTGATTTACGCGACGTTCGGGGGGAAGAGCTAGTCCTATAGCTCGTGCATCTCGTGCATCTACATTCCCAGAAACGCTCGGATGCAAAAGCATCCTTTTTGCATCCAATTGCTGAAATTTCCTGAAATTTCGAGAGTGGTCTTGAAATCGAGAAAATGCACGCCGACAGCTAAAAAGGCTAACCAAAATAGGGGGCTACGTGCTCTTTGCTGGGATTATTGAGAACAATTCACAAACCTGCATCTAGCTGCATCCAGCTATGCGAAAAATGGGGTGGACGATGGGGCTCGAACCCACGACAACCGGAATCACAATCCGGGGCTCTACCAACTGAGCTACGCCCACCACGGGTCAAATCACTAACAATATTTAGTGGTTTGCTGATTCTATGCAAAATTTCTAATCAATTCAAGGGCTGGAGGCTGTCAAAATAGCCTAGCTAACTAGGGTTGAGCTGCCGCCTGGGCACAATAGGCATAGGCGACTCCCATAGTTAAGGGCAGGCAGCGGGCATCCTTAAAGCCGCCGCTCTGAAGAATAGTGACGAATTCATCGCCACAGGGGAAGCGCGCGGCGGTACGTGGCAGATAGGCATAGGCCTCGCGGTTACCGGTCAGTAGTCCTCCGATGAAGGGCATCCAGTAGTTGGCATATAAACGAAAAAGCGCTCCAAAGACCCTGTTATTCGGCTGACCGAACTCCAGAACAAGGAGGTGCCCGGTCGGCTTAAGCACACGGCGCAATTCGATGATGCCTTGCTGAAGTCGTTCGAAATTACGCACGCCGAATGCCACGGTCACAACATCGAAGCTGCCGTCGGCAAAGGGGAGTTTTAATCCATCTCCCTGCACCATAGCATACGGCTGGCTTAATTTCTGTTTTCCGGCTTGCAACATCGGAAGACAGAAATCCACCCCTACCACGGACCCGAAACGATTCTTGATTAACGGCAAAAGGTCCCCGGTCCCTGTGCAAACGTCGAGAACGAGGGAGGCACCGCGATCGGAGCTCGATGGCTCTGTCGGCAGCAGCCGCAGAAGCGATCGTCGCCAGAGGTGGTGGATCCCGAGGCTAAGTACGGTGTTGGCAGCGTCATAACGCTCGGCTATCGAGCCAAACATGCGCTGAACGTCAGTATGGCGAGTTTCGTAGGTCATGGGTCGCTTCTAAACTGCTGGGTACTTTTAAAAAACTACCCAATGAGTGTGTTTTATACTGACGGGCACCGCCATAGTTTCAGACGACGGAGGTCCTCGCTAACTTCCCTACTAAGCGATACGATAGTGCCACCAAGCGCTCGGGATGACATTTCTTTTTTGTGTCATCCTTCCCTCTCTTCTTTTTTAGTCCCACTACCCTGGTATAGTATAGTGCCACAAAAAGGGGAGAGCGAGGGCCCTCCGTCGCAGGCCTAAGGAGTGACTGCTCGTAGTAGCAGATCGCGCCTCTGTAGTCTATGAGCCTAACCTACACTCGCCAATTGAGCAAAACTGTAAAATAGGCTTTACTCTGGCTGTGAAAACCCCCTCGCTCAAGCTCTTACCCACCTCCGCAGTCTTGCGCGTAGCACCATTTCTTCTTGGACCACTCGTCGTCCCGCCCCCCTTTGGCACTGAGTTTCTTCCGGGGTATATCCGTTCCTATCTAATCTTCGTCTTCATGTTCATCTTCTGGGCGATGTTGCGTTCGGTGGTTTTGGCTGAACAACGCTTGCGCATGAGTAATCCAGACAAAAAAAAGCCTGTGCAGGCATCACGTGCCGTGCGCTTGCGCAACTATCTGGCGCTAACCGTCTCTTCCCTGCTCTTTTTGGCATCGCTTAAGCCCTTTGAAACCATCTTTGGCAGAGAGGCCTTCTATGTCGCCCTCGCCGCCATGATCGCCGCGGCCATCGCCGATTCGTATCAGCTACACCAGCGTTATATGCGGGATTCTATGCTGCGAGTGCTTCAGTACGGAGGCATCGGCTATCTGAGTTTCAAGGCTCTCCCGCCATTGTCAGACTGGCTGCCGGTGATGCTCAGTGCCGGTATCGCCTTTATGCTTGCCGCCCAGGGGATGCCTGCGTCCCTAGAACAGCTTGTGACAAAACTTGCCGAACGCAAGCCGGAGAAGCGTGCTGGGTCTCCTGAAAAGGTCGCGTTTTGCAGATTATCGCGCCTATTTATCATATTTTGTATAGCCGCTCCGATGGCAGTCGCTCTTCTGGTCTATGCCGACCAGGCTCCGCGTATCTATCTCTCTATCTTCATTATTTTGGCCCTCTCCATTCGGCCCTTTAATGCCCTCCAGCAAGCAGAGGAAAGCGCCGAAATTCCACCTCGTTTCGCCCAGGAGACCACTGGAATTTCCCTGCTTTATATTGTTATCATTGGGATTCTTACGTTACTGTACTAAGGCTTCTTGCGAGTTTTTGCTTATGCGCGCTGTATCTGTCCTGTTTGCCACCCTACTCCTCATCGCCAGTCCAGCCTCTGCCGCTCCCGCCGCTGAGGCTACAATCAAAGGCACCGGCACAGTGCAAGCTTCACAGGTAGACCCGCGCTCGGTGGAGCTGAACGAAAAAGCGGTAATCGCCCTTCAAACCAAGGATCTCAAACACGCCGAGGAGCTACTTAAAGAGGCGCTTCATGCGGATTCTGGTAACCTTACGGCGGCCTATAATTTAGCCACGGTATACCTGGCCCTCAAGGAATTCAAAGAGGCCATTACCCTGCTCAAAGAGTACGGTAGCAAGACGGCGGGTGATGCCACCTTCCCTGCACGCCTGGGCGATGTCTATTTCGCTATGAAAAATGTCAAAGAGGCGATTACAGCCTACGAATCAGCCTTGGCCATCGATCCCAAAAGCCCCGGAACTTGCGCCAAGCTCGGCACCCTCTATACGATGTCGAATCGCTTGGCTGATGCAGAGAAGATCCTCTTTCTCGCCGTCGAACAGGAGCCAGGCAATGCCGACACGCTCTCAAACCTTAGCGCGCTACTCCTGGCCAACGGCAAACCCGAGCAAGCTGTCCAGACCGCGAAACGAGCACTCCAGGTAAATCCCACAAGCAGGGTATATGTGATCATGGGTAATGCCTACCAGGCCCAGGGCGATCTCAACAGCGCCGTCATCGCCCTTCAGCGCGCCCTCGACATGGGCGATAAAACTCCCGATTTGAAGAAAAATATAGAGCTGCTCCAAAGAGCCAAACAAGAGAAGTAACCTCAATAATAAGCAAACCGATGGATTCCGTATTACGTTTAATCGAGGCAAAGGTAGCAGCGGGCGAGGCTCTTACTCGGGATGACGGGTTAACTCTCGCACAACACCCCGACCTCCTCAGCATCGGGCAGCTGGCCAACAGTCTGCGCGAAAAGCTGCATGGCGATATCACCTATTACAACTGGAACCTGCACCTCAACACGACTAATGTCTGCGAAGCAGACTGTCTATTTTGCTCCTTCGCCCGACTGCAGGAGGGCATGCCCCAAGCCCATACGATGAACGTCGAAGCAGCGCGCCGCTGGATCTCCGAGCGCTACCGTCCGGGAATGACCGAGGTACACATCGTCAACGGGCTTAATCCCAACCTAACCTTTGAGTACTATGAAGACCTCCTGCGCATGATTAGCAGCGACTTTCCGCTACTGCACATCAAAGCCTTTACCGCCGTTGAGATTCACTACTTTGCCCAAAAATACCGCTTGAGCTACGAGCACATACTTCAGCGCCTTGTGACTGCCGGACTAGGATCCCTTCCCGGTGGCGGCGCCGAGATCTTCAGCCCACGGGTGCGCAAAAAGATGTGCCGCGATAAGGCTGACGCCGATTGCTGGCTGGAGGTGCATCGCGTCGCTCACCGCCTCGGACTGAAGAGCAACTGCACGATGCTCTACGGCACAATCGAGACCGAGGATGAGCGTATCGATCACCTTTTGCGCCTACGCGACCTACAGATGGAGACTGGGGGGTTTCAAACCTTCGTCCCCCTTGCCTTCCACAACGAGGGCAATCGTATGGAACGCCTCCCAGCACCAACGGGGGTTGAAGACCTGCGCATCTTTGCTCTGAGCCGTCTGATGCTACATAACGTGCCCCATCTCAAAGCATACTGGGTCATGCTCGGTGAAAAAACAGCCCAGATCGCTCAGTTCTTTGGCGCCAATGACATCGATGGCACCGTGACGGAGGAGAAGATCTACCATATGGCCGGTTCCTCTGCGCCCAAAGCTCTAACCATCGACGACATTCAGCAGATTATTATTAAAGCCGGCCGCAAGCCGGTGGAACGTACGACCACGTACGAACACGTTAGCATCAACCGGCACAGCGAAGCTGCGCATGTCGCTGCAACGGCAGGTTCGCGCGAGGATGTTTTCCCGATTGTATAGGTTAAAGATTTTATTTAGGCGAGCATGTTATGAACGACCAAAATTTACTCGATAAAGTAGTCTCCCTCTGTAAGCGCAGGGGCTTTGTCTTCCAGAGCAGCGAGATTTATGGCGGCTTAAAGAGCGCCTACGATTTCGGACCGCTGGGCGTTGAGCTCAAGCGCAATATCGCCGCCGAATGGTGGAAGACAACGGTGCATGAGCGCGAGGACGTCGTCGGCATCGATGCTTCAATTATGATGCACCCCAGCGTCTGGCGTGCGAGTGGACATCTGGCTGGCTTCTCCGATCCCCTCGTCGACTGCTTAAATTGCAAAGAGCGCTTCCGTGCCGACAAAGCACCGCGCGCCGCGCCCGGCACGGCGCTAAGCTATCTTAAGGGTGGCAAGAAGGGCGAACAAAAGGTAGAGGCCATTGCAGCTGACCGTGGCTACGTCTGCCCGCAGTGCGGATGTCAGGAGCTTTCATCCGAGCGCCAGTTTAACATGATGTTTCGCACCTCAATCGGCTCGGTCGATCCACTCGAGGATTTTGTCGAGGAGGTGCACAGCAAAATCTTATCGAAGAGCGAGCTGCGTGAAAAACTCGAAGCAGCGGTCAAATCGAACGCCATTTATCTTCGCCCCGAAACGGCGCAGGCCATGTTCGTGCAGTTCCTCAATGTGCAACAAACGATGTCGATGAAGGTCCCCTTCGGCATCGCCCAACAGGGCAAATCGTTTCGTAACGAGATAACCACCGAGCATTATATCTTCCGCTGCTGTGAGTTTGAGCAGATGGAGATGGAATATTTCGTTGAGCCCGGCACCCAAGCGCACTGGTTCGATTATTGGCTAAACGCCCGCCTCGCCTGGTGGAAGCAATTCGCTAACAACAAAAATGCCTTTCGAGCACGCGCGCACGAGAAGACCGAGCTCGCCTTTTACGCCGATGCCTGTGTCGACATCGAATACGAGTATCCCTGGGGTTGGGGAGAGCTCGAGGGCGTGGCTTCGCGCACAAACTACGACCTTACTCGGCACTCCGAGGAGTCTGGCGTCAAATTGAGCTACTTTGATCAACAGAAACCAGATCCGAAGACCGGTAAGATGGGCTGGCGCTACACGCCGTACGTGATCGAACCTGCGGCCGGACTAACTCGCGGCGTGCTCCTGTTCCTCCTTGACGCCTACGCCGAAGAGAAAGGTGTCGATGCAGAGGGCCAAGAGAAGACGCGCGTCATCCTAAAGCTCCATCCACGGCTCGCGCCGTTCAAAGCTGCGATCCTACCGCTGATGAAGAAAGATAATCTGCCCGAAGCGGCGCGCGCCGTAGTGGCTGACTTCTACAAGGCCGGGATCAACGTCAGCTATGACGAGCAGCAGGGTATCGGCAAGCGCTATGCTCGGCACGATGAGATCGGCACACCGTACTGCATCACGATTGATCATCAAACACTGCAGGATCAGACCGTGACCATCCGCGATCGTGACACCACCCAGCAGGAACGTATCCCGGTTGCGGCGGCGCTTGAGGTGGTGCGCAAGAGGGTGGCACAGGCATGATGTTCCCAGCCATCATCGCCCATCGCGGAGTGCGCAGCGAGATCCCGGAGAACACACTTGCCTCCATTAAACGAGCATTAAGCCTTCCCGGCCTAACCGGTGTGGAGTTCGATGTTGAACTTGCCCGTGCCAACCGACCCGTTGTTCTGCATCAGGAGACCCTCGTCCCATCGCCCGATCTCCGTCGGCTCGTGCCTGCGACACGAGACCACACTTCGCGTGATTGGGTGTCGCAGCATCACGTGAATGAAATTACATCGCTTGATGCAGGGAGCTGGCTTGGTCCCCAATTTGCTGATTTACGCGTGCCCAAACTGGATGATGTCCTTGGCCTTGAATGGGGGGACCGAACAGCCTATGTCGAGTTGAAAGATCCCACGTATTGGGGCCAACGCGATCTCGCTCGACCAGCTCAAATTGTCGATGCGGTTATTGCAGAACTGCTACAGTTTACTGGTAAGCTGAACGTGCTCTCCTTCAATCCTGAAATTATTAGTGAGGTCCATAGACGCGCCCCCAAGATAGCACTCACTTTCGCTCTTTGGACCGAATGGCAATCGCGGCAAGAAGAAGCGATAAGTGTCGCGAAACGAAGTGGCGCCACCTCAATTTTTCTAGCTGATACTATGCTCTTTAAGCAGCCCGAATGGGTCGATTCTGCACGAGGCGAAGGGCTAGGCATTGGGATATACCCAGTTTCTCCAGCCCGTGGAGAGCCGGAGTTCGCCAATTGGACAGCAGCTTCTCAGAGTGAAAATTGGATTAAAATCCTCGGTCTTGGAATCGACGCGTTGGCAACTGACTTTCCTCGAGAGACCGTCGAGTTCTTTCGAAGGCGGGTCCAATAAGCGATCCGATCACCTGATTCTCCCCAGTTATAGAGGGATCGCGAAGAAGTGCGGCATTAGCAACCTGGACCCGCCAAGAAGATGAGTACGGAAAGCTGTGAAATGTACCAAATAACCCAGTAGGCGAGTAGTATTGAGCCACCTCACATGCCACGCCCCCAGCCCCCCAGGTTTACTCGATAAACCGCGTTGCACAGTAAATTCAAAAAGATTCAGCGTGACGTCGTGTGCATGCCCAGAACGCGCCCGGCTTGAAGATGAACAGGGTAGGCTCTTCATAAGGCACGTTTCGCACGGAGATCCACCGAGGTCTCACGAAGTTCCAGGGAGATCTCTGTGGAACTCCGTGAGACATCGGTGGATCTCCGTGCGAAATAGCGCATGGGGTCTGGCCACCTGCGTCACGTGCCGGTGTTCCGCCGCGCGTCTCGATCAGCGCTAACAATAGTGTTTTGGGACCCCCATATTTTCTCTCATGCACCTCGCGGGAACCAAACCAACTAGTTGAAGTAATTGCTCATTAAGTACGGGCGACTCAGTAATTCGTGATCGTGGTCGCGGTCGAAGAGGCTAGTTACATCGACCATGAGCACGCTTACGACGTTCTTCACCCGGGGTTAATGAGCAGATACCCAGACAGGCTCTAACTACCTGTAATTGCTGCCCTAAATTAAAGCACATTCACCCACAATCTCGTCATAACCATAGGCAGGTGAACTATTCAATGGAGAGCAGAGATGACCATTAATGACCCGACCGTCGTCGAACTTGGGCCGACCATGCAGCAGGGTATCCCCCGTATTCTTGACAAGCAACGCTATTGCACACTTAATGAACTCTTCGCAGAAGCGATTTCGACCTCGTCTGATCAGCGTATTCGAGAGGCTCTGCAGAACTCGGCGGCGCTAACTTCGTTTACCACCACCGCCCTCGGCGATCAGATTAAGCAGCTTATCGCAGGCGCCGGATTTTTGGATGCGAATACCGCAGCGCGCTTTCTCGATACTCGACTTACGAACGAAACACTAAAGGGTCTGGCCCACTCCCTTTGCGATCAGGCGACGCCTCTATCGGGACAGCTGCTTACTGAGATACTGCAGGGCCTGCAACCAGGGGGAAATAGAGATCATGCGCTGAGCCTCCTCGCCCAGAGTTTCTCAGAGTTCATCAACCTGGCCAATAGTGCCAACGGTTTAGAAAACCTTCGCTTCGCCGAAAAGCTCGCCGCCATCGCCGAGCTACTTGGAAACGACGCCCTGTTGTCCATTACAGCAGCGGCCCAATGTGCGCAACTACTCGGGCTGGCGCGGACAATTTACATCGGCTCCTCGACCGTACGTCATCTCTACTTCTCCGTCGCCAGCGTCGAAGCTTTCCATGAAACGAACAGCGACACGAGCCGATCAAGAACCTCTTTCCAGCTGGAGTTCTTCGACCAACCCAGCCTGGGCCTCAGCGTATTTATTGCTGCTGTTGTGGCCGGTATCGAGTTGGCCATGGCTGAGCCAACAGCTGAAGAGAAGAAACGTAAAAAAGAGATTGAAGAATTGCAGAACGATCTTAGAACCCTGGGCAGCCGGATCGAGCAGATCCGCGCCAGGATGGCAGCACTCCTGGCGCAAACAGCTAGCCGCACCACGAAGTGCGAAGAGGTGGATCTCACCTTAGCGCACGCGGAGTTAAATAGCATGAAAGCAGCCGAGATACACACGTTAGGAGAGGTAGATGCGGATTTGGTCCGCCTCACTCTGCTTAACGGAAGAACCTAATGCTCAAGTAACTGCTCTCGTATCTTGTCGTCCTCAGACTGGACCTGGTATTCCGGAGTATGCGCAACGACAGGGGCTACGGTCGGTGTAACCACCGCACTCTTGCTAGGCGAAGGCGAGGGCTCAGCTTTTGTTTTGGAAAAACAACGATTCAGTGGTGTGTTATTGGCTCGACACTCAGCTTCGCGCTGGCGCTTTTCTTCGATCCGTTGCGCCTCGGACACCGGCTTCTTAGCCTCGGCAAAAACACTACTAAGGAGCAGTGTCGCTTCCAAGCTAACCAAGAGCGCAATAATAAAAACTCGTCGCATAACCCACCTTCCTCGTCAACGAGAAATTTTAAATACTAGACCATCCGCAAAAAGTCTTGACTTGGTACTTCGTAATCCGCCTTCGCCTTTGAAATAAAAGTTCTTTTTATTTCAAAGAGCTACGGCGAGATATAGCAGGTGCATGTTGAGTCGCTTCGCGACAAGACTTTCTGCACCTGCTATAGCCGCACAGCCTGCCACACCCGAGAAAGACTCACTGTTAAAGGCACCCTGCGCAGCTCCCTAAAGATAACTTAAGCGCAAACTTCGACTCATCACCAGGGGGATTTTAGTAATTGACTCCAAAAGCCGCTTAATCTCGCCGTATTTACCACTGGGGTAATAAAGATAGGGTCTTTCGTCAGCCTTGAGGGGTTCGCCACGTAGGTCGAACACCAGGCGCGCGGCGTCCTGGACATCACCAAAGCCATCTATGAGCCCGATATCCTTGGCCTGCGTGCCGAGCAAGATGCGCCCGTCTGCAAATTGTAGAACTTTACTCCGTTCAAGCTTGCGTCCTTCAACTACAGCCGTAACAAAATCAAGATGCGTCACCCGTACCGTGGCCTCCAAGTACTGAGTCTCCTCGGGGGTCATCTTGCGAAATGCGTTTCCGGCATCTTTAAATTTGCCGCTCTTAATAGTGGTCATCTCCACACCGATCTTTTGAGCGATATCAGTAAAGTTGGGGATCTCGAGGATAACACCGATCGATCCGGTAAGGGTTCCTGGCTGGGCCAATATCTTCGAGGCGCCAAGCGAGGCATAGAGCCCACCCGAGGCGGCGACGCCTCCCATCGAAACGACGATCGGCTTCTTAGCTTTGAGCTTATTTACGGCACTGTAGATCTCCTGCGATGGTCCGACCGCTCCACCCGGAGAGTCAACACGAAGCACTATACCTTTAACTGATTCATCATCGGCCTGCTTATAGAGCTGATCGAGGACGTCACGTGACTCCATAATCACGCCGGAGAGATCGACCACAGCTACTTTGCGGCTGCGATCCACCGCATGATCTTCCGGCTCATCTGCCACCATCTTAGCGAGTAAACCGATGCACAGTGCCAGCGCCACCGGCACACCGATCAACACTACCGTAATCAGCGTTAAGAGCTTTGCTAACCAAAGAAAATAGGCTTTCATGTTCGACTACCGCCCCAAGAATGTTAGAAAAACAATGACCACAAGCGAGAGTGCGCCGATACCGTGGACCATCATCAGCTTACGCGGGTTTAAGGCCTCACCACGCGCACTCTTTAGGATCTCCATAGTTAGAAACGCGGTCGCCACGAGAAGCAGGATGACGAAGGTGAGCTTGCCGTGGAACCAGCCTGCCTTAAGGTAATACCCAACGCCTCCGCCGATAACCTGGCCCAGTCCGCTGACGAGCGAGATGACAAAGCCACTCATCACAAACCCCCAAAATACCCGCCGCACGCCGAGCATAGCTTTGGCTGCGGCCTCCTGAGGAAGCTCAGCGATGGCTTTCATGACCCGCGGCAAGAGGATCAGCCCGCCAAGCCAAAGCACAATGCCGATGAGGTGGAAGGCAAATGAAATATGCATATTTTATCCTCAGAAGTTCAATGAAATCAGCCGATAATGTACAGTGGAGCATAGCATCGGACAAATTGGTGCGCCATGACCTTCATACTACCTGACGCTAAAAGCATACGGCTTGACTCAAAGCTGACTATTCCTGGCGCATCCCTAAACGCCGGGCAGCTGCTCGCCCTCGGCGCCGTGCTTCAGGTCACCATCCTACGCGATCGCGAGGGGCGCATCGGCATCCTCCATGATGGCCAATTCCTGCCTGCCAAAGTCCCCGATGGGACGAAAAACGGCGAACAGGTCACCGTCAAGGTCGTCGACACGACCGAGGCTACCGTGTTGAAAATCGTGCAGCAACAATCAGAAGCAGGCACAGAATGTGGATTCCTGCCCACGTTAAAGACCCTCCTTGAGCATCTTCTGCCCAACAAGGACCTGCGCGACCTTAAGCAATCGCGCTCCTCGACCTCCGCTCAACAGCTTACGCCAAATGATGACAAAGCCGACCCTCTGCAACATCAAACCGATCAACTGCTTTTGCAACTAAGCCAGCAGGGGATTTTGCCCTCTGCTCAAGATCTGATGAATAGTAATCGGCTGCGAGCAGTTCTGCTGCACCTCGACGACGGCAGCATGCTGAGCAAGATTCAAGAGGCGAAGGAAGCTCTCGGTCGCCTAAAAGCCCAGGCTGCGACGCTCAACTCGCCGGCCACAAATTCACTGGCAACAAGTTCACTAGCAACATTACGTAACGCGCAAGGTCTGCTCGGTGCCCAAGAGATCCTCCACAAATTGACCCCACTGCTCAATTGCATGGGTGAACCGGCGCTGCTTCTTGTCCCCTGCTTGCTCGAAGGTCTACTCACGCGCTGGGAGCTGGCGATTGACCCCGATGAATCATCCACGAGCGAAACACTCCCCTTTCATCACCTGCGATTGTTTTTACCCTTTCCACACCTCGGCCCGCTTCAAGCTGAGATAGCCTATCGCGGCACGGAGCTGTATCTAAAACTCATTGTCAAGGAGGAGAGAGCGGCACAAAGCATCTCTGCCGAAATCATCTTCCTCGAAAAAAACTTAAAAGAAATTGGGTTTCACTCGCCGCATATCAGTCTGACTACGGGGGAACCAGCGATGGTGGCCCCACAATGGTATCGAGATATGACACGAGAGGAAGTCGTAGCCTAAATTGGGGCATGGGCGCGGCCCTTAGGCAGCGAAACTTGTCCCCTCATCATCATTATTGTTGCCGTTGTTGACCCATTTGAAATTTTTGCTGCGCTCAAGACACTTTAGCAATCGCCCTGTTGGCACTTCATACGGACTCTGCTCCGCTGCATATGACATGAGTCCACCACGCTCAATTCGGGCAAAGGACCTACCGGACTCTGCATCGGCTCCCGCCCTCAACCCACTCATCAGCTCACCGCTGTCTTGAGGTGCTCTGGTAGCAAGCGGCCCAGCTCCGTCCCTCGCCCTTGTCGATTTCCCCGCATCCGGCTCCGCGCCATTATGCCTGCTATTTTCTTTTTCCCTCGCTAGTTCCTGTTCACTCTCACTTGCGGAAACACTGCGAGCTGCTAACGACGCATCAGCTCTTGCAACCTCAACTATATGATCCCGAACCGGAGCTTCGGTAAGCAGTGGAACCTGCGCCAAAACTTGCTCTTCCGCTTTGGCACTCGCCTGTTCAGTCACGGCGCCGATGCTGGCTCCCTGTTTTACAGTATGCAGTAAATTGCCTTGGGTGATCGTCGTCTGTGGCGGCTCAGCGACCACCTTATCCAGTATTATCTCGACAGATGATTGCTGACCGTTGGCAAGCTTACGTGCGTCTTTAGTCGCCTGATCCTGCCACCCCACAATGCTATCCTGTGCCTTTAAACTAAAGCTGCCATTTGCTGGTTGCAACTCTACAGCCACATCAGCTCTGTCCCGAATGCCTGCTTGATGTTGGTTGAGAGTTTGTTGATCACCCATACTGGATCACCTTGTACTTACAGAGCGGGCACTTACAGAGCTCAATGGCGCTGTATTGCCGACACCACTCTTCATGTTAACTAACCAAGTACGAAATATTCCTTCTTTCGCCTTCTACCTAGGTTATGCAGTAAAAGTGCCAACATGTGACATTTATTTTGATGTAATTTCTGAGTAGCTACTGGCCACCCCGAAGCGCATGGCTAGCCACCTCCGCTATCCCCAACTAGCTGATTACACTACACTCTTTTCGCCGCGGAAATTATCCTTTGCGGCATATCTGCTGTCGAGCTAAACCCATGACATGAAAAACACTATCTCCAAGCTCCTCCAGGACTCAGCTTCCCTCAAGCAAAAGGTGGCTGCCGACGCATCCCTAGTCGCCGTTATCGAAAAAGCTTTTTTACAGATTAAGAAAACCGTCCACTGCGGCGGCACCGTTTACGCCTGTGGCAATGGAGGCTCGGCCTGTGACGCCATGCACTTTACCGAAGAGCTAGTCGCACGCTACAAACGTGAGCGCCAGGGTTTTCGTGCGATGCACTTCCTTGACCCAGGAACCCTTACCTGCTGGTCGAATGACTATAGTTACGAGGCAGCCTTCGAGCGGCAAGCACGTGTGTTCTGCACGAAGAACGACATCTTGCTCGGCATCTCGACGAGCGGCAAATCGAAAAACATCCTCGCTGCCTTCAAAGCTGCGCGTGAAGCCGGTGCGTATACGATCGGCCTAACCGGTAAAGATGGCGGACTATTCCCGAGCGCCTGTGACACGGCGATCATCGTCCCCTCGCAGGAGACGGAAAGAATTCAGGAAGTGCACATCACCTTGATCCACATTATTTGCGAGCTGCTTGAGACGACGTAACAGTTCCTGTCCGGCAATCCATATTTTGCAGCTTAGCAAAGCCTTCCCTCCGGTCAGGAACTCGCCCTGCAACTTGTGGTGCAGCTTAAGATGAAGTTGAATTACCTAGCGAAAGACAAGATTAGAAGCACTCATGACACTACAATGGCGGCGAGATCTAGTATGTTGAACGAAGAAATAAAAGTAATCCTTGCCATCGCCCTTAGTTTCCTGGCTACCCCGGTAACGTTTGCCGCATCCACTGCTGAAAACCTTGTCGCCACAATGACTGACAGGACTGTCGTGTGGGACGCCCGCTGTGCCGCTGAGGATTCACTGGTCAATCTTCCTCCGCAAAATGTTCTCCCGATCCCACTGCCTCACATCGGGAAAGGTATGCCCTCGTCGGCAATTTGGAATGGAGGCGGAAGAGACTTCGACCAAAGGGCTCCGGTCGAAGAGCCTCCGACAATATCAGCAGGTCCACAGCTAGCGAGGTAGTAATTTCCAATCTTGGGAGGATGTGGGGTAACTCAAAATCACTCGCCGACGCGGGCTGCTTGGGACATTTCACAGCTTTCCTACTCATCCCTTCCTCCTTTGCCCGGCCTCGCGGCGGGTGCTTCCCACTTCGCCTTGCCTTGCGGCAAGTGCTACGTAGGACAAGACGGAGGACAAGTTGGCGGGTCCAGGTGCTTATGCCACACCTCTTCGCAACCCCTCAACAACTCGGGGAGAATCAGGTAATCGGATCGCCTAGTGGACCCGCCGCCTACGCCGCAATCGCCACGGTCTCGCCCTTAACGCTGCGGCGTGACTGTGGGCCGTCAACCCCCAGATAGTGCTCGCGAAAATCGCGCAGCACATTCATGTAGTTAATAAAGGCCTCATATGGGCTCTCGAATGGGCTAAAATAGGCGTGTACGTCGCCATCAGCGAACCACTTAGTGCACATGTAGTAGAAGTGATCCGTTGTCTGCAGTTTGCGCCATAGATCAATTACCTCGTTGTCGTTCGTCCAGTGCACGGCCTCGGCAAGTTCGTAGATCTGCTTTAATGCGCTTTCCTGCATACGATTGCCGCGCCAGGCGCTAATATCACGATCCTTGTCCGCCCACGAGGTCAACCTAGAAAAGGAGAGTTCGCTGCGCGCGGGATACTCTGCAATTGTCTCCGACGGTGTCTTAAAGCTCCATTCTGCCTTGCGCAGCACCTGCTCCGGCAGATGATCGAGAAAATCAAATATTCCCGTGGAAGCCCACTGATGCTCTCCGAAAGTCTCGTAGTCGATGAACAGATTAACGGTGTCTCCGCAAGCACTAACACGGTGCACCCAGGTTCCAAACTTATCTGCGGTCAGTGGATAACATTCCCACTGACGGTTGGAGAAACGAAAGGCGATATCATCTGAAAGACGGTAATTTTTTAGAAGGATCTTGGTCGACGTTCCCGGGACACTGTAGGTAAAGTTAGGACTGCGCCAACCAAGAACGTCATCTGCACCTTCAGCCAGCACCGCAGAATACCCCATCTCCGCCGCCATCTTACCGATGCTATCGTCGTAGATAAGCTCGGTATTGCGAAACACTTTGGGCTGTTGCCCAAAAAGCTCTTGCATCATCGTACCATGCAGCTCAACCTGGCTCTTAAATTCCTTAACATCGCAAACACTCGCCAGGGTGTGATACGCAGTCTCTGCCAAAAATTCAACGCACCCTGTCTTGGCCAACTCCTGAAAGCTCTTCAAGCTCTCGGGTGAATACTCGCGCATCTGCTCCAACGCCGTGCCACTGATGGAATAGGCAACACGAAATTTTCCATCAAAGCGACGGATCAGCTCGAGCATCTTTTTATTCGCCGGAAGGTAACACTTCTCAGCCACCTTACGCAGGATCTGACGATTGCGCACGTCATCGACGTATTCATGATCACGGCCAGCATGAAAATATGAATATTTTTTTAATCTGTACGGTTGATGAACTTGGAAATAAAAACAAACTGAAGGCATAAATAAGTTCCTTTCTGTGCGCAAAGCACCCAGATTAAGAATATATCATTACCCCACGAGTTAACACAGAAATACTACGCTGCTTATCAAGCCAACTGCTACCGGCCGCCCTGACGTCGCGCCCTTCAGGCCCTACAACCTGACTTACGTACAAAACCAGAAAGCTAACCAGCTAAATTAATAGCTTATTCCTATTTGCCTTCCTATTTACCGGCGACGGCGCGGTAAACCTCAAAAGTCTTCAAGGCCGCAGCATCCCAATGCAAGCGTTTTACCTCTTCGCGAGCCATGCCAATCATGTCCGCGCGCAACTCATCATGGAGAAGTGCATTTATGATGAGATCAGCGAGCTTATCGATGTCCCAAAAATCAGCTTTAAGAGCATGTCCCAAAACTTCCGCGACACCAGACTGGCGTGAGATAATTACGGGAGTATTGAAGCTGATAGCCTCAAGCGCCGAAATACCAAACGGCTCAGACACCGAAGGCATCACGTAGACATCTGCCAGCGAAAACATCTGCTCAACCTCCTGGCCACGCAAGAACCCTGGGAAGTAGAAATTCTTCTCGATGCCAAGCTCGCGGATACGGCTACGAATCTGGGGCAACATATCGCCGGCACCGGCCATAACAAACAGAACATCCGGCACATGCGGAATAACCTTGGCTGCAGCCTCAACGAAATAATCAGGACCCTTCTGAAATGTGATACGCCCCAAGAAGAGCACAATACGAGAGTTAAACTGCTCCTCGTTGCGATAGCTCTGCACAACACGGTGCGAGTAGACACCGTTGTGAACGACTGAAATCTTCTCAAGTGGAACATCGTGGTGCTTGTTCACCAGTGCTCGCGTATAATAGCTCACCGCAATAACCGCCGTCGCCGACTGTACACCCCAATGTTCAATCTGATTGATCTGTTCGTTCCCGTTCTGTCCGCTACGATCATACTCCAAGCTGTGAACATGCACGACAAGCGGCTTTTTGGTAATTGCAGCTAAGGCAACAGCTGCCGGATAGGTCATCCAGTCATGGGCATGAATGACATCAAACTCTTCATGCTGAAGCATGGCCACAACATTTTGCGCGAAGCGCGTAACCTCGGCGAAGATGTCACCACCATAGCGATCAAACGAGGCGGTATCTGGCAATGGCTTATCGAGCATCGCCTGCAGTTGCGCAGGAACATTACTACTCTTAGATACTGCCTGGTGCGCACGCTCCTCTTGTAACGTTGTAATCCACTGGCTGTAACGCTCAGGAGTCATATAAGGAGAAAGCATGGCTGGAATCTTAACCGTAGTAACTCTACCACGACGAGTAGTCGTGGTGCGTGGCTCGGTGCTGCTTTCAGTAAATGCCTCGCTTTCGCCGCGCGAATCCATCAGACGCATGTGCGGCGCAGCTTCACCACCAAAAAGATGCGGCACAACAAAAAGAAGATCAAGATTATGTCGCGCAAGGCCAATAGTAAGTCCTTCGCACGCAGTACCCAATCCACCGCTAATATGCGGAGGATACTCCCACCCAAGCATTACAATTTTCATCGCACCCCATCCCCCTTCATTAGGGAGAAAACCAGATCCTACAGCAATAAACTAAGACGAGCGGCAGTAT
The DNA here is from genome assembly GCA_903922175.1 of uncultured delta proteobacterium. Taxonomy (GTDB): domain Bacteria; phylum Bdellovibrionota_C; class UBA2361; order UBA2361; family CAIXSY01; genus CAIXSY01. The sequence continues at coordinate 8,134 of CAIXSY010000217.1, read as the reverse complement.
ACAAATCGCACCTATGAAAGTCCATGATTCATAAGGCTTTCCATAAGCTTCAGTCGCTCAGAACCCAGAAACGAGCGAGACACAAACACAGTTTTTACAGAAAACATTGGCCTTGCTCCTAGAGAAAATTCACACGGCTGCAGGATAATTTTAACAAGCCGCATGGGTACATCTTAATGCAACGCAGGTAGGATGCCGCACATCTGGAAAAAGCCTCTCTTATTTGAATCGGAACCTATCATAACCCCTCAGGGTGACATGAGATGCTCATATCTTCTATGGGCGTCCCCGTGGCGGATCCCCAACCATCGAACGAAGTTTCTCAGAGACCTCCTAGGTGGTGCCTGTCCGGAAATTCCATTTCTGGAGTTCCTTCTACCAAGCCTAGGCCGGGGAGCCTGGATACACATCCTCCCAACACCCCGGCAAATGCCACGTAAAACGAAAAGAACGACAGGCCGCCGAGCAGCTGCTTGGTATTTCCAACAGTCCACATCACCCGTCTGTTGAACCGATGAACGCTTAGCACACGTCCACTTCCGGAAAGATCATAAATCGCCCACACTTACAGGCAATTACCGTCACGAGGGATAACTTCCTGACATGGCGCCAGAACAGGAAACGGGGGCAGGAAGCAGGCAAGCGACTTCTATTTATCCCCATACACTAGGACCTTTCGAGCTCGCAGCTCTCCGCCCTTCTCCTCCACCACAGCACCAACAAGAGAACCGGCAACTAACTCACCCAGCACGAAGGTGTTGCTATCAATAATTATGTCATGCCCATCAATAGCGAAATGTGCTTTCTTGCCCAACCCAAGAATCCCCTGGAGAGTACGATGGGCCTCAACTCCAAGCGCAAACGGCACTCCTCGCCGGGCACAGGCTCGACGTCGACGATACTCGCGAGAAGGTTTCAGGACATCAGCCATTAACAGCTCCTTAGATCTCGCTGAGATTTCACGAAAGATCTCACGCCATGAAAAGTTATCCTCCATAGAACCCTCCCAAATCTGCCATGCGCGATGTTGTACTTTGGACACAGCCGCGCCTTCCCTTAACCTATAAGCAGACTTCATGCCAACCCCGTCGTACTGCTTCATCAAACTTGTCGACCCTCTTTCCAACACCCCGGAAATGGCCGAAAATCCCCGCAAATTACATTTTTTGTCCCCGCAGGCCAAATTTGCGCACCGCTTTAACGTGAAATCATGCGGTTAGCGATGGAAGTCCAGTTCTCATCTGCTGCGCAGAGATTGCATGATCAAGTGGGAGATCAAGCAAGTAGGACACCCATGAATTTATGGCTCTTCGCGGGAAAATGTGGATAAAAAAGGACCGCCATGTGAGATCATTAGGTGAGATCAATAACCCTGCACTTGAAGAGTTTTTCCAGTGCTGCACCCGCTGTGTGCACAGGGCCTTCCTGTGCGGGATAAATAACTATCGAGGAGGACATTTGAGCGCAGGAAACACTAGATCCGCGCGCTCTACGCGGACGGCAGGTCAACCTCTTCAAAGGTACTTAGCCGTTCGGCGGTGAGCGGGACGACAGCCGCTAAGCGATTTGCCTGGCGTTGAATGGTTTGCTCAAAAAGGTTTCGCACCATGCGGCCATTACCGAAGCTTTTGTCGCGCCCAGCATACTGGGCATCAAGAAGCGTACGCAGCCTGGCCTGCGCCGCTTCAGTCAAGACGAAGCGCCCATCCCGCGCGAGTTTGCAAAAGATCTCATACAGCTCGGCCGGAACATAATCATTGAAATGAAGATATTGGTTAAAGCGTGAACGAACTCCCGGATTGGCATCGAGAAATCGCTCCATCTCGATGGTGTACCCAGCGACGATGACAACAAGCTTATCTCGCTGGTCCTCCATGCGCTTCATCAGCGTGTCGATGGCCTCACGTCCATAATCGCCGCTCTGTCCCTGTGGGGCTAAGGTGTAGGCCTCATCAATGAAGAGGACCCCTCCCAGAGCCTCCTTTACTAGATCGTCGACCTTACCTGAAGTCTGCCCCATATAGCCGCTTACTAAGCCACTGCGATCAGTCTCGACAAGATGACCTTTCTCGACAACGCCCAAACTTTTAAAAATACGAGCACAAAGCCGCGCTACCGTTGTTTTCCCGGTTCCCGGTGGGCCAAAAAATACCGCATGTAACGATCGCACTGCTCGGGGCAGTCCCTGAGTCTTTCTCTCGTTCTGAATTCGTAGATAGTTCACCAAGCCAAGGATCGATTCCTTAACATTGCCCAGCCCGATTAGCGCATTGAGCTCAGCCATCACCTGCTCTAGCGATTCCGACTTCTGCGCCTCGGTGCTCTGAACACTGGCGACAATAGAAGCTCCGATCGTTGAGGAGCTCTCTTTAGCCTCATTAGCCTCATTAGCCTCATTAGCCTCGATGGCACTCCCCGGTGCAGAAGCTGCGATTCCCGCTTCTTGAGACAAGAGTCGCCACACCTCTTTAAGAGCTTCCCGCTCCCCAGCGGTAACCACATCGTTAGCCTTCACCAGAATCTGTGCAAACGAATACAGTCCATGCACATAACGCTCGCGTAGCCCCCGATCACTGGCCGCGGCCACTTCAACTACCACCGCCACCGAATCAAGTGCTTCGGCAGAGATGTTACGCACGGCACTGATGACCGCAGCGGCTTGTTGATATATTACCTGCTTGGTATGTAGATCGAGCAGCTGCCAATCTTCCAGCTCCCTGCGGTCAGCCGGCTCAAGGTGCGGATAGCGCAGATAAATTCCGGCCACCATTGTCTCACAGGCATCGATATCACCATCGGCCTTACCACATAGTATGGCTATCCGCGCCAGATCGAGAGCGACAAGTTTTAAGAATTCAGCACGAGAAGACTCGCTCAGTGTTGCAAGAAACGAAAGCGTCGAATAAAGAGCTTCGGCTTGATGCAGAATTTCAGGTGGCAACATGGGCATAGGTAGTGCGCTCCTGGCAACTACGGGTTAATTCTTGAGTCATCAATCTACACGGAGACTATCGGATATAAATGAACCTTGCTCAACAGCAATTCCATAGCCACGTGTCCTGACTTTACCCTCAGGCTTATCATTGTGGGTTTACTCGGCACTTTTGTTGGTTGTGGGACGGCTCAGCACGCGGACTGTATAAGCAGCACATAGACCCCCACCTGCCTGGCCGTCAAAGTATCGGATAAGGTCACCGGGTCTGATTACTTCCCTAACGGTCACTCAACATAATGTCACCCCAGTTACCACTGGCGTTGGCATGAGAGATAAGCCCGGTCCAGGGCACAATGGCTAGCACGAAGTAAAGCGCAATCAGGCAGAAGATAACCGGCCTCATCCAACGACGCCGGTGGGCATGCCAGGTTAAAACCACCACGAGAACTACCGCTAAGCACTTAACGATCATCAGTGCCGGTGCGACGCCGTACATCTCCATAAGCAGACTTAAGAACCTATTGCCTTCCATATTCGTGGTGAAACTAAGACCTATATAGGTGAGCAAGCCGTCGAGAATCTGACAGACAACGAGGGCTGCCCCAAGAAGGAATGCTTTTTTGGATAATGAGCGCCCACCAACCCTAATCAAAACCGTTGGGTGACGCTGGCGTCGCCCATTAAACGCAATATGCGTTATTTCGTTATGTACAATCTCGAACTGAACGCCTCGCACGCTTCCTTTGTAAAAATCTGATCTGGTATAGGTATCGAGCATATTTTGCAGAAACCTAAGAAACGGGAGCGGTTTTGCATTCAACCTGCAACGCCATATGCATGTAATGGCAGGTTATAAGTACAGGCCTGAAGATTTCACAAAATTTCTTAGCTGAAAGCACGTAATTCCCATAGGTACCAAGCAAGAGTGAGCGTTCAGCTCCGGAAGCTGGACCACCCTTAATAGATCACGTGACTAGGTTGTATCACGAACTCCTTAATTGCTCCGTTATTAATTAGGAGAGCACTTATGAAGAAAAGAAAACTTCTAACTACTCGCCCCCTCGTCAAGCTGTGCAAATAACCACACAAATGACCATTTTTGAGAACCGATGAGGCTGACGTCCAAAGTCTAACTGTCGACGTTTTACGTCGACTCGACGGTGCTCACCGGAGCTCGGCGTAGGACGTTTGACGTCGGCGTTAGCCGATTAGGGGCAAGCGGTTACCTGAAAACTAATGTCTTTCTCTTGAACTTAACCTTGAGCTCCCGCTCAGCCTTGGCCAATTCCCCTTAGATTTAGGCTTAAACGTTAAAGTTGAGGTCGAAGAGAACAAGGCCACGGCCAAGCTGGAGCTCAAGGCTAAGTGAAAAAACTTTCCGGTCGCGGCACTAGATCCTGTCCCGCTGTTCCAGACTATCAGGGTCCGTCAAAGCTACCCTTCGGCCTCCTTTCTATTCTGATCTTCGACGACAAACCAGCGCCTGAACGACTCAGCATCCATGCCTTGGGGGACAAACCAGCGCCGAAGCCCAGGATCCCACCAGGCCCCAAGCTTTTTAGCTTCGTCTTTCTCCTCAAAAGGAACGTTGAGAATTACTCCTCGAGATATATTGTTGCTTTTACTCGTAGCCATATGACCTCCTTAATAAGTTAGTTTCTGTCCATAAACGGCAAAATGGTCAGGAAGCATCCTGGCTTCGACGAGCTCAGGCCGAGTGGAGCTCGTGTCGAAGGCAGTCGAGTCGAGCGCGCGCATAACCTATTGAGCTATTTGGCACAATCTATTAAGCGCGAGTCAAAGGCCTCCAAAAACCGAATTGCCGCACAAACACTAGTTACAGAATATGTTTCGAGTATTTCCGGTAAAAGTTGTCTAATTTGTCGTAAAAACATTCTTACGCCACTCTTGTTGATTGACTGTTTCACCCAACTTTGGCAGCATAGTCTCCAATTGACTCTTATCCAGAGAAGCTGAGGGACCGGCCCGATGAAGCTTCGGCAACCTGTACTATAGACCCGTAAAGGGTGGTGCGAGGTGCCAATTCCGGCAAGAAAACTTTGATCGAAGCCGTTTTTCGATCAATTGAGAATCTGGAAGATGAGAGGTCGAAGTTTTTATCGAGACATACATCATTGTATGTTATCGGTAGGCACTTGCAGCCCCCCTCTTCATTCCAGAATATCTATTTTCGATAAGAGTCCTTTTGTGAGGACTGGCTTGTGACCTGCCCATCTATATATCTGCGGAGCGCTAGACGAGAAGAAACGGGAAGTCAACGCCCTCCTCGCCAGCATAGCTTTAGACAAAAACCAGCAATCTCCACACTCGATTCGGCCACCTTCGGAGTCTTTGATTCCGCAAAAGACATGAGACTGTACGCCAAAGCCGTCAGAGAGGGGACGCTGCTTGCCACGGCTGGATACGCGCGTTACGGCGGGCCGAATCAATTCCGCACCGCGATGCAGCTCCTGCACCTTACCTTAAAGGGGCACATCGCCAGCGACTATGATTTTGACAGATTTGTTGGCTCCGATCCGCTTACCGCAAAGTATGACGCCTTTCTAACTGATTGTGGAATGAGCGCCATCCGTCTGGTGATTGATGGTCTTCTTACCAGCCCACTTCAAAAGCCAGAGCTGCGTCATCAAGCCGTGGCTAATCCGGCCCATGTTATTACGGGAACAGAGTGCTACCGAAAGTGCCGTGTTGTCTTTGGGACGCGCATCGAGTCAAGCCTGCTTCAGCATACCGAGCTCACGACTGAGGGCTTTTCACACATCGAAGAGGTACTTAAAGCAAAACCGAACACCCGTATCGTGCTGCTTGAACTTCCCACAAATCCATTTTTGCGGGTCGCCGACTACCTTGCCGTACGTGAGGCCACGCGGCGGCACGGCGTCGTGCTCGTCGTCGATACCACCTTCGCCTCACCCTGGAACCTGCGCCTACTTACCGGCCCGCACGCCGCCGACATCGTCGTAGAATCCGGTGCTAAATTTCTTAACGGCAAAAACGATGGCGAGTCCGGCATCGTCATGGGAAGAAGAGATCTGCTAAAAATCATCCTTGCCCATCAGGGTGCAGAGGGCGGAATTTTAAACGCCGACGGAGCCTATCGGTTGATGGAGGGGATTGAAACACTGCCTTTACGCATGCCACAACACAACCGAAATGCGCTCAAACTTGCCCATTATCTTGGAAAGCACCCACGAGTTGAGCGGGTCTGGTATCCGCTGCACCCAACACATCCTGATTTTTCGCGTGCTAGGGTTATGTTGCCGCATGGGGCAGGTGGAGTCGTGACTTTTAAACTTCGTTGCGATAGTGCTAGACCAGGCGACGAAAGAAGTCAACTTCGCCGTGAAAGAGCCGCAACCGATGCCTTCCTCAATGCGCTGCAACGTTTCCGTATCTCTGAATCTTTTGGCGGAATGAGTCCGATGATCCAAGGGGTGCTCGACACCTCCTACGGCGCGATGCCGCCAGCGGATCGGGCCAGGCTTGGAATTACGCCGACACTACTGCGCATGTCCGTCGGAGTAGATCAGGGGGAGGGGCCCCAATCGCAGATCGACGACCTTGAGCGCGGATTTGCGGCACTTGAGGCTAGTCTTAAGTAAAAATAGTTTATCTGAGTTTGAAGTATGAACACACTACAAGATCTAAAGAGCAGATTTAATCACCTGCGAATCATCAGCGCTTCGAACTGCGGCGTAGCACACCTCACCATGCCCGCAGCAGAGGCAATTAATCACGCAACAAAGAAAAGGCTCGAGCTGGGGCCGCTGGCCTTTAAGGATGCCGAGATCGAGGGTGCGCGTCGCCAGTTTGCTCAAGAGTTTGGACTCCTGCTAAATACATCTCCTGATAATATTTCGTTTGTCCCTTCGGTAAATGATGGCCTGACTCACGTGGCTCTTGGCATACTGAGTCGGGTACACCCGAAGCGGCCAAAGATAGCGCTGTATAAATCGGAATATCCTTCGAACGTTTTTCCATGGACCCGACCGGACTCTAAGATAGGCTTCGATCCAGTCTGGGTTCTGGGTGAGAGGGGTACGGGCGACCGACCGCTGCGATTCTCGGTCCAAGAGTTTAAACGCGCATTAGACGAGAACCCCGAGATCAGCGTCGTCAGCGTCAGCTCGGTCCAATTCGAGAGCGGTTTTAAGACCGACCTCGAAGCCCTTGGACGGGTGTGTCAGAATAGAAACGTGTGGTTCGTCGTCGACGCGGCGCAAAGCCTTGGAAGTATGCCCCTCGATCCCAAACAGATCCACGCTTCGGTTGTGACGGCATCCGGATGGAAGTGGCTCGGAGGCCCCGAAGGCTCGGCCGTGCTCTACACCTCGCCTGAATTTCGAAATTGGATTAAACGCCCGGGCATGTTTGGCCCCGATGCCCGGGTACAGAAAAGCTATTCTGATCCTGGCTACACTCCCGCGCCAGGCGGGAAGATGTTCGAGCTGAGCACGTGCAACTACGGGCTAATATCTGGACTTGGCGCCACCGTCAAAGAAAATCAAAACGCTATAGGTAGCGATAAGATCTGGGAAGAGATCTCTCGATTGCAGACCATCTTCCTCGATCGTTTAAGAGCTCCGAATATGCAGCTCGTTGACCTTCAAGCCGATGAGCGCGCCGGGATCTTGTCTTTTGTGGTTAATACCGATCCCGGCAACGTCGTGGCTCGGCTGGCAGAAAAGGGCCTAATCTTACCAGCTCCACGTGGTGGCTACCTGCGGGTCGCGCTACACTGGTTTCTAACTGACGAACAGGTGAATCAAGCGGCGGATCTGCTTAGCGCTGATTTGAAGAGTGTTTAGGCGCGAAACAGCCGCCGGTCCCGTCCTAAGGAAAGTATACACATCAGGAGGCAGCGGTGCTATGGGAGGGGGGCTAAGAAGAAAGGTAACTGCTCCTTAACGCCAGGCAACTCGCCGCACCGAATGAGCGCGGTCACCGGTCACACGGTCTAATGAAACTACGGCAGTGGGATAAATTTGCGCAGTCCTTTGGGCCTGTTAATGCGGACGCGGACGTCCGCGCTTAATGCACTTAAACGGTGAGCTAACCCACTGGAGTATCTGAATTTGTTTGAACTTGAACTGGAACCGCTCCTGATTCCTGCTCCTGCTCCTGCGCCTAATCCTTAAAATAAAAGAAACTCGAAGCAACTTTTGAATAAAAATACCG
>CAIXSY010000216.1 GCA_903922175.1 uncultured delta proteobacterium | reverse complement strand
TACTCTACTATTTCACTTATTTCTCCCGTCCTATCGCGCTTTCGCTGTTTCCGGACAGGCTCTAACTAGCCGCCTTTTCTCACGAAGTGAGAAAAGGCGAGCTAAGCTCGCCCCTTACCGAACAGGGGTGTTTTTGAAGAAACGCTCTGACTTTCTGGAATGAATAGGGTAATTGAGAGTCTGTGAGAAGGGGCGGCTAGCCGATTCGGCACCCTCTTCGACCGCGACCGTTCGACAAGCTCACAACAGGCCACGAGCACGACCACGAGCACGAATTATTAGACCACCCGGGGTTATTGAGCAGGTACATTTTAATGAGTTAACTATCCGATATATATAGCGATACCCCGTATTTCCGGTTGTCTTCTGTGCTCCAAGAAGGCTATAAGAATAGGTATTTTCTAGTTTCACCCAATGCTCATGTCGAGGAATCCTATGCCACGTCTCCTTCTTTCGCTTCTCACCTCTTTTGTTATTACCTCGGGCGTTTTGGCCGAGGGGGCCGGGACCATAAAAATCGTCTCGAGCTTACCGCGTACCGGTAGCGCCAACTCGCAGTCATCTTCCATCGTCAACGGAATAAAGCTCGCTATCGATGACGTTGGAGCTAGCGTTGCCGGTTTCAAGATTAGCTATGAGGATTGGGATGACGCCTCGCCTGAGCGCGGCGCATGGGATCCGGCGATCGAGACGGCTAACGCTGACCGCGCTGTCAACGATGCCGACGTGATGGCCTACATCGGCACCTACAATTCCGGCGCCGCCAAGATCTCGATGCCGAAGCTCAATCAGGCCGGATTGGTGATGGTAAGCCCAGCTAATACCTGGCCCGGGTTAACCAAGCCCGGCATCGGCGAGCCCAACGAGCCGATGGTCTATCGCCCCAGCGGCAAGGTTTCGTTCTTCCGTGTCGTCCCCGCCGATGACATCCAGGGCTACGTCGCTGTGCTCTGGGCCAAAGAGCTCGGTGTAAAGCGTGCCTTCGTCTTGCACGACCGCGAGCTGTACGGCAAGGGTATCGCCAGCATCTTTATTAAAGAGGCGGCGAAACATGATATTCAGATACTAGGCATCGAGGGGATCGATCCCAAAGCAGCCAACTATCGATCACTGGCCACAAAAATCCGCCAGACCGCGCCGGATCTGGTGTATTTTGGAGGCACTACCCAGACCAACGCCGGACAGCTCGTCAAAGATCTACGAGCATCCGGCATGAAGGTTAAGTTTATGATTCCCGACGGCTGCTTTGAAACCCCCTTCATCGACGCTGCGGGGAAGGAGAACGTCGAGGGCACAGCCTTTATCACCTTCGGCGGGATTCCGACCTCGAAGCTCGAAGGTAACGGCAAAAAGTTCTACGAAGCCTACAAAGCCCGCTACCAGAGTGAGCCTGAAGGCTATGCTGCCTATGGCTACGAAGCTATGCGCGTTGTCCTTGACGGCATCCGCCGCGCCGGCAAAAAAGATCGCGCCGCAATTGTGCAGGCCGTGGCGGCAACCAAAGACTTCGACGGTGCCCTCGGACGCTGGTCCTTTGACGAGAACGGCGACACCACGCTTAAAACGATGAGCGCTAATACCGTGAAGGGCGGGAAGTTCGAATTCGTCAAAATACTCGGTGATTAGCAAAAGTTATTGATAGCACGTATGTCTGACCTCGATGTATTTCTGCAGCAGCTCCTCACCGGACTCTCCAATGGCACGATCCTAGCACTGATCGCCATCGGCTATACCATGGTTTACGGGATCATCGAACTGATCAACTTCGCCCATGGGGACCTCTTCATGTTGGGCAACTTTTTTGCCCTCACCCTCGTCGGTGTCTGCGGTTTTGCCGCGGCCGATGCCGGTGGCGGGAATAATTTTGCCGCCGTCGCCGTGCTTCTCTGCAGCACCCCGCTTTTTTGCGCGGCGGTTAATTGGACCATCGATCGACTGGCCTATCAGCCGCTGCGACGATCATCACGGCTCGCGCCATTAGTATCAGCCATCGGGGTCTCATTCATATTAATGAATATCGGCCTCTTCTGGGGTGGACTGCCGCTTGAGGTCTTTGGCTTTGGGAAGGCGCCCTCGTCGTGGAAGTCATTCCCGGCACTTCTTTCCAACGACAATCTACTTGGTGACAGCGTGATCTACTTTTCAGCCAAAGATCTGCTCGTCTTTGTCGTCACCGTCCCGCTGCTTGTGGCCCTGACCATCTTCGTCAAATACACCCGCACGGGCAAAGCCATGCGCGCCGTCGCCCAAAACCCAACCGCTGCCGAACTGATGGGGATCGATACCAATAAAATTATCGGACGCACCTTTATTCTTGGCGGTATGCTCGGCGGTGTGGCCAGCGTCGTCAATGCGCTCTATAACAACTCGCTTCACTTCCAGATGGGGTTCCGTGTCGGCATGGATGCTTTCACCGCCGCCGTCCTCGGCGGAATAGGCAACCTCCCTGGGGCCATGCTCGGCGGAATTGCGATCGGCATCATTCGTGCCATGAGCGACCAGTACGTGGCCACGCAGTGGACTAATTCCGTCGTGTTTCTGATCTTAATTATGGTGCTCGTGTTCCGCCCCTCTGGGCTGCTTGGCGCTCGCGTGCGGGAGAAGGTCTAATGCTACAGCTAATTAAGAGATACCCGCTCTTCGCACTCCTCTGCGCTGGGCTCCTCACCCTGCCGGGATGGGAACAAGCACTGCCAGCAGCGCTACAGATCTCCGGCTCACTGCGCACGGTGTTTATCTTTGCCATTATCGGGCTCGGGCTCAACGTCGTCACCGGGATGTGCGGACTACTCAACCTCGGCTCTGCGGGCTTCATGGCCATCGGCGTGTATTCGTATGCAATTCTAACCTCATCAATTTATCCGTTCCAGATCGGCTTCTGGCCCGGGCTTCTCGCCGCCATGCTCTGCGCCGCTGCTTCCGGCTTGATGCTGGGATTACCGGCTATCCGCCTACGCGGTGATTACCTCGCCATCGTTACCCTCGGATTCGGAGAGATAGTCCAAGATCTGCTGCGGAACCTTGATGGGATCACCAAAGGCACGCAAGGCATTAACCCCCTGCCCTATCCCTCACTCTTTGGCTACACCTTAAGCTCCGCCGACCACAGCGCCTGGTACTATCTGTTGGCAACAGTCCTCGCGGCGACTCTCTGGATCAGCTACAACCTCGAACATTCACGTCATGGACGGATGTGGTTTGCGATACGCGAGGATGAACTCGCCGCGCGCTCAATGGGGATATACATTGTGCGGGCCAAGCTTTTGGCCTTTAGCTGCAGCGCGGCGTTTGCCGGATTAGCCGGTGCACTCTGGGCCTCCTACTTTAGCTCCACAGGCGAACCCGGTAATTACGACTTCAACCTCTCGGTTCTCGTTCTGTGCATCATTATCGTCGGGGGCTTAAGCAGCATTCGCGGCGTCGTCTTGGGAAGCATTATCATGGTCGGAATCAACTCCATCGTCCTCGATCGCCTCGCCCGCTTCTTGGGCACCTCCGACAGCTCGAGTGCTGCGGCGATATTCCTCTCACCGACCAACTGGAAGTACATGATCTTCGGACTCGTGCTCATACTGATGATGCGTTTTCGGCCAGAGGGAATTCTGGGACCGACAACACAGGGGCGACGCTAGATGAGCATTCTTGAACTTAAAGATCTAACCGTCTCGTTCGGTGGCGTCACCGCGGTGAACAATGTCTCGCTTCAAGTTCAGGCAGGAGAGATCCTTTCCATCATCGGGCCAAACGGAGCCGGAAAAACTACCCTGTTTAATGTGATCAGCGGCGTGTACCAGCCAACCAAGGGATCGCTGCGCTACCATGGGCGTGAGGCCGCAGCGCAGTTTTCGATGGCAACGCTGATCGTATTCCTCTTCACTGCCATCGCCGTTGGCGTCAGCGTGTTTCTGGCGTTTAACCTGCAGGACCTGTGGCAGCAGATCATCGTCAGTTTATACGTCTATCAGCAGCCCTTTCACTGGGGCCAAGCCTGGTCGCACTTTTGGCAATTTGTATCCGAGCTCCCTCCCTACGCATCACTTCTCCCCTTTGGTTGCGGCGCAATTCTTGGATTTGCGGCATCGTGGTCGTTTTGGCTGGCCGCACGGCGCGCCCCGGAACGTATCACCTATCTCGGTGTCTCGCGTACATTCCAGAACATTCGCCTATTCCCGATGATGAGCGTGCTCGACAATATTCTAGCGGGGATGCAGGTACGTTTGGGAAGTTCGTTTCTGTCCTCGGCACTACACCTGCCACGTTTTTGGCGTGAACGCCTGCGCGCCACCGTGCGCGCTCGGCGGATTATGGAATTTATCGAGCTCGGCGAATCAGAAGAGACCCTCGCCGGGAATCTGCCTTATGGATTACAACGCAGACTGGAGATCGGTCGAGCCCTTGCTGCTCAACCTAGGCTGCTCCTCCTCGACGAGCCCGCTGCAGGCCTTAACCCTAAAGAGTCGATGGAGCTGCTCCACTTAATCCGGCGCATTCGCGATAAGGGCATTACCATTGTCTTGATCGAACACCACATGCGCGTCGTTATGGAGATCTCCGATCGCATCGCCGTACTCGACTACGGGCATAAGATCGCCGAAGGTACCCCCGACGAGATTCGCGCCAATCCCCGCGTTATTGAGGCCTACCTTGGCAAGGAAGTCGAACATGGCTGAAAGCTTGCTCCACATCGAGGGGCTGTGCGCCGGATACGGCCCCGTACAAGCGCTCCACGATGTCAGCCTCAGCGTTACTCGCGGGGAGCTCGTCGCCCTGATTGGTGCTAACGGCGCTGGCAAAACAACAACACTCCTTTGCGCTTCGGGAATTGTCGCCGCTCGCGCTGGAAAGATCAGCTTTGCGGGAGAGGATATAACTAATTTAGCGGCTCATGCCCGAGTCGGCCGCGGACTAGCGCAGGTTCCCGAGGGAAGAAAGATCTTCCCACGCTTAAGTGTGATTGAGAACCTCGATATGGGGGCATTTCTATGCCATGACGGGGCCGAGATTAAGCGCAGCTTAGAACGTGTGTTTTCACTCTTCCCGGTTCTGGCTGAGCGCCGCAGCCAGCTTGGAGGCACCCTCTCCGGTGGCGAACAACAGATGCTCGCCATCGGGCGCGCACTGATGAGCAAACCAATTATGTTGCTCCTCGATGAACCGTCGATGGGCATCGCACCGATTCTCACCCAAAAGATATTCGAGACCATCCGCCAGCTTTGTAGCGAAGGGCTGACCGTTCTTGTGGTCGAGCAAAATGCGCAGTTGGCCCTCTCGCTCGCCGCTCACGGCTATGTGATGGAAACCGGCAGGATCGTGCTCGTCGATAGCGGGAAAAACCTACTCCTCAATCCCAAGGTGCAATCGGCGTATCTTGGCCAGTAGAGCTGCCTCAGACCGGCGAACGCACAAGCGCCTCCTACTTGCTATCGAGCTTCTGTAATCTGCTCTCAGCTTTCTGCTAACAGCATCCGAGGCAGCTGCAGCAACGACCGCAGCCGACGGCACCAACCATAGCCTTTTCCCTAATACTTTCGATAAGTTGAAGCGGAAGGCTCAGTAACTCAGTTAGGTTTTCCCCCGAGGTGCTCACGCGATATCTTTAGTAATTTGTTTTAGTTTCAAGCAGGATCCGCCGATAGTAAGAGTATGGGTGAATAACCCACTGGGTGATCACGATCCCAGATCAGTCTACCGTTGAATAGAAATTTATGGCCATTAAAACAGAGAAGAAATACGATGCCTTGGTTGTTGACGCCGACATGGATTCGCGCATCCGCTTGAAGCAGGCCATGAGCTCGGTCTACAACTTCGGGAAGATTACCCAGGTCGTCGATCCCCAAGAAGCCATCTTTAAGCTTAAGAGCGGCGACGCCTTCGATGTCATCTTCATCTCCTACCGTATAGATAAGGCCCATGTTACTCAATTCATCAAAGAGGCTAAGGAAACCAAGCCCGGTCAAGATGCGGCATACGTCCTCGTCCTGCAGGGGAAGGACCAGGATGCCTCCACGGTTGCGCAAAATGTAATGATCGGGGCCGATGGCTTCCTCTTTGAACCTTACTCCGTCGACCTCCTTGTTGAAATGACACGCATCTCGGCCCGAGTTAAAGCCGAACGCTCGGTCGCACGCGAAAAGACCGCCCTCGCCATGATGGTGCATGAAGTCGTCGGGCAGATAGACCAGCTCTCCTACATCAAGTCATGTAAGATGGAAGTCGGCATGGCGATGAAGAAGTTCCGCGATACGTGCGCCATGTTCAAAGACCTTGATCCCGAAAAGATGGCCACGTACCTTGAGATCGCCATGAGAACGTTTGAGGAAGCCCCTGTTCCCAAGCAGATCTTTCAAACCAAGAAATATGCCGGCGTCAGCAACCGCATCCGCCAAAAAATGGAACAGAAGATTCTCGCGGAAATCGAGAAGAAAGAGGCGGAACAAAAGAAGTCAGAATAAAAACTTCTAGCTCTTCCCTTAGCCAAGCGCTACAATAGAATCGCTTCGCTTCAAAGGAGCGAACTGCTCATTCACCCGGGGTAACTTAATAATTCGTGAGCGTGATCGTGCTCGTGGTCCTGGTCGAAATGTTCCTCAAATCAACCAGTTATATCGACCACGTTCACGACCACGAGCACGCTCACGATTCGCCAACCCGGACTTAATGAGTAATTTCAAAGGAATTACCTAGGGGGATTCACTATGAAAACAGTACTGGTTACTACTGACCTTTCAAAAGAATCGAAAAAGGCCTTCGTCACCGCCGCGGAACTGGCTCGGGCTTTCAACGCCAAGATAGTGATTCTTAGTGTCGTTGAAGATCCCTCACAAGCAGCCATGTTTTATGCGATGGATTTTCCTGTTCTTCCAGAACCGGGGATTCGTGCCCAGGTAATTAACAAACTGACCGCGGATCTCAAATCGCTGCAAAACGAGCATTTTGCCGCGTTCCCAACAGAATGCGTCGTACGCGAGGCCAACGGGAGCATCTATCAAGAGATATTGCGCTGCGCCGACTCTATCAATGCTGACTTTATCGTGCTTGCAACCCATGGCCGCACGGGGATTAAACACCTGCTCATCGGGAGCACCGCCGAGCGCGTCGCGCGCGAGTCTCGCCATCCGGTCGTGATTGTTCCGGCGAAGGAGTAGTTTGTAGCAAAGTAACCACTTTCTTTGTTCGAGAGACCTTGAAACGCTGCAGCTGCATCAGATGCAGTCAGCGGAAAGCTGCCAGCAGCTCTCTGAAAGCAGATTACAGATCAGGTCTGAGGCGCAGCCTCGCTAGCACTTGTGCGAAAAAACCCCTATACTCCCCCACCATGAGTACCACAGATACCACCTCCCCCACCCCGCCCCATACTGCCACCTGCGAATCACCCTGCCCAGGAAAGGAGCTGTGCGGCTCGTGCCCCTGGTCGACCACCCCCTACCCACTTCAGTTACAGATGAAACTCGCGGCGATCAATACCGCCTTTCAAGAAACCGGCGTTGCCGCCGAGTGCAGCGAAATCCTGCCTTCTCCCGCCATAAGCCACTATCGCAATCGCATGGATTTTGCGATCGATTTTGAAGGCCGCATCGGTCTTCGCGAGAAAGGGAAATGGTGGCGAGTAATTGACAACCATCACTGCTTTATCAGCGATGAACGCATCGAACAGGCCTTTGGCAGGGTCCGTGAGTGGATACAGAGCGCCGATCTATCCTACTTTGATCGCAAAAAACATCACGGGTTACTACGCTACGCAGTGATTCGCGCAACGCTTACCGGCCAACTCATGCTCAATCTTGTGACGAGCGTGCCGAGGGATCGCGACGAAGAGCAACGTGCACGCGCAGCACTGCACACATTAACGTCATCATTGTCAGCTACAACCGTCATCTGGGCTAGAAATAACACCATTTCCGATGTCTCGTTCGGTACCGAGATGGAGATTATATCAGGCCCAGGCGTAATCGAAGAAGAAGTCGAGGGCGTAAAGTTCCAGATTAGCCCGAATGCATTCTTTCAGACCAACTCACGCGGTGCAGCGGTCCTTCTACGTGAGGTCTTTGACAACCTCTCCCTAAGCGGATCTCAGGGCACTTTACTCGACCTATTTTGTGGTAGCGGATTTTTTAGTGTTGCCTGCGCCTCTCGTATGCAGCGTTGCGTCGGAGTCGAACTAGTTGCGGACGCAGTACGCGACGCACGCATCAATGCTGAGCTAAACCACGTCCCGGTCGAATTCCATGATATGCAAGCAGAAAAGTTCGACTGGAGCTCACTTACCCCGGCGATGGTAATTGTCGACCCGCCACGAGCTGGACTGCATCCGAAAGCTCTCAAAGCACTGCTTGACAATGCCCCCCCTTCGATTATTTATGTCTCTTGCAATTTCGGCGCCTTTGCCCGCGAGCTACGCGAACTACTCACGGCGTACAACATCGTGCGCTGCCGTGCCGTCGATCTATTCCCGCAAACACCGCATGTCGAAGTTGTTACCCTGCTCCAGCATAGGTAAGGCCCTGTTAATTAATAATGGTCTTCGGGCAAAAGTGTGGGTAAAAAGAGCTAATTTTCAGACATGCTTGGGGACGCTGTCCCCAATTTGGAGAGAAAATCAGCTCTTTTTACCCACTAAAAGCGTCGATGACCCAAATTAACAGGGCCTAAGGCCCTGTGCTGGGATAAATAGGGGCTCTTCGACGTTTTTAGTGGGTAACTTTTACAATTTCCTGCATTGCTCGTGTATTTCTTCGTGAGCGTGGACGTGCTCGTGGCCTGTCGTGAGCTTGTCGAACGGTCGTGGTCGACGTAACTAGTCGCCTTTTCTCACGAAGTGAGAAAAGGCGAGCTAAGCTCGCCCCTTACCGAACAGTGGTGTTTTTGAAGAAACGTGAGGACTTTCAGGAATGAATAGGGCAATTGAGAGTCTGTGAGAAGGGGCGGCTAGCCGATTCGGCACACTCTTCGACCGCGACCGTTCGACAAGCTCACGACAGGCCACGAGCACGAATTATTAAGCTACCCGGGGTGATTGAGCCGTTACCCTTTAAGCGCCTAAAGGGGTATAGAGACTGTTTTTTTGTTGTAAGCTCGCGCTACTTGTGTTGAGCTTGCTTTGTGCGATGAAAAAAAGCTTAATTAGAGGTAACCGCCTACGCCCCCTGTCATCCCTCGTCGCTCTACCCTTTTTGAGGTGATAGCGGATTCGGTGCAGAGGCGCTGGAAAAGGGTAGAGCTCATCGGGATGACAATTTGGCTCACTCCGACTGGGGGCGGGAATTGAGTGATAAACACTAGATTATAAGGATACTGTGGCTGGAGCATTTAGAATACGAAGTGAGGCATTTCTTAGCGGCGGCGCCATTCCGCGCCGACACACAGGCGAGGGTGAAGACCTGTCACCATCTTTGCGTTGGGACAACGTCCCCGAAAGGTGTGTCGAGCTGGCGCTCATCGTTGACGATCCGGATGCTCCAGGAACCTCAGCTTGGGTACACTGGGTGATTTACAAAATCTTCTGTGACGAGCCGGGACTGGCGGAGAATATACCTAGCCACAATAAGCTGGAGGACCCGCACGGCGCATTCCAGGGAAGGAACTCATGGGGCACCATTGGCTACCGTGGACCACTACCCCCAAAGGGACACGGGACCCATCACTACCACTTTACCCTCTATGCATTGGATGAAGAGTTGAACTTGGCTCCCGATTTGGAGAAGCAAGCACTGCTCAAAGCCATCTCCGGGCATGTACTTGCAACTGCAGAACTGATAGGAGTATACGAGCGTTAGGGTAAGTAGAATCATTCTCCTTAGTACTTCGTAAGAATTAAGACAGAAGGCCTTCACCTAATCGTATCTAATTATTTTTTGTGGATTTAGTTATCGGAGAACTTATGACTGCCCAAACTATTACAAATGATACTGTCGTTGGCATCCATTACACACTTAAAGGTGAGGATGGCGAAACCATCGACTCTTCGGCTGGGCAACCTCCCTTCATATACTTGCAGGGACATGGGCAGGTAGTCCCCGGGCTTGAATCGGCGCTCTTGGGGAAAAACGTCGGGGATAAATTTCCCGTCGAGATATCGGCAGAAGATGGCTACGGGGATTATGTTGCAGAGATGAGTATGACCTTCCCCAAAAGCCAATTTCCAGAAGGTGCTGCTTTTGAAGTCGACAACGAGTTCGAGTTAGTTGGAGAGAACAACGAAGTTATTCCAGCGCGAATTACCGCAGTAGAGGCGGATAGCATCACCCTAGATGCCAACCATCCCCTCGCCGGCAAGAAACTATTCTTTGAAATTGAAATTGTCTCTCTTCGTGCTGCGACCGCCGAGGAGCTTGAGCATGGGCACGCTCACGGTGTTGGCGAATCACATGATTAGCTAGTCTTTGTATACCCGCCAGAAGACTAATGACCTTTAGAGCACTCGTCATATGGGACTTATTAAGGAATTCAAGGAATTTGCGGTTAAGGGCAACATCGTCGATATGGCGGTCGGCGTTATCGTTGGTGTCGCCTTCGGCAAAGTAGTCTCTTCGCTCGTTAGCGACATCATCAATCCGCCACTCGGCATGCTCATCGGCGGCATCGATTTTCGCGGCCTCGAGGTGGTCCTGCGCGACGCATCCCATGCTGCGAATGGAGCTGCCATTGCTGCTGTTTCGGTAAAAATCGGTGCATTTATTCAGGTGTTAATCGAGTTCTTGATACAAGCATTTGCTATATTTCTCGTTATCAAGGCGATAAATACCTTTAACAAGAAGGTAGAAAGCGCCACACCACCACCATCCAAGCCTTCCGCGCAGGAGGTGCTGCTTACGGAAATCCGGGATATCCTTAGGAGCAGGTAGTGCTTACGGGCCCTACCTAAGCTGCGGTATTAAGCCTCTGACCTGTCTGCCCAGGCGCGCGTGGTGCGCTTGCCTCAACACCTTGCATAATCGTGTTGATCACAGCTTCCTGTTGTTTATTGGCTTTTACGCTGATATTAGCCTGGACCTGAGTAGAAGAACTCGACACGGGAGCAACTTCCATACCGCACCTCCTGGTTACAAGAACATCCTAATATGAAGTTATCGTCTAACGCGGGAAGAAGTTGAGGTTTTTTAGCGCAGACTCTCCAAGGCGTGAATATAGCTCTCCAAGAGCATCTTTTCCGGCGCCCACATATGCACCACGCGGCGTAAATTACCCGTCTCCAGCTCCCAGCGCTGCGCCGGCTCTGGAAGCCCGCCTATCAGCTCGGAAAGAGGTTTCTGGCTGTTAAGGTCATACGGGTACTTCCGCTCAGCCTCCTTCACTACCTGAGCGAAGGGCATCCCCTTCTCAAGCAAGCTTACAGTCAGGGCGCTTGATTTCCTTGCATAATCAATCCGATTCTCGATCTTCGCCAGCTCTTGGCGAGCATATTTAAGCTCTCGTCCCAAAAGATCGGCGGCGTTCAGAAGCCGCTCTACCTCCACTTTTAGCGCATACGGAAACTGTCGCCCCTCGGTACGCACCAGCTCCTCAATTCGTGGTCCATAGTTATGAACGAAGTAATACAAAAAGAAAAAGTGTGACCCACGCGAAAGTTGCGGTTTTTCAACCATACGCGAGAGCAATTCAAGAAGCCCCGTTCGCGTCAAGCGGTAATACGGATGCGTCTTCTTCATTATTTTGCGGGCGTAGCCCTCTGCCACGAGAGAATCAAGGTAGCGCAAAACCTGTGTATTTTGAAACGAGGCTGGGCTACGTTGCAGCGCCAGCTCAACCCAGTTGCCGAATAGATCAATCAGAAATTTAACATCCCTCTGACGAAACCCCTCGCTCGTATTGGCGTGAGCCCCAAGGGTGGCCGCTGCAATAAAAAGTTCATGCCGCAAAGATAGTGAATCGTAGGTCATACCGTCCTCCCAACTCAGACACTGTAAGCGTTTTTTGTCTCTTGGTCTACTCAGACAACGATGCTTGTACCCGCAACATTACCACCAGAGCGTTATCGACGTCGCTGCTCGTACCTGGGTTTATGACATACTGTATATCGGGCTGAAGCGTAAGCCAGGAGAGAATTGGCGCGCGATATGTTAGCTCGACTATCGTCTCAGCCGCGGTAGAATCGGGAGTTACCTCCTGATAATCGTGGCTGTTTTCAGCCCTGGCGAATGCTATGCCGGTGACGTCCTGGTCTCTATCCGGCACAAGCCCCGTATATTGAAGACCTGCGCCGTAATACTCCTCCGTTTGATTTCGGTCACCAGGCGCATAGCCAAATTGGAAGAAGGCTCCTAGCCCCTGTGCCGTATCCTCCTCTCTAAAAAGAGACTTATCCAGCGTTACATAAAAGCCGGTGTTATGAGGGCGATTTTCATCGCTATAGTCAGTAAAATCAGTCGTCCTGCGCCACACTCCAAGCCCAACTTTGTAGAGATTTTCTGCCGACTCCGCCTCGGTTGAATGCAGACCAACTTCACCTGCGTAATACAGTCCGTCCGCCCGGCTCAGCCTAATATGAGTACCGCTGGTATTGCTGGCGTCACCTGGCACCCCGTCATAGACACCGAGCAGTGCGTAGATTCTATCCGTGAGCTGCCCACGAAATCTTAAGGCCAACGAGGTCGTCGGAAATATCGATGGACCACTCTGGGCCACGTCCTGGCCTATACCAAATGATGCATTAAGAAATAGCCCTGCAAATTCAGCCACGTCAAATTCTGAATTATAGTTATGCAAGCCGGCCAGCACGGTTAAACGGCCATCAAGCATCTCGTGCTCGTAATATGCCTCATAGAGTTTTGCTGTCGTCGGTGCATCAATATTACTATTGACCTGCATCGCTCCGGTCAGCATCGATATATTGCCACCTCCATCAACAAGTCCATAGAACTTGAACTTGCCGTGTTCCCAGAGTCCAGCCTCAGCGGTGTCAAGATTGAAGATCAGATCGAGATTTTCAAGAACGGTGGATTTGCGACTAAGCCCACCGGCTAGGTTTGCAACAAAATCAGTGGTCGAAGTGACTTGAAAGGAGGTCCCACGGCCAAAAAGTGGCACAACGTCATCGTGTGCTGTCTCTTCAGCCCACAGGT
This sequence comes from uncultured delta proteobacterium, assembly GCA_903922175.1. GTDB lineage: Bacteria > Bdellovibrionota_C > UBA2361 > UBA2361 > CAIXSY01 > CAIXSY01. The sequence goes on along the minus strand of CAIXSY010000216.1, from coordinate 24,113 downwards.
TGACCGACACACCCGTAAGTAAAACTCCTAGACACAGCGCAGCGAGTATCCTTCTCACAACCATCCCCTCCTACGATCACACAAGCTTCAGAGGGAGTGAATCGGATGACGGACTGTGGAGCTGAACGATTTGGAGCTATAAAGTAGAGTTCTTAAGCGCCAGAGATCGGGCTAGTATTCGCTGCGGTGCCTCAGCGCGCTCAACAAACATGCTTGCTTGAGGACGATGGAACCTGGCTAATGCATCGCGAGAGATGGCAGAGGAGGCACCTGTGCTACAGCCGGAGGTTACGACGACAGAGAGGAATAAGGCAAAAACTGCGGTGATTTTCATCGTACCACCCTGCAGCGCTCGAGCTTCTCCATCAGCACCTGCTCCAGGTGAGCGCGGAGCTCGGCACTTTTCACCTGCGAAATGATGTTACTGGCAAAGGCGTGGATCAGCATATTGCGCGCCTCGTGGATGCCGACCCCGCGCGAACGGATATAGAACAAGGCCTCCTCATCGATCTGCCCGATGGTTGCCCCATGGGTACACTTGACGTCATCAGCCCAAATTTTCAGCTGCGGACGGGTATCGATCTTGGCCTCGGGGGAGAGCAGCAGACTCTGATTCGACTGATAGGCATTTGTCTTCTGCGCCTGGGGGTGAACGATAATCGTGCCGCTAAAGACGCCGGAGGATCTGTCGGCGTAGACCCCCTTGAACAGCTCGCTGCTTTCACAATGCGGCTCGGCATGATCAAGTACGGTGTGGTTATCGACATGCTGCTCAGCATTAAGAACGCTCAGGCCGTTCATCACACAGTGGATGCCGCTCCCCGTGAGCCGTGGGCGAATTTCGTTGCGCACGAGCGCGCCACCAAAGGCGAACGTATGTGCCGTCAGTGTCGCATCGCGCGCCACCTGAGCATAAAGAGTACTAACATGAAAAGCCTTATCTCCCTCGCGCTGCAGCTTGAGGTGCTCCACGGTGGCGCCCTCTTCCACAACGATCTCGGTCACCGCATTCGTCAGATACTCGGCGCCGTTGCCCCCGAGGTAGTACTCAACAACCGTTGCCTGTGATCGCGGTTGGGCCACGATCAGTACACGGGGATAGGTAACCACGCCCTTTGCAGCACCGCTGGTGATAAAAAATAGAGCTAAGGGCGCGCTAAGAGCTGCACCCTCACCAATGACTACAAACGCCCCTTCTCGCACGAAGCTCGTATTGAGAGCGGCAAAAGGATCTCCCTCTGTCGGTGAAAGTTTGCCCAGATAGCGCTCGATCATTTTTCCGTCATCTCCGGCGGAGGGCGCTCCCATCGTCTCGCTTAAAGAGCGCACGAGAACCTTCGCCTCATCCGGAAGATGTGAAAGTGCAGTCACCACCCGACCATTGACGAAAACGAGGCGGTACTGAGGCAGGCCCGCTGCCTGCAGATCAGGGAACTCACTCTCCAAAAAAGCGCCTGTAACATCAGCCGGACGAAATGACATCTTCAAAAGATCGCCCAGGTCGGTGTACTTCCACTCTTCAGCTTTGGCGACGGGAAAACCACCACGGGATAACGAGGCGAAGGCCTCCTGGCGACGCAGGTGAATCGGGGCACGAGACGCCCCGTTAAGGGACGCTTCAAAGATCTTAAACTGGGCCGGAATCCAGCCAGGAACGATGGGGGCTAGGGTCTCCATAAAGATTAGGCCGCAGCCTCCTCTCGTACCCAGCCGTAGCCTCGAGCTTCAAGCTCAAGCGCCAGATCCTTGCCGCCAGATTTAACGATCCGACCATCGAGGAGCACATGCACGAAATCGGGAACGATATAGTTAAGCAGACGCTGATAGTGGGTGATCACAATCACGGCGTTGTCCTGGCTCTTGACCTTGTTCACGCCGTTCGCCACAACCTGCAGGGCATCGATATCTAGACCGGAATCGGTCTCATCAAGGATGGCTAGCTTGGGATCGAGGACTGCCATCTGAAAGATCTCATTTCGCTTCTTTTCTCCACCAGAGAATCCCTCATTCACCGGGCGCTTAAGCAAGGCGTCATCAAGCTCCAAGAGCTGCGCCTTCTCCTTTATCCGCGCAGCAAAATCTCGTACCGAGAGCGGTGCCAATCCACGGTGCTCACGCATCGAGTTATATGCCGTGCGCATAAAGTACGTCCCAAGCACCCCGGGCAACTCAACTGGATATTGAAAAGCGAGAAATAACCCCTCGCGCGCGCGCACTTCGGGGTCCATTTCAAGAAGATTCTTTCCTGCAAAGCTCACCTCGCCTGCGGTAACCTGATAGCCCTCACGGCCACTGAGCACATTAGCCAACGTACTCTTGCCCGAGCCATTCGCACCCATGATGGCGTGCACCTCACCGGCGCGAACCTCAAGATTGATCCCCTTGAGAATCTCCGTACCGGTTTCGGCAATCGTGGCGTGTAAATTCTTTATACTCAGCATATTTTACTCAACATATTCATACTAAACATACGAGCAAGGCGGAGCCTCGGACCCTTCTACGAGATCCCCTGCCCCTGCACACTCCCCTTCCCGATAAGGATGGGGAACGGGAACGTTTACGTGCAGGTGCACGGGAGAAACCAAAACCTGACTCACTCTCAATATCTCCCCATGGTCAAGCATTCTCGTAACTCTTACCCCACACTCTCCTCAAGACTCACCTCTAAAAGGCGACGCGCCTCAACGGCAAACTCCATCGGCAACTCGCTCAAAACCTCCTTGCAGAAGCCGTGAACGATCATCGACACAGCATCTTCAGTCGAGATACCGCGCTGATTGCAGTAAAATATCTGGTCCTCGCCGATCTTCGAGGTTGAGGCCTCATGCTCAACCTTGGCCGTCGGGTTCTTCACCTCGATATAGGGGAAGGTATGAGCCCCACACTTGTCACTCATTAGCATCGAATCGCACTGCGAGAAGTTGCGCGCGTTTTCGGCTGATTTCATAATCTTAACCAAGCCACGATAAGAATTCTGCCCATGGCCAGCTGAGATCCCCTTCGAGACGATGGTACTACGGGTATTCTTACCGATATGGATCATCTTCGTACCGGTATCGGCCTGCTGACGATGATTTGTCAGGGCTACCGAGTAGAACTCTCCGACAGAATTGTCACCCTTAAGGATACAGCTCGGATACTTCCACGTGATCGAGGAGCCCGTTTCGACCTGCGTCCAGGATATCTTTGAGTTATCCCCCTGGCAGATGCCGCGCTTAGTGACGAAATTGTAAATTCCACCCTTGCCATTCTTGTCGCCAGGGTACCAATTCTGAATCGTAGAGTACTTGATCTGTGCATCCTTGTGCGCCACAAGCTCTACGACCGCCGCATGCAGCTGATTGTCATCACGCATCGGTGCCGTGCAGCCTTCAAGATAGCTGACTGAAGCTCCTTCGTCGGCCACAATCAGCGTGCGTTCAAACTGGCCGCTCTTCTCGGCATTTATCCTAAAATAGGTGGACAGCTCAAGCGGACAGCGTACCCCTTTGGGAATGTACACAAAGGTGCCATCGGTAAACACAGCCGAATTAAGCGTTGCAAAATAGTTATCCGTATAGGGTACGACCGATCCCAGGTACTTCTCAACCAGCTCTGGATGCTCGCGCGCCGCCTCGGAGAAGGAGCAGAAGATAACGCCATGCTTGGAAAGCTCCTCACGATAGGTTGTGGCGATCGAGACACTGTCAAAAACCGCATCGACGGCGATACCATTAAGTGCCTTCTGTTCATTTAGCGAGATGCCGAGCTTCTCGTACGTCTTCAAGATCTCGGGGTCGAGCTCATCAAGACTTTTGAGACCCAGTTTTTTTGGCGCTGAGTAGTATATCGTTGCCTGATAATCTATCGCCGGGTACTTAACAAAAGCCCAGTGTGGCTCCTTCATGCTCAGCCACTTGCGGTAGGCACGCAAACGCCAATCAAGAAGAAACTGAGGCTCCTGTTTTTTAAGCGAGATGTGCCGGATGGTCTCCTCACTCAGACCCGCGGCGACAGAATCAGTTTCGACATCAGTCACAAAGCCGTACTTATATTCCCGGCTGGTTAAATCATCGAGAACTTGAGAGTCATCTGTCATGAAGCACAATTGTTAACTAAACCACTACCGGCCAAAGCCGGGCGGACTAACGAAGTAGAACTATTTAGCCTAGTCCTGGTGCTGGTGCTGGTCATGGCCAAGATTCAGGACCAAAACCGGCACCAGAACTAAGAACATCACCCCGAAGCACTTCCGGCTAAAGCCGAAGGTTTATAACCTGTAAGGTGGAACAATTAAACCCACCACGCACTGTTGTCACAATACGACAGATTTATTCTAACACACAAACTTGACTAATATACTATAGCATAGCCTAGATTACACAAGATTACAATAGTTTATAATGCCCGTGGAGTAATTTTAGCTATTACTTACAGGGAGATAGATTTTCAATGCACGCTTGCACTGTAATCTTTGAAAAGGATAACATCGACCCTAGGTAAAATTAATTTAGGCTTCTTACAGACTACCCACCGTTTTGTAGCACGTAAAGTCAGTGCATATTGTGCGTGTTTAGTAGGGTTAGCTTTTATCAAAATTGAATAGATTAACCAAGTAGAGGAGTATATGCGCATTACCCAGTGGGGAGAATACGGGATTCATTGTGCCTCATTTATCGCCTCCAAAGAAAATGCGGGTGCGCTGGCTGTCCCGGCTGCTGAGATAGCCGCCGACCAAAAGATAGCACTCGACTACACCCAGCAGATCCTCCAGAGACTTCGCAAGAACAACATCGTCAAAAGCATTCGCGGCCCCCAGGGTGGCTATAAGCTCGCGCGTCCTGCTAAGGAAATTAGCCTCAAAGATATCCTTGTGGCCGCGGAAGGTGCCACCTTCGAGATTATCTGCGATTCAAAGCCGATCAACAAAGATTGTTGTGCCCCTGGCTCCCCGTGCAACTTGCGTGCGGTATGGCGCGCCCTAAAAGATCACGTCGACGTATTTCTCACTAAATACACCCTCGATGACATCGTCCATAGCAAGACCGGCTTGCCCGACATCGACTACAAGCCAATCTTAATTGGGGGTGGCAACGGCGTTCCAGCATCGCCGTCGCAGCCGTAGATCGCGCCCCGTACTCTGTAACCGTAATTGCTCATTAAGTCTGGGTAAAAGTGCCTGGACCCTAGTCCTGGTCTTGGTTCTGGCCTGCGGTGAGTTTGTCGAACTGTCTGAAATCATTGTCGTGTTCTTGGCCAAAATCATTGACCATCTGACAATGACCAGGATTTAGGACCATGACCAGAACCAAGACTAAGATAAGATTTACCCGGGGTTAATGAGCAATTAAGGTTTTTTTGGTAACTGCTCAATAACCCCGGTAAAAGGAAATTGCTTGAACTTGCACTTGAACTGCTCCTGATTCCTGCCCCTGCCCCTTTTCCTAGTCCGATCACGAGGATAAGGGGCAGGAGCAGGAATCGGGAACAGTTCATGTTCAAGATTTAGAATTACCCAGACTTAATGAGCAATTACGCGCCTAGATAATATCGTGCTGAATAGATACGTTTTTTTCACCTATACCGTCCACTAAAAGCGTAGCTTCCTTTGCGAAGGCAGGCACCGTATACTCTTCGCCGGAGTAGCCTATGGTAAAACGTCCACCCAAAAAGACTGCTGCAAGTGAAGCGTTGCGCAATTTCCGCAATACGCTCATGTCCCTTGTCGAGTCGCCTCAATTCCCCCTACTGCGCAACTTACCCATAAGCCATCTCCTCGGCAACAAGGCCGCCCAGTTCTCCTCGCTGAGCAAAGCATCGCTAGACGATCTCGTTCAGATGCTTGACGCCGAGATCTCTCCACTAATATCACTTAAGCCCGGGGAGCTTAAAACACTCGCTGCCCTACTCTTGCCCCTAACAACCAGTAACAGTAAAGCCGCCTCCGCAACGTCCCCGTTCAAAAAGGTAACCCACCTCCACCCTTCCGCCAAGCACCGCGACGACACGCTCTATATCGGGGCCTCAGAAGCTGAGCGACGCCTACTGGCAGCCTCCGAAAGAGTCAGAGACTCCTCCGCATTTAGCCTGCTCTGTAGCAAAAAGCTTGGTGAATTTTGGAATCCGGACTGGCCCCGTGCACCCTTCGAAGAGTGTATGACCTTCAGACAATTTGCCAAACTCAACATGGACCAGCTTTTAAAAAAGCGATCCTTCGGGATTGAAAAGATCCTTGCTGTTCTAAAAGCAGTAGAACAGGGGCTAAGCGTTTGCGAGAAGGGTAAAACACCGCCTATCATTGAGACGACAAAGAGCACTGATGCGGCAGCCGAGACACAGGCCCCACCAGAGCTGCCATCAACAGCAATAATACCAGCGAAACTTTCGGCCGTACCACGGCTGTGGAAGAAGCCCTCACGACACTTCCCCTCTTACTGCCACGCCATGCTCCGTTTTCTCGACACCCAACATGCCCTGGCCCAGACCATTGGACTAGCAACCCCCTGCGCACGTCTCGCCTCGCTCCTTCCTCAAATGCTCGGTCCGGATGAGCTTTCGATCCTCTGGATACTCACCGAACACCCTCTGATTGAAGTTGCTCCACTTTTTGCTATGGACGTCCAACACGCCGCCGCTTTTGTCGAAACTGCACGTGGTAAACTGCGCACACTCGTCGAACAGATCTGTCCTGAGGTAGCATCATTCTGGGCGGAACATGGCGGCAACAATAAACTCCCCGAGAAGCTGCTGATCGATCCCTATGTCGATCGACAGCTCGACCGTGAGACACAACTCGGCGTGCTTAAGCTGGCGTTGCAGGCTTTTGTGGCACGCTGAGCCTTTACTTCTAGAGAAAAAGGTTACTATTCGTCCAGGGTGAGAGTGTGTAGTCTAGTGCGCATGACACTAGACACCGAAACTGGAGACGTGGGGCTTGTCCGAGCGATAAAGGAGTTTTCGCCCGATTTTCTTAACCATATCGCCGATTACGCCGGAGATCTGCGGCGCGAGTCCTTGCTCATATTCCTCACGCTGGCAAAGGCCATAGGCGCCAAAACGATCGTCGAAACCGGGACGATTCGCGTTAAAGACGCTCCCGATGGCCAATCGACTAAGGTTTTCGCTGAATATGCACGTTTAACGGGGGCGAAGGTCTACTCTGTCGATATCACGCCAGAGCATATCGAGACATCAAAATCTGAGCTGGGCGACCTTCTGCCCTACGTTACCTATGCCTGCGAGGACTCTGTTACCTGGCTGTCGCGCTTCAATGCACCGATTGATATGCTCTACCTCGACAGCTACGACTTTGAAGTCGACAATCCAACTGCCTCACAACAACATGAACTGGCCGAAATTGGGGCTGCCTATGGCAAGCTGAGTACCCCCGGAGCAGTGCTTTTGGATGACTGCGCCCTACCCTTCGAAGGCAAGGGATACCTCGGAACACGCTTTCTACAATCTCGCGGCTGGAAGATGGTCTTTGATGGGTACCAACGGTTGTTCATCAATTTTTAGTAACCTTTCAAGCAGCACACGCCTCCGCCACCGCAGGCTCTACTTTTGCAATCAAGACACCCACATCAAAGCTAACCCCAGGCTGCCCATGATTGGCGAACGCACGTTTGAGGCCAGCTGAGATATGGCTCTCAAGGGACTGTCTATATACCTTGAGCACATTGCCGACATCGGCTGGCATGCTGGACCAGGGAATAGCAAATTTAAGCCCTACAGGTTCGGACAATACAGCCAAAATGCCTCCCCCCGCTGGCGCCTGCTCCGACTGCGAAACGAGCGCACTTGGTAGGCAGGTTGAAAGTTCACGCTGCAGATCCTGGGTAACGACACAATCAGCTAGGCTTGTTGAACCTGATGCCGGAGCTATTTTTATCGTCATCTCAAGACCGCCCATCTGAGCAAGCTCCGCAGATGAATTTTCTCCTCGTGCCTTGTCATTTAGAAACCCCATCGTCTGAGACAGGAACATATGCAGACTAAGATTTAGACAGGTGTCGGCGGCAGCGCCCTGGAGGATCGAATCTTCCGGCAGTGACGCCAGATAGCCAACAGCCTTTAACAGTCCTGCTTCAGCCTGGGAAAGCTGGCAGCCTAATTGTTCCCTGGTGACGTCAATAAATTGCAACACCATACAAGCAAGGTGGCGCGCTAAGACAGAATCAACTTCTTGCTGTAGAGATTCACCTGTTGCCCCCTCGGGCATCTCTGCTTGCCTCTTTTTTTGAGCAGCCAGGAGAACGTCTTCGGCTGCTGTAACTGCAACTTTCTCTCTATCAACAGCACGTCCCGGGGCACCACGCCGTAGGTCAAAGCGTCGCTGAGTCCCAGCCAGCGCTGTAAAAAGAGCACAGGCAGCCTGCAGGGTTCCAAAGTTACCCAAAAGCTCTGGTAGTGAATTTGGAGGGGTCTCTATAAAATTCTGACTAAGCCTTTCGACAAGCTGCTGCCTTACATACTCCGCCTCCGTCATTACTCTGCCATCGTTGTGATGTGGCAACGGAGCTTCCTTTAAACTCTTCGCTACAGCTTTTTGCAGCACCACCAGGTCATCATGGCAGTTTTTCTTCGCCCACAAGATTCGAAATTGAGTATAGAGCTGAGCTGGCCTATATATCAGCCTGTTCTTAAAGCTATCAGCTTTCCCTGCCTTCTGCGCCAGATCACGAGACCGATCAAGCCACCTTCCCAATTCCTGCGCCGAACGCTTACCGTACGCCAGGTCAAATTTAAGCCCAGCGTAACTGCAGAAATCCGGCAATGCGCCAAACACCTCCCTCTCAAGGCACCTTGAGGGCTCCCCCGCTTTTACGGCGCCACTAAATCTCGTTAACGCATAGAGAAACACCTCGGCCTCATGCAAGCGAAATCTCTCCTCGCGCAAAGCGGGCACACAGGTAATCACCGCTTCCAAAATACCCCTTAGACGTTTCTGCTCAATCCATGAGCCTTCGAGTGCAGCTAACAGTCCGGCATGCGCCGTAAAGAAATCCTCAGCACCCGTGGCACGCGCTACCGGAAAACCTGCCCCCATACAGAGCCTGAGAGCAAGGTAGCGATCGCTTGCGCTTGCTGTTCCGCAAAATTCACTCAGGCGAAGGGCGACATCACTCTTCAAGAAACGATCACGCCAGGCTGTCTCGTTAAGCTCATCCACGTCAAACTTTTTTTTAAACCGCATCCAGGCATCGAGAGCCTCGGCCAGTACAGCAGCTGCCTGCTGCTTCAACAAGGGAACGTCCTCTGCCAGATCCACCGCCGGAGGATAGCGCAGTGCGAAGACGAGGTGTTTCCGCTCACTCGTCATCCCGGCAACGATATCACGTAGACCAGCATCCTCTTTCAATGGGCCATGGGCCAATGCCTCAATCATCCCGACCACGGCTTCGTAACCAACGAACTTAGGCTGCAATTTATCAAGAGGGAGCTCGACAGAACCGGAGATCAATTCACCATGCAATCTACGAGAAATCGCATAAAGGTCAGCGAGCACCGAGCGTGCCCTCTTCGCCGCCTCAACTGGTGGAGTTGAAAGAACCGGGGATAAAGTCATACATTTCCTACCAAAACTTATATTCTCTCACTCTAAATCAGATGGATCTTAAGGCCCTGTTAATTAATAAAGGTGCCAATTTGCATCTCATCTTCAGGCCATCTTTGAATTTTTTTGAGTGGGAAAAATCCTCGATATAGTGATGCTATGTCTGCGGTTTTTCCCGCTTAAAGAAAATTCAAATCTGACCTAAATCTGAGCGCAACTTGACACCTTTATTAATTAACAGGGCCTAAGAAGCGCATTAGCTCACCGTCGAGTTCTTCATGCTTGAGGGAGAGGCGCCTCCCTGTACAGCGCCGTGATCTAATATCTCCTCCAGGCAGGAACGAACAGATTGCGGCGTTTTTGGATCGTGCGCCAAGCTCCTGGCGCGCTCACAGGTAGGTACTTCGGAATCGTTAGGCACATCTTCAGATTTTATAGAGCACCCCCAAACATACAGGCGCTGCAGTTATGACATCATTTGAAATAGGACTCAATGGCTAGGAGCTCTGCTTCGCAGAGCTCCTGGCTGAGTTTGCGGGTGCTACCGAGAGGTAGATTTCGCTTCAAAGGTGGCTTTACCGCGCAGTCTGGATTCCTCATTGCAGGGCCAGGAAAAAACACACTGGTACAAACACACTGGTACAAGGTAGCTTTCCCTAAGGATCTTAGGAAACTTTTTACCCTAATCCCCGATAAGCCATCGTGCTTTGAAGCTACCTTGTACCAGACCCATTTTTCGTGTATTCAATTCACCATCCCTAGCTTATTGAACTCACCCAACACTGCCTTTTCCGCGCCGCGAGGCGCGGCCATGGTGTTCCTGTCCGGCGAGAAGGCTCCCCGCAGCTGCAAAATATCGATTTCCGGGCAGGAACTATTCTACTGCGGGAGAATTAATAATACTCGGCACAGTACTAACAGTGGTAGTGGTCGAGGAGGGCGCATCCAAGTAAGCGGCGTCCCCGCGGTCAAGAGCCCCATTCCCATTGGTATCTAAGAGTCGAAGATCACAGTTGCCAGCTAGAGACTTTACGGCATCCGGCCCGCTTGTCTGTAGTAGGTTGAGAGCTTTAGTGAGTAGCTTCTTATCAAGAATATTGACAACGCCATCGCAATTGCCATCGCCAAGGACTCCAGTGTTTGTTCGGCAGAAGTTTGCGTAGGTACGCAAGAATCCCGCCTGGTAAGAACCGGAGGCGGAGCAATATGGATCAAAACGCGCCTCTATACGAGTGAGCTGGCCATACAAGCCGCGTTCCAAGCGATCAATGGCGAAGGGAAAGGATGAGCCAGCCACGCATTGAAAATCACTTGGAGTACCACCAGCGTTGAGTTTGGGCATTTCGATTGAGTAAAGGTTCCCCGGTACCGTGGTGAATCTGGCATCCCAAGACCCCACACGTAAAGAGGAATTTTGCGGGGGATTAATGGTAAGACTATTTGTGTTGGCGTATGAGAGCACAACGCCTCCTTCTGGGGTCTCCTTCGCTACAAGGTTTCGCACATCGAGCGCAGGCGAATTGGAAGAGTACCAGCCTGAATCCAGAATAGCAGAAATTCTTGAGATACAAGGCGGTGTATTCCAAAGCTCGCTAATGTAGGAGGGCGCTCTTCCAGCTTCGAAACGGAGTGCAAGGCGCAGATCCGGCCTAAATACCCAGAGCTCTCCGCGTTGGTTGGCAAGCACCACCTCGCCAGATGAAAGCACATCGATGTCATGGAAAGGACGCTCGCTAGCGGCAATCGATGTGGCGTTCAATAATTGTGTGCCTCCCACTTTCACGCGCACGAGGTTAGTGGCCGGTCCGGCATCGGTCCAGCCATTGGCGAAGGCGTAGATATCTCGAGAGCGGCTTACGGCGATTCCAGATAGATCGATAGCCCTGGTCCAATCTGATTGTATCATCGTTGAACTACGGCGACGAAAGTCTCCAGATTCATATTGCAGCTCATCCACAACATACCCTCCCCCCTTAACGACGAAGAGGGAGCCGCTGTAGTCAGATGCGAGAAGAGCAAAACTCTGGTCTGGAGTGAGTCCTAGACCAGGAAAAGTCTGACTATCGAAAGCTCTGAAGCCTCGTGATATGGAATCGAATGCTACCAGCCGACCTGGTTGTAAGCTTTCTGCAATGTACAACGCGCCGCTACTCGATGGGCCAAATGCTGTGGCTAAATCAACGAGTGGCATACCGTGAGCAGCGGTCAAAAGTTTACCGATCGGCGCAGTATTTGCCAAAGACCATCGTGCAGTGCTCGGCTCGTAGAAAGCTAGCTGGCTAGAGATGCCTGAGATCTGCCCTGCAAGTAACACCGCTATCCGGCCATCCAAGAGACCGGCCACATCAGTGCTTCCACCAGCGTTTACAGAGACTCCGCCAATAGTCTGGGGAATTTGTACGTTCCATAGCGGTCGAACAGAAGATGACTGCAGGTTAATTCTATATTCGCTGAGTAATCCGCCATGACTAACTACAATAGGAGTCTCCTGAGCGGATAGATCGAAGGTTAAACAAAGCATCAAGCTCAATATAAATGTTTTAGTTCTACTCAATCCCATATCTTTCCCCTGTGAGGTTTTCTCTCATGTGCGACATACAACTGTTTGTAAAGCGCCTAGATATGATGCCGATAATATTATGAGCGGTGTTGTTTTTTATGATGTCTAGGAGCCTGTGACAGGTGGCAGGGCGTGCCTCAGATAATCGCGGAGGCAGCGGAGTGAATGGAAAATATTTAGGCAGGTAACTGCCCAAATATATTATCATTTCCTCCGTTGCCTCTGCATCCTCCGCGATTATTTCCACTCGCTTTACCACCATAGTTTTTGTGCCTGGGAGGCCTGTGTCACACACTCCTAGGAAAATCAATTCTTTCTAGACTCAATAGAACGACTTAGGAGCGGATAGTGCAAGTCAGTTGAAGCGAGAGCTGAACTTTGGGGCAATTCGCGATCCCCTTCGCCATTTTCGAAGAGGGTCGCCTTCGCTTTGATTCTCTTGGATGCACGGCACTACTTTAAATTATACCGGGCTGAAGCAGGCAGAAGGTGTTTTACCAGTCTCATTCTGAAAGAAGCTCGATTCAATTGCGTTATTCGTCACTGAAAGTGTATCGCCTTCTGGTATTTTGCCGTACTTTTTAGCGATCCGTGTCTCGTCGCGGGCATCAATTATAGGGGTGAAACTACATGAAATCTCCTTCCAGCGGAACGTAATGAATGCGACTCCCTGCTTATTGGTGCGAGCCCTTCCGCTGACGTACGTTGGTGAAGTTAATGACTGATAGGTCCTGACTGCAAACCTAGCATTGGCAACGGGAGCGAGCTTTTCATACCTGAAGTCAGAAGTAGTATTGATAAGGCGAACTATGGAGGCCTTAAGAAGCGCCCGGCAACGGGTACCCTCGGCAATCGGTTTTACCTGAAAGTCGTCATAATCTCCGCCATCTCTTTGCATCGCTGCGGCACAGCTGCCGACCGTATGTATATTTAAGTGAAGAAGCCTCTCCGCATTGCCTGTCGCTGGCATGCTGCCAGAGACGATAAGCGCGAGGATTGGAGCAATAACTCTTTTGAACATAACGTGCTCTCCAAAATGTAATTCGCCTTGTCCTTACCCCTTCAGTCCCAAACAACACTCGCCTGGATCCTACATCCGCTCTCTGGCAGATAATGCTTCAGGCAACTGAGCGCTAAAGGTATTCTCTAGCAGGAAAGGCCGGGAAGGTTCCCGGCCTCACTGCAAGTATCGGTCAGTGCGAACCCGTCTTATTTGGCCCTTGAACTGCGGAGCCGCTTGGCAATCATAAGTTGGCAGTCGCCAAAGTAGCCGTGAGACTGGCTATCTGATGTCCCGCCAGAGATTACAAAACTCTTTTGCAGCGGCGGCGCGATAGGCAAGGCAAGGCTTGCATCAAAAAGGAATTCGGGTTTAGCAGTATCAAATGAAAAATAACGCAGCGTTGTTATAGAATTATCCCGAGATACGGAGACCTGCCCTACTTGCGTGGAGGAGAAGGACAGTTCACCAACAGCGGCAGGTCCCAATACAGAGACACCCCCACCAGAGCTTGCAGTTTTTGGAACGAATGGAGTAATTCCGGAGACTCTCATTTCGTTTCCAGCGGCTACCAACCTACATTCGTAGGATAAGTCGTACGCCAGGAGCGGATCCGGAGGAGTTGGTTTCCCAATGGAAGTCTGCGCAAATGCGCTGGAAATTAATGCAAATAAGCAAGCAGGCAAAAGCAAGGCGTACTTCATAAACAAACCTCCAAATTGTAAAACGCAGAAAAACATAGAGAGAAAACCTGGGAGTGGATGACGATCCGCCCCAAAATCTCCTTTATTCAGTTCGAAAGCAAACTGCCTATCTCTGCCTATCTTTCTGTCTAATTCGAGTATAGCAGGTAATAGATCACAAAATGATCACAGGCTGGTAACTCGTCGGTCACAAAGCAGTGACGCGCAGCAGCGCGTCACTCACTCAGGTCACCTCAATCGTGCAGCTATCGCTCTTCTCATCATAGACGATACGCACCTTGCCTTTTTCAAGCTGGCGGCGGACGTGTATAACTTTTTCGTCTAACGAATATTCGGCCATGCCGTAGTCGGTGCCTTCGCGTAAGATAAACTCCTCTATCACCCGCGTCAGGGTTTCGGGCTGCAGCGCCGTCATTGGGACTTCGATTCCTTGAGTTACTTTGGTCATAGTTTCTATAAGCTAATTACCTCTCCCAGTCGCACAAAGACCAGCACGGCTTTGATCATAGCTGGCTCAATTTCAAGGAGCAATGCGAGCGCCCGGCGATAGGACTCAATTTGTGGGCGATAAAAATCAACCTTGGCAGGACCTGCACTGTGATCACTCTTAAAATCGACAATCTCCGCCCCCACCACCTTCTGCCCGTTACGACCAATGACAACGCGATCGAAGGCCCCGCTTAAAAGGTACTCCCCTTCACGCAGGGCGAAGCTGCGTTCACGCCAGACCTCAAGCTCACTCCAGGCAGAATATCGCTTACGTTGCAGCAGCGCCGCCACGGCCGGAAGTGCCAATGCCTCTGAAAAATCCGTCTTCACCCTCGTAATCAAAGCAGGATCGGCGCACTCTTTCTGCGCTAACTGCTCTAATTGTGCGGCCTGCGGTACACCATCGTCAATCCATGTAACCTGTTCAAAGAAGCGATGTAGAAGTGTGCCACGGCTACGGGCTTGAGCTGAGCCGGGGTTCAAGACGGCAGCCAGATCTTTCACTACCTGCCCCTCTCCCCCGCCTTCCATCCCCGATGGGCTACGCCGCGGCAGCAGTCGCGTCCGCGGTCCACTCAGCACCTTAAGACGCACCTCCGCCAGTGGCATAGGCGGCACCACTTTCGAAGTTTGATCTTTTTGGAAGGCCGCCTGCCACCGGCTCTCGCCTAGCTGATAGAGCACCACCCCCGGGTCAAGACTGGCACCCGCTGCGCACGCGGCCTGCAAAACACCAGCGAAGGTAGCCTTAATCTTTGGATTCTTAGATTGATCGGCGTGGGTGAGCGCATACAGCGCCGTCTTTGCGCGGGTAAGCGCCACGTAGAGCACACTCAAGGATTCACTCACCACTGCGTTATCCATCTGCTGCTTCATCCGTTGCAATGCAGGGTCGTATTCAACCACAGGGCCTGGTGGCGTGCAGATGATACTTCGCAGCGGCTCAAGTGGTGAGGGTCTATCGAAAAGTACTGGCTTGCTGCGCACCTCTCCCACGAGAGGGCGGTCAAGCTCGGGCAAGATGACAACATCGAACTCGAGCCCCTTCGATTGGTGCACGGTCATGACCCGCACCTGCGCCGCACCACCGGACTCGCGCCGCGCCGCCTCTACAAAGCGCACGAAATCATCGGCGCGCAGCGTCGCACGCGGCTCAAAAAGTAGAGCCAATTCACAGAGCTGCTGCAACCTACTCTGATCGCGTTCACTGCAGTACGGCAAAAGTAAGTTCGTAAGCCACCGAACCGCGGCGCCATAGCCATCCTGCAACAAGCGGCTGCGCACATACCGCGCCACATTTTCGGCGCGCCCACCGTCGGCGAAATCGGTGAACTCAAGTTCGGCTCCCAAAGGTGAAGTTGCCAGGTGAAAGCGCGCCACCGTATCCCCGGGGTGATCACTCATCGTCAAAGCCGACAAGACATAGCCCACGGCCGGGGAGTCGGTTACCGGCGATCCACCCTCTTCGCGCGCTAAAACACCGAACTCCGGCCGCTGCAGTTCGTAGCGCACACGGGCGGCGATCTTGTTACGCCGCACGAGAATACCGATCTGTGCCGTAGGCGCTTGCGAGATAAGAGAGCTGACCAGCACACCAAGCTCATGGTACAGCCCGCCGTCAGGGTCAGCTTCGGTGCCGAGTCCCGTGCAGCGCAGTTCAACATAGCCATGGCGTGTCGTATCGTGCGCCGCATGAGTAGAGAAGCGCCCGGCCCAGGCCGTCGCCGCTGCCGGATAATCAGCCAGTGCTGCGTTGCTGGCGATCGCGCCAAAGACCGTGTTCACCGTATCAATAATCTCAACCGTGCTGCGCCGGCTGACATCGAGCCGAGCCGGTTCGAGCACATCGGCAAAGCGTTTCTCAACGGCATCAAAGATCTCCGCCACACCGCCTCGCCATCCGTAGATCGCCTGTTTAATGTCACCGACACAGAAGAAGCTACGCCGATCAACTCCCTGCGCAAGGATCTCCTCGGCCAGCGGCAGCATCACCTGCCACTCCTCAGACGAGGTATCCTGAAACTCATCCAGAAGAAGGTGATGAATTCGAGAGTCAAGGCGGTAGTAGAGGGAGCTCAGATCGTGCAGCGCTGGAGCTTTGGAGAGGGCGCGCTTAATGTCACTAAAGCGCAGCGCTGCGCGACCTATTTTAAGAGCGCTATAGGCCTGGTCAAAATGTGCCAGAAGTGTTGCCAAGGCGACGCTCGCCTTGTTGGCACGTGTGAGGAGTAGCACCTTTGCATGCTCAATCAGCTGCTTGTAGACTGCCGCTACCTCGTCAGGAATCGGGTGACGGCTAAATTCAGTAGCGTCGCTTATTACTTTAGCCGCGATACCGGAATCAAGAAACTCCTCCCACCGGCTCCCTTGCACAAGGGCTACGGCGCGCGCTCGTGCCTTAACCCAGGTCAGATCTGGCGCTCCTTTCTTGGTCATCGGCAAGGCGTGCTCGGGTAAGGCCGCCAGTATCGCTTGAAGCTGCGTCGACTCGATGTCCGGCGACACCTGAAAAGCTCCCCAGGCTTTCAGCGGTGAATCTAGAAACAGATTATAGAGGGAACCTAGCCGAGCAAGCAGCGCTACGTATACTGAGCGCCCGGCGTTATTGTTACCGACGAGGCGGGTCAACGTCGAAACCTCCTCCGGATCAATCCCGTAGAGCAGCTCCTGCAGTGCTTCCTCGCGCAGCTCTCGATCCTGTTGCTCGTCAAGGATATCCCAACTCGTACTAAATCCTAATTCGAGCGCAAAGGCACGCGCCACTTTGACGCAAAAGCTATCCATCGTGCAGATATTGAGGCGATGCTGCGAACGCACCAAGGCTGAAAGCAGCTCACCGCAGCGCGCCTGAGTTAGCGAAGCGTTCAGTTCAGCCGAAAGCTTGGCGGCTGCGGCGGCACTGCTGGCACCCTGTGCCAATCGCGTAAAGACCCGGCTGAGGATCTCCCCCGCTGCTTTCCTGGTGAAGGTCGTCGCCAAAATCTTGTCTGGCGATTCGTCTAAGGCAAGCAGGGTAATAAAGCGGTTACTGAGCTGAAAGGTCTTGCCCGAACCAGCGCTCGCCTTGATCAAGGTGTGTTGGATTACCGAGTTAATGGCGGAGTTCATGCGGCGTCCTCCTTGCTTCCGTCCTCGTTGTTTCCATCCTCGATGCCACCCTCGTCGGCATCGGCCAGAAACTGGTTTGCACCAAGCAGGATTGCGTACGGATCAAAGGCGATCCTCTTTTCGCTCGGGGGCCAGAATACTTCGGCCCGTAGCTGACGAATAACTTCGAAGGCCACTTCAAAGGCCTGAATAAGATCGTCCTCGCTCCAATCGGCAAAGGCAAACTTGGTGTCGCCGAGGTCGCGCGGCAAAAGAGCGTAGCCCAGTCGAACCTCGCCCTGCCACTCCTCCCCCTTCCAACGCCGCAGAAGATGGTAATAGAGTGGAAGCTGCAGATCCTTCCATGCTTTTTTACCACCACCATGGACCTCCTCCGGCTCCCTCCCCTTTTCACCTATCTTATAATCGATAATAGCAAAACTCTCACTCGTCCCCTGACGTTTAACATCGAGGCGATCGATACGCCCTGAAATAACAAAGGGCACGCCATCAATGTGAAACGGTTCGGCTTTAGCACCAAGATCGAATTCGGTTTCGGCGATCTCCCAACCCTCGGCGCGGTGTGCCGCCTGCACCTCAGCAAAGCGAGCCAAGCGCGCCTCGAGCTGGCGAATCTGGACCACTACCGCCGGTAGCGGATGCGCGCCGAAGAGATCCTCTGCCTCATGCTTAAGCTCGGCGCTTAAATACTCACCTATCACCTTGGCATCACTACTTGAGGCAACAACGGAGGTGCCAAAGCGTCGTAGGACACTGTGCACGAGTGCTCCATAAACGTCCGGCTCCATCTCACGCATGCAATCTGTCTGACGCGAGAGACCAAGCACGTGGCGTAAGTAAAAGCGATACGGACACTCAATGTAATCAGCAAAGGCTGTTACCGAGAGCCGTGTCATCGGCGCGGTGAGCGCTTTGGGGCGAGCGGGAATGACAAAGATGCTCTGAGTGCGCACATCCGCCCTGACCGCAGTCGCATCTTCATCTTTCGTACCCCCCTCTCCATAGAGGCGCAAAATACGCTCGAGCTTCTGCTTCTCGCCACACGCGAGAAGAATTCTGCCCGGTAAAACCGGTTCGCCACGCACCGAGCGTCGGCCAACAACGACCCGTAGCGCGGCGCGACTATGGCAGATACTCGTAAAGGCGAAGAGATCACGCGCGTAGCGCCCTTCGTTATCAAAAAGACCGAGCGCACTCCGTAGTGCATCCGGCAGAAAGGGATCGGCGTTGATCGCCTCGGGAACCGAGCCCTCATGCATTCCCGTAATAACCAGTGCCGGAGCATCATCAAGCTGCAGTTCGAGCCAGCCCAGAACCTCTATCGCCGCACTCCCTGGGGCCGGCTTCGTCTTCGCCTGCGCCAAGCGATCAAGCAGAAGTGTGAGCCCCTCAGCTGGAGCCATTTCGACGTTAAACTCCTGGGGAAGATCTATGAAGAGAAGGAGCTCTTGGCCAAGCGCCTCACCGACCTCAATAATCTCGCGCTCACTCGGGTGATCGCCGCGAAGCTCTCTACCTCCATAAACTGCAAGCAAAAACTCCTGCACACGTGCCGGTAGTTCACTTAACACAAGGCGCGAACCAAGGAGCGGCGCCAGCAGTTTTTGCGCGGCTGCAGCGATCTCGGCCACCCTCATGCCGCTACGCTGATCCTTTGGAAGTGCCTGGTTGATCCGCCCCTGCAGATGGCGGTGCTGGTAGTCATCAAGGAGCGCCAGCACGCTTCCCTGCTCCCCAAGCGTGCTTCGCAGGAGGATCTCAAAATCGGTGTGGCGTAAAAGTGCGGCCAGCGCTGTAAAACTTTGAGAGGAGGCGAAGCGCGCCGCTGCGCTTAAGAGCTTGACCGGCGCGGTCTCAGAGAGTGCGCGCCCCGCAGCGCTGCGGCAAGCCACGCCGGCACTCCGCAGCTCCTGTTCTAGGTACGGTATCAGAAGAGGATCCCCAGCGCCGATGCTAATCTCCTCGACGGAATAGGCACCGTCAAAAGAAGCCAGCGCGGCCACTGTTTTACGAGCCTGGCTCTCGGCCCCTGCGCCAAGGAGCAGATGCTGATCAGCCAGCTCTACCGTTTCATCAGCCCACCTTTTCTTGAGCAGGACGCCGCAATCATCAAAATGCCCGGCATAGCTCTGCGGAGCAAAAACAAGTGAGAGTACCTCGCTCGAGCAGGCACGTGACATACTTCGAAGCAGAGGCGAGAGATCACTTGCGCCAATGAGCACAATGGTTTTATCACAGCTAAGCTGCCCACGATCGAGGGCTTCGATCCGGTTAACCTGAGGGTCAGAGTAACCAGCGGCGCTAAGTGCAGCTGTGTACCTCGTAAACACGGAACTCAATACCTGCCAGCGCTCCTCTTCCTCGAAGAGATCGAGCTGTTCGGCCTTACCTGAGACCTCACTAAAACGAACGACACCGGCAGCGAGTGTGTTCCATAGCCCACTCATCGTCTCGGCTAGCCCCATCCAGGCGCGGTCATCGGGGGACTTCGGCACACTTGTGGTAAGAGCAAAAAGCTCCGCACTCGATAACTCCTGCAGCGCACGGCGCCAAGCCAGAATCCTGATCAGATCGCTCGCCACAGGAAGCACCGGTTCATACAAAAGCTCAGGTACCTCGCCACTGGTGAGCATTCGCGCCGGAGGAATTAGTCGTACGTTGCGAGCTTTAGCCTCCTCGACAAGAAGCTCGGTAAGCCGTCGAAGCGCACGCCCTACCGGAAGAGCCACAATTACATGATGCAGATCAATGCTACCTGAAGAGCAAAATTGATCTGCTAAATACCGCGCCGAAAGCCGCAAGCAGGGCTCACTCCAACCAAGAAATATGCGCGAGATACTCATTCGTAAATCCTCTTTTGCCTATCTTTTGCCTACAGTCTCGCTTATTCCATCAAAATTTCAAACTATGGTCATTAATATTTTAAGGCAGATTTCTGTTGCTGTATCTCCCCACTGCAGAGTAACATAACCGGTCAAAATTCAGCTCTATCTAAACCACTACCGGCTGAAGCCGTGCGGTCCAATGAGGTAGAGCGAGGTATTCTTAGTCCTGGTGCTGGTCATGGTCATGAATTTGGACCACGACCAGCACCAGGACTAAGAATACCTCACTGAAGCACTTCCGGCTAAAGCCGAAGGTTTATACCCTGTAAGATGGAACAATAAATCCCTATGCATTCAACCGAACTTCGCATCGCTATTCTCTCCCTGTGTGGCATCACCCTTCACCTTGTGGCGATGGTATTTGTCAACGCTACTCATCCTGCCGCGCAGATCCCGCTCTACGTCGTCTTTATTCTGGGTGGAATCCCCTTAGTCTGGGAGTTAGGGCGCAAGGCGTTGCGCGGCGAATTCGGCTCAGACTTACTGGCCGGACTCTCGATCGTCACCTCGGTATTTCTCGATCAATGTCTTGCTGGTGCATTCGTCGTCTTAATGCTCTCCGGGGGCACAGCACTTGAACGTTATGCAAGTGGTAAAGCCTCAGCCGTACTGCAAGCACTCGCCAAACGCATGCCACAGATAGCCAAAAGACGTGTCGATGGGAAGATCGAAGAGATCAACAGCGATCAGGTCGCTGTGGGCGACATCCTCGTGGTCCCCCCCCAAGATATCTGCCCGGTCGATGGTGTTGTCATCGAAGGTAACGGCACGATGGATGAGGCATTCCTCACCGGCGAGCCCTACGAGATGTCCAAAGCTCCAGGGTCTGAGGTAATCTCCGGTGCAATTAATGGCGAAGGCGCTCTGGTCATTCGAGCCGTACGCAAAGTTATTGACTCGCGCTATGCGCGTATCGCCAAGGTCATGGATGAGACCCAGCATAAACGGGTCTCGCTGCGCCGTTTGGGCGATCAACTCGGTGCCTTCTATACCCCGGTTGCCCTAATCATTGCCTTCGCTGCGTGGTATCTGTCGGGAGATGCGGTGCGTTTTCTGGCCGTGCTCGTCATCGCCACCCCCTGCCCGCTTTTAATCGCTATCCCCGTTACTATCATCGGCTCAATATCTCTTGCAGCAAAACGCGGCATCATCATTAAAGATCCCGCAGTACTCGAACGGGTCGAGACCTGCCGCACGATCATTCTCGACAAAACCGGCACGCTCACCTATGGAACACCCCTGCTTTCAGAAGAGATCGTCATCGGTGACATCGCCGCCCCCGAGATGCTCGCTCTTGCCGCCGGTGCCGAGCAGTACTCCAAGCATCCGCTAGCCACAGCCGTGGTACGCAAGGCGCGAGCCAATGGGATCACCTCCAACGCCGCCAGCGAAGTTCACCAAGAGGCAGGCGTTGGCCTCTGGGCTACCGTCATGGGACACTCCGTACTCGTCACCAGTCGTAAAGTCGTAAGCGAAAGGAAACTTCCCGGCGCCGAAAAGCTCCCCCCCTCTGTCGGCGGGCTTGAATGCGTGCTCGTCGTTGATGACAACGTGCAGGCGCTCTATCGCTTCCGCGATGAACCACGCCACAACACGCTTTCGTTCATCGAACATCTCGGCTCCAAGCACAAGTTTAGCAAAGTCATGATCGTCTCTGGTGACCGCGAGGAGGAGGTACGCCATCTTGCTGAGCGAGTCGGCATAAGCCAGATATACGGCGGCAAAAGTCCTGAGGAAAAGGTAGCCATCGTGGCGCACGAAACAACACTGGCACCGACACTTTTTATGGGTGACGGTATCAACGATGCACCCGCACTATTGGCCGCAACCGTCGGGGTCGCCTTCGGTCACCAAAGCGACATTACCTCCGAAGCGGCCGGTGCCGTGATTATGGACACCTCACTGGAGAAGGTCGATGAATTTTTTCATATCGCCCGACGCATGCGTATCATCGCCCTACAATGCGCGATTGGTGGAATGGTGTTTAGCATAGCCGGCATGGTGCTTGCTGCCTATGGCATGCTCACTCCCGTCGCCGGAGCGATCGGCCAGGAATTTATCGATCTATTTGCCGTACTTAACGCCCTGCGAGTGGCACTGATTCCCAAGAAGCTGGTGGACTTTTAGCCTATGCCGTCCGCAAGAAATCTCGATGCAAAAAACGCATTGATGGCGGACTGAGGTCTACCCTTTTCTTGCACCATGCTGCAGCCGTTGATAACGCCACAAAAAGGGTAGACCTAGCCCACCTTCGGTGCGAGAACCTTTCGCTCCAACACCGTGCAGAAAAGTAAAGCCAAAAACTCTCTGAAAGCAGCATGGCATAAGGAAAAAGAGGGGTATATCTAAGCTATTGATTTCATGTAATAAAATGCGATGTGGAGTCAAATGCATCAGAGAACGCAACACCCGAAGAACTTCGGATAGCTAAGCAGTGCGCGCCGACCAAGGAGGGATTTGTTCGCTTTCAAGCTGTCGAGCTGCTACTGCTTGAAGGGTATGAAAAGGATGAGGTCGCACGTATCAGTGCCAAATCTGTTAGGACGATAGAGCGCTGGGCACAGGACTACGCTATACATGGCATCGACGGAGTCGCTATTAAGAAACGTAGCGGTCGACCACGTAAGATCTCCAAAGAAAAGTTCAGTACAGAGATCATCCCTCTCGTGTTAGATCCATCGAAGGTTGGAGAGACTCACTGGATGGGCGTCAAACTACATGGGTACTTAGTCAAAGAGCTGCATGAGCAGCTCTGCTACAGGACTGTCTTAAATTACCTTCACGAGCAGTCACTTAGCCGCGTCATGCCGCGCTCCTGGCCAGATTGAGGCTTCGCATGCCTCCGCTGTCGCACCAACTAGCGGCGCGCGACGTGTGCTCCGTCTTGTCCTACGTAGCACTTGCCGCGCCTGTCCGCCGTAGCTCCGGCCGCAAGGCCGGGCGAAGGGGGAAGGCAAGGCGAAGTAGGAAGCACCGGCCGTACAATCTGCTACCTTGAGCTACCCAGTACCAGGATGTTTTTTAGGGATTGCTTTCCGATCTGGCGGCTTTGATGAGCCGCTCTTCGGTATCTCCCAAGCTCCGGAGAGCCTTAATCACAGCCAATTTATTTTCTTCTGAGGGGACGAGACGGACAAGCAATTGGGCAAATCCATAATTTCCTATGGCAGTATCGAGTATTTTCATCTCGGCGTTCCCAAGCGCACTAAGGACTGCGGCTCTCTCGGCAGCCTCCATCATCAACTTTTCGTCCGTCCTAACAGAAGGGATAGGTGTCTCCCCACTGGCCGACAGAAATGCTCTACCAGGACTTGCGATCATCTCTTGCAGTCCGCTGATAGTTGGTACCTGACCTGCCGGTGTGTTGCCGAGCGTAGCTTCTGAACTCATCGTCGCCCCATTGTTGTAGTTTGCCTGGTAATTAGCATCAAACCATGGCTTGCTGTTGCCAGTGAATGTGGCTTGTGTATTGAGGGCACCCGCCGTAAGTCAGCGAAGTTAGTTTAAATATTCACCTTAAGCTGCGAGAGCCTGAGGCAGCTGCCGCGCCAGCGGCAGGCGTGCGAGCACCCAGAGATTATGCACAAGCACATTCCAGGCGATGGGGACGCTGTCCCCAAACCCCTGAGATTTTACGCATTAAAGAACTTCCGGGTGGGTTTTTAGAATCAAGAAAATAGCAGACGCGCAAAGAACGAAAGAGGAGTCGCGCCCGCGTGTGGGCAATTAGAAAAATATATTTCTCTTCCCCCTTGACGACTTTGAGGCACACCTACTGCCTGAAAAATTCGGACGCATCCTCGTGCCTCTGTGAGCCTCCCAGCGGCGCGCC